>NZ_MAEV01000005.1:0-117684 GCF_002013385.1 Mycobacterium sp. D16R24 | reverse complement strand
CCGAGCCGCCTGAAAGGGCGGAGGCGAGAATAAGGGAAAGAAATTCCCGAATTTCATAGCCAGAACAAATAAATGTGTTGTTTGAGAACTCAATAGTGTGTCAGTGTTTATATAGACATTTTATGTCGATAACAATTCTTTTGACAGTTGTTTTGTCGGGATTAAATTTTTGTTTGGAGAGTTTGATCCTGGCTCAGGACGAACGCTGGCGGCGTGCTTAACACATGCAAGTCGAACGGAAAGGCCCTTCGGGGTACTCGAGTGGCGAACGGGTGAGTAACACGTGGGTGATCTGCCCTGCACTCTGGGATAAGCCTGGGAAACTGGGTCTAATACCGGATAGGACCACACACTTCATGGTGAGTGGTGCAAAGCTTTTGCGGTGTGGGATGAGCCCGCGGCCTATCAGCTTGTTGGTGGGGTAATGGCCCACCAAGGCGACGACGGGTAGCCGGCCTGAGAGGGTGACCGGCCACACTGGGACTGAGATACGGCCCAGACTCCTACGGGAGGCAGCAGTGGGGAATATTGCACAATGGGCGCAAGCCTGATGCAGCGACGCCGCGTGAGGGATGACGGCCTTCGGGTTGTAAACCTCTTTCAGTAGGGACGAAGCGAAAGTGACGGTACCTACAGAAGAAGGACCGGCCAACTACGTGCCAGCAGCCGCGGTAATACGTAGGGTCCGAGCGTTGTCCGGAATTACTGGGCGTAAAGAGCTCGTAGGTGGTTTGTCACGTTGTTCGTGAAAACCCACAGCTTAACTGTGGGCGTGCGGGCGATACGGGCAGACTAGAGTACTGCAGGGGAGACTGGAATTCCTGGTGTAGCGGTGGAATGCGCAGATATCAGGAGGAACACCGGTGGCGAAGGCGGGTCTCTGGGCAGTAACTGACGCTGAGGAGCGAAAGCGTGGGTAGCGAACAGGATTAGATACCCTGGTAGTCCACGCCGTAAACGGTGGGTACTAGGTGTGGGTTTCCTTCCTTGGGATCCGTGCCGTAGCTAACGCATTAAGTACCCCGCCTGGGGAGTACGGTCGCAAGACTAAAACTCAAAGGAATTGACGGGGGCCCGCACAAGCGGCGGAGCATGTGGATTAATTCGATGCAACGCGAAGAACCTTACCTGGGTTTGACATGCGCAGGACGTATCTAGAGATAGGTATTCCCTTGTGGCCTGCGTGCAGGTGGTGCATGGCTGTCGTCAGCTCGTGTCGTGAGATGTTGGGTTAAGTCCCGCAACGAGCGCAACCCTTGTCCTATGTTGCCAGCGGGTAATGCCGGGGACTCGTAGGAGACTGCCGGGGTCAACTCGGAGGAAGGTGGGGATGACGTCAAGTCATCATGCCCCTTATGTCCAGGGCTTCACACATGCTACAATGGCCAGTACAGAGGGCTGCGAAGCCGCAAGGTGGAGCGAATCCCTTAAAGCTGGTCTCAGTTCGGATTGGGGTCTGCAACTCGACCCCATGAAGTCGGAGTCGCTAGTAATCGCAGATCAGCAACGCTGCGGTGAATACGTTCCCGGGCCTTGTACACACCGCCCGTCACGTCATGAAAGTCGGTAACACCCGAAGCCAGTGGCCTAACCTTTTGGAGGGAGCTGTCGAAGGTGGGATCGGCGATTGGGACGAAGTCGTAACAAGGTAGCCGTACCGGAAGGTGCGGCTGGATCACCTCCTTTCTAAGGAGCACCATTTCCCAGTCGAATGAATTGGGAACATAAAGCGAGTGTCTGTAGTGGATACATGCTTGGTGAATATGTTTTATAAATCCTATCCACCCCGTGGATGGGTAGTCGGCAAAACGTCGGACTGTCATAAGAATTGAAGCGCTGGCACACTGTTGGGTCCTGAGGCAACACATTGTGTTGTCACCCTGCTTGGTGGTGGGGTGTGGTCTTTGACTTATGGATAGTGGTTGCGAGCATCTAAACATAGCCTCGCTCGTTTACGAGTGAGGCTGGTTTTTGCAATTTATTAGCTAAGTTCTTAAGGGCGCATGGTGAATGCCTTGGCACTAGAAGCCGATGAAGGACGTAGGAGGCTGCGATAAGCCTCGGGGAGCTGCCAACCGAGCTTTGATCCGAGGATGTCCGAATGGGGAAACCCAGCACGAGTGATGTCGTGTTACCCACTGCTGAATATATAGGCTTTGGGAGGAAACGCGGGGAAGTGAAACATCTCAGTACCCGTAGGAAGAGAAAACAACCGTGATTCCGTGAGTAGTGGCGAGCGAAAGCGGAAGATGGCTAAACCGCATGCATGTGATACCTGGTAGGGGTTGTGTGTGCGGGGTTGTGGGAGTTGTACTTGCCGGTTCTACCAGACCGGCGGACAGTAAAAAAGTGTCGTGATTAGCGGAAGTGGTCTGGGACGGCCCGCCGCAGACGGTGAGAGTCCGGTACGCGAAAATCCGACACCTGTCTCGTACTTCATCCCGAGTAGCAGCGGGCTCGTGGAATCTGCTGTGAATCTGCCGGGACCACCCGGTAAGCCTAAATACTCTCTAGTGACCGATAGCGGATTAGTACCGTGAGGGAATGGTGAAAAGTACCCCGGGAGGGGAGTGAAATAGTACCTGAAACCATGTGCCTACAATCCGTCAGAGCCTCCTCGTGGGGTGATGGCGTGCCTTTTGAAGAATGAGCCTGCGAGTCAGGGACACGTCGCGAGGTTAACCCGTGAGGGGTAGCCGTAGCGAAAGCGAGTCTGAATAGGGCGCCCATAGTGGCGTGTTCTGGACCCGAAGCGGAGTGATCTACCCATGGCCAGGGTGAAGCGGCGGTAAGACGCCGTGGAGGCCCGAACCCACTTAGGTTGAAGACTGAGGGGATGAGCTGTGGGTAGGGGTGAAAGGCCAATCAAACTCCGTGATAGCTGGTTCTCCCCGAAATGCATTTAGGTGCAGCGTCGCGTGTTTCTTGTTGGAGGTAGAGCTACTGGATGGCCGATGGGCCCTACTAGGTTACTGACGTCAGCCAAACTCCGAATGCCAATAAGTTAGAGCGCGGCAGTGAGACGGCGGGGGAGAAGCTCCGTACGTCGAGAGGGAAACAGCCCAGATCGCCGGCTAAGGCCCCTAAGCGTGTACTAAGTGGAAAAGGATGTGTAGTCGCGAAGACAACCAGGAGGTTGGCTTAGAAGCAGCCACCCTTGAAAGAGTGCGTAATAGCTCACTGGTCAAGTGATTATGCGCCGACAATGTAGCGGGGCTCAAGTACACCGCCGAAGCCGCGGCATTCATGCAATACATTCCCTTCGGGGCAGTGGCATGGATGGGTAGGGGAGCGTCCTGCACCCAGCGAAGCTGCGAAGTAATTCAGCAGTGGAGGGTGCGGGAGTGAGAATGCAGGCATGAGTAGCGACAGGCAAGTGAGAAACTTGCCCGCCGAATGACCAAGGGTTCCTGGGCCAGGCTAGTCCTCCCAGGGTAAGTCGGGACCTAAGGCGAGGCCGACAGGCGTAGTCGATGGACAACGGGTTGATATTCCCGTACCCGTGTGTGCGCGCCCATGATGAATCATCGGTACTAACCACCCAAAAGGTTCTAGATCAATCTCTTCGGAGTGCGACGTGAACCCGCTGCGTGGGACCTTCGGTGGTAGTAGTCAAGCGATGGGGTGACGCAGGAAGGTAGCTGTACCGGTTAGTGGTTATACCGGAGCAAGCCCGTAGGGCGACATCTAGGTAAATCCGGATGTCATAAGCCTGAGAGGTGACGCATAGCCGATTGAGGCGAATTCAGTGATCCTATGCTGCCAAGAAAAAGCCTCTAGTGAGTTCACACACGGCCCGTACCCCAAACCAACACAGGTGGTCAGGTAGAGAATACTAAGGCGTACGAGATAACTATGGTTAAGGAACTCGGCAAAATACCCCCGTAACTTCGGGAGAAGGGGGACCTCGCTTGGTGACCGGACTTGCTCCGTGAGCTGAACGAGGTCGCAGAGACCAGTGAGAAGCGACTGTTTACTAAAAACACAGGTCCGTGCGAAGTCGCAAGACGATGTATACGGACTGACGCCTGCCCGGTGCTGGAAGGTTAAGAGGACCCGTTAACCCTTGGGTGAAGCGGAGAATTTAAGCCCCAGTAAACGGCGGTGGTAACTATAACCATCCTAAGGTAGCGAAATTCCTTGTCGGGTAAGTTCCGACCTGCACGAATGGCGTAACGACTTCTCAACTGTCTCAACCATAGACTCGGCGAAATTGCACTACGAGTAAAGATGCTCGTTACGCGCGGCAGGACGAAAAGACCCCGGGACCTTCACTATAGCTTGGTATTGGCGTTTGGTTCGGTTTGTGTAGGATAGGTGGGAGACTGTGAAGCAGGCACGCCAGTGTTTGTGGAGTCATCGTTGAAATACCACTCTGATCGTATTGAACCTCTAACCTCGGACCGTATATCCGGTCCAGGGACAGTGCCTGGTGGGTAGTTTAACTGGGGCGGTTGCCTCCCAAAATGTAACGGAGGCGCCCAAAGGTTCCCTCAACCTGGACGGCAATCAGGTGTTGAGTGCAAGTGCACAAGGGAGCTTGACTGCGAGACCTACAAGTCAAGCAGGGACGAAAGTCGGGACTAGTGATCCGGCACCTCTGAGTGGAAGGGGTGTCGCTCAACGGATAAAAGGTACCCCGGGGATAACAGGCTGATCTTCCCCAAGAGTCCATATCGACGGGATGGTTTGGCACCTCGATGTCGGCTCGTCGCATCCTGGGGCTGGAGCAGGTCCCAAGGGTTGGGCTGTTCGCCCATTAAAGCGGCACGCGAGCTGGGTTTAGAACGTCGTGAGACAGTTCGGTCTCTATCCGCCGCGCGCGTCAGAAACTTGAGGAAACCTGTCCCTAGTACGAGAGGACCGGGACGGACGAACCTCTGGTGTACCAGTTGTTCCACCAGGAGCACGGCTGGATAGCTACGTTCGGACAGGATAACCGCTGAAAGCATCTAAGCGGGAAACCTATTCCAAGACCAGGTTTCTTACCCTTTTAGAGGGATAAGGTCACCCACAGACTATGGGTTCAATAGGCCAGACCTGTAAGCGTAGTAATACGTTCAGGGAACTGGCACTAATCGACCGAAAACTTACTAATAAATCGCAACCACTATTCGTCGTCATTTGACGACCACACTCCACCACCAGATAACTTGTGTGTTAATCACACGAAAGAGTTACGGCGGCCACAGCGAGAGGGAAACGCCCGGTCCCATCCCGAACCCGGAAGCTAAGCCTCTCAGCGCCGATGGTACTGTTCTTAACACGGAACGGAAGAGTAGGACACCGCCGTACATAAATTGGAAATACCCCCCAGGAAACTGGGGGGTATTTTCATATTCTGACTGCTAGATTTCTGAAATAGCGAGACGGTAGAGATAGGAATCCTGTGCAGGCATTTAAGGGGCGCTTCAAGCTGAAGCCGGCCGCCACCACAGTGGGTGCAGTGATACTGGTGCTGGTCATCTACGTGGGTTTTCTCCTCATCTATCGCATGCTGGATCATCATTCGGGCGCGCCGTCGGCCGATCTGGACCTATCCCGAGACAACGAGACTGTGGTGGTCATCGATCTCCAGGACCTGCGCACGGTGAACAACCGGCTGGACGCCGAAGTTGTGGTGCTACCGGCGAAAACAACACTTGATGCCTTCGGGCTGTTGAACGCGGACATGTCCGTGCGGTTGGTGTCCTCCATGGATTACGGGGAGCGGCATTTTCCGCGGGGCACTGTTCCTGCCGCCATGGACGACACTCTGGTGGCGACGGGCGACGCTCAGTCATGGCCGTTCGACGAATACTCCACCGGGACTTTGCGCGCGGAAGTCATGGTGGGTAACGGCGAAGGTCGGCATCCGATACCGGCGCGCATCGAAGTGATCGGCAGCTTGGGCGGATGGCGCGTGTCGACCGAGACGTCGCCGGCTCCTGCGGGCAAGGGCGACCAGACCACGGTTACGTTAGTGCGTGCTCGCGGCACGCTGGCATTCGATGTCGGCATCTGTCTGGTGTTGATCACCCTTCCGACAATGGCCCTGATTGTGGCGATTGAGACGGTGAAGGGGAGGAAGAAGTTCCACCCGCCGCTGATGACCTGGTTCGGAACGATGCTGTTCGCGATCGTGCCGTTGCGGAACATCCTGCCCGGGGCGCCACCGCCGGGAGCGTGGATAGATCAGGCATTGGTGCTGTGGGTGCTCATCGCACTTGTTGTGGCGATGGTGCTGTATGTCGAAGCCTGGTGGAAGCAGTCCGACTAGGTCGGGCCGCGGCCGCGTTAGGCCACAGGTACCGCAAGCTCGGTGGGCTCCGTCCGGCCGCGCAGCGTCACGGTATCGCCCGAGCGCCAGTGCAGCGCCTCCCGATGGTGTGCGCGCAAGACGGTATCGACCGAGGCCACCAAGCGTCCCGGCACCGCTTTGGAGAGCTCGCAGAGCCGAGCCGCTTCGTTGACGGGATCGCCGATCACGGTGTACTCGAAGCGATCGTGGGCCCCGACGTTTCCGGCCACCGCCTGCCCCGAGGCGACGCCGATGCCTGCCTGGCATTCGGGTACCTCGGTCCGTAGCCGGCGGGCAATGGCTCGCGCCGCGGCGAGTGCCTGGCTTTCGGGACGGTCCTGCCGGACGGGAGCTCCGAAGACCGCGAGGGTGGCGTCGCCTTCGAACTTGTTGACCATGCCCTCGTATCGGTCGATTTCTTCGACGACGACGGTGAAGAATCGGTTCAGTAGTGCGACCACTTCGATGGCCGGCCGAGTGGCTGCCAGCTGGGTAGACCCGACAATATCGGCGAAAAGCACTGCGACGTGGCGTTCCTCGCCGCCGAGCGCGGGCTGTTGCAGTTCGGCGGCGGCGGCGACCTCGCGGCCGACATGCTTGCCGAAGAGGTCCCGGACCCGCTCGCGTTCACGCAGGCCCTCTGCCATGGTGTTGAAGCCCGCTTGCAGCTCGCCCAGCTCGGTACCGTCATAGACGACGAGATTGACGTCCAGATCATTCTGTTCGACGCGCTTGAGCGCGGCCTGCACCTCTTTGACGGGCGCGGCTGTCATCCAGGATGCAATCCAGATGAGGATCAGACCAAATACCACCGGGAATGACGCGAGGATGATGACCGCCACCGCGAGCTGGTTGACCGTGAAGTTGCCGAAGATCAGCGCTCCGACCCCAGCGAGCATGATGCCGACGGCGGGCACCCCGGATCCCAAGAGCCAGGCGAGCATGGTGCGCACCATGATTCCCGAGGCGAGCCGCCGTCGGCGGTACCCCGCTTCGAGTGCTCGGGCGGCGACGGGACGCATCGCGAACTCGGTGAACAGGTAGTTCGCCGCACAGACCACCACACCGCTGAACCCCACCGCGAAGAAGATCTTGGGGATGTAGAGCGGATCCTGCAGCCCGTAGAGCGTGGTGAACAGGGCGGTACCGCCCGCCCACAGAATCGCCTGGACGACCGTCAGCCGCCGGGGGACCGCAAACGCGTTGCGCTGGTCCTCCTTGGTCGGCTCGCGTTCGTCGATGGCCCACCGCACCACCTTGAAGATCCGGCGGGTACCCCACACGGCGCCGATGAGCACCGCGAGCGTCACGTACACCGGAACGACCACGAATTGGATCCACCAGGGTGCATCGAAGACGTTGGGATCGGGCACCGCGACGAGCACCAGCAGGATGACGACGGCGACACCAATCAGGTTGGCGGCCACCACGAATACGGTCAGCATCAGCTGGATGCGGATGCGCTGGACGAGTGTGCTCTCGTCATAGCGGCCCAGCAGCCACGACCCGTACCCGTCGCCGGCCTCGAGTCGGCCGGTCTGCCCGGTGATCGCGGCCAGGGCATGGCCCACTCGCAGCGACACTGCGCGAATCGACTCGTTTGCCATAGTTGTGGTCAGCCTAACGCCCTATACAGTGAGCCGGTGCGTCTCGTCGTAGCTCAATGCACGGTTGATTATGTCGGCCGGTTGACCGCCCACCTGCCATCCGCCAAGAGGCTCTTGCTGATCAAGGCCGACGGCTCGGTGAGCGTGCACGCTGATGACCGGGCCTATAAGCCGCTCAACTGGATGAGCCCGCCATGCTGGCTCACCGAAACCCAGGGCGAGGGCTCGGAGGAGAGCGGAGCGTCGACCGTATGGGTAGTGGAGAACAAGGCCGCTGAGCAGCTACGGATCACCATCGAGAACATCGAGCATGACTCGGCACATGAGCTCGGCGTCGACCCAGGGCTGGTCAAGGATGGTGTGGAGGCGCACTTGCAGGAGTTGCTCGCAGAGCATGTTGCGCTACTCGGCGAGGGATACACACTGGTGCGTCGCGAATACATGACTCCGATCGGGCCGGTGGACCTCCTGTGCCGGGATGCCGACGGTGCGACGGTCGCGGTGGAGATCAAGCGCCGCGGCGAGATCGATGGTGTCGAGCAGCTGACCCGCTACCTCGAACTGCTCAACCGTGACACCACGCTGGCGCCGGTCGCCGGCGTCTTCGCGGCGCAACAGATCAAGCCGCAGGCTCGCACTCTTGCCGAGGATCGAGGAATCCGTTGTCTCACACTGGATTACGATGCCATGCGGGGAATGGACTCAGACGAATTCCGTTTGTTCTGAAATCGCACCGCGGTCCATAGAATCACCGCATGGGCCGCCGACATCCGCCGCGCCGCGCCGCCGCCGATCGTGCGGTTGCGCTGCCGCTCGGCGGGCATCAGGTGGAACAGGGGACCGACGGTCTGGATTACCAGGTGCGGCGCATCGCCGCGGCGCGCGCGATCAAGATTTATCGCTGCCCCGGGTGTGATCACGAGATCGGGGTGGGGATAGCGCATGTGGTGGCGTGGCCTGCCTCCGAGGGACAAGACAGGGGCGCAGAAGACCGCCGCCACTGGCATACGCCCTGCTGGAGCAACCGCGCGAATCGAAGCCCGACGCGGCGTTGGAGCTAGTGCGTCTGCGTCGGCTGGACGAGCTCGATGAGTACGCCGCCGGTGTCCTTGGGATGCAGGAAGTTGATGCGTGAGTTCGCGGTGCCGACGCGCGGCTCCTCGTAGAGCGCACGTACTCCCGCGGCACGCAGCTGATCGGTCAGCGCGTCGATATCGGTGACACGGTAGGCCAGCTGCTGCAGGCCGGGGCCCTTCTTGTCCAGAAACTTGGCGATAGGCGAGGACTCATCGAGCGGGGCCATCAGCTGAATCTGGGCGCTGCCGGGTTCTGCTCCGGGGAAAGACAGCATCGCCTCGCGGACTCCCTGGCTCTTGTTGATCTCCTCGTGCACCAGGATCATGCCCAGGTGCTCGTGGTACCACTCGATCGCGACGTCCAGGTCAGGCACCGCGATACCCACGTGGTCGATCGCGGTCACAAGACCGGTCGATAGGATCGAGGGAACATCAAGAGGAGACGATGTCGTCATAACGCAACGGTAACGCGTTCCAGAAAACGGCGTCCACTCCAGCAGCATTAAGGAGACTCAATGACCACGTCCGTGATTGTTGCTGGAGCGCGTACACCCGTTGGCCGCTTCCAGGGATCTCTGAAGGACTTCTCGGGCGCTCAGCTGGGTGGCATCGCCATCAAGGGCGCCCTCGAGAAGGCCAAGGTGGCGCCGTCTGCGGTCGACTACGTGATCATGGGCCAGGTTCTCACCGCTGGTGCCGGCCAGATTCCGGCGCGCCAGGCGGCGGTTGCCGGCGGAATTGGTATGGACGTCCCGGCGCTCACCATCAACAAGGTGTGCCTTTCCGGTGTCGATGCCATCGCCCTGGCTGACCAGCTGATTCGGGCCGGTGAGTTCGAGGTCGTCGTCGCCGGTGGACAGGAGTCCATGACCAACGCCCCGCATCTGCTGCCCAAGAGCCGGTTCGGGTTCAAGTACGGCGACGTGACGCTTGTTGATCACATGGCCTTCGACGGTCTGCACGACGCCTTCACCGACCAGGCGATGGGAATCCTCACCGAACAGCGCAACGTCTCCGACAAGTTCACCCGCGAGGAGCAGGACGAGTTCGCGGCGCGTTCCCATCAGAATGCTGCCCGCGCCTGGAAGGACGGCGTCTTCGTCGACGAGGTGGTCTCGGTTCAGATCCCGCAGCGCAAGGGTGATCCGATCGAGTTCGCCGAGGACGAAGGCATCCGTGCCGACACCACTGCCGCGTCACTGGCCGGACTGCGTCCGGCGTTCAGCAAGGACGGCACCATCACTGCGGGGTCGTCCTCGCCGATCTCCGATGGCGCCTGCGCGGTGGTGGTGATGAGTAAGGAGCGCGCGGAGCGCGAGGGGCTGGAGTGGATCGCCGAGATCGGTGCACACGGTGTTGTCGCCGGCCCCGATTCCAGCTTGCAGCTGCAGCCGGCCAACGCCATTCGGAAGGCCTGCGAGCGGGAAGGGATTTCCCCCGATCAGCTCGACCTAGTCGAGATCAATGAGGCCTTCGCGCTGGTGGGCTTGGCCTCGATCAAGGACCTGGGAATCGATCCGGCCAAGGTCAATGTCAACGGCGGCGCGATCGCTATCGGGCACCCCATCGGGATGTCCGGTGCCCGGATCACCCTGCATCTGGCGCAGGAGCTCAAGCGCCGCGGCGGTGGAATCGGTGTGGCCGCACTGTGCGGCGGTGGCGGTCAAGGTGACGCCTTGATCGTGCGGGTGTGATTTACGACGCGCTGTAGTAGGTCCGCTGAGGTGTCGGGCACCCCATCGGGCAGACTGAGGGCATGACACAGCTTTTCGACCTGCGTAGCACCGCCAGCAGGTTCCGCGCCATCGCGTTGCTTGAGGCCGTCAGCTGGGCGGGTCTGCTCACGGGGATGTTCTTCAAGTACGTGCCGGATCCGGGCAATGAAATCGGCGTGAAGGTCTTCGGTTGGATCCACGGCGTCGTCTTCATCGCGTACTTGGTGGTGGGGTTCCTGGCCGGGCGTGAGTACCGCTGGAACCCGCTCGCCTGGTTGCTCGCACTGTTAGCTGGGGTTGCCCCATTATGCAGTGTGATCTTTGTCATATGGGCTGATAAGGCGGGTAAGTTGCCCGTCGCGGGCGCGGCGCCGACAGGTGACGCAGCGCCGTAGTGCGGAAGCCGCGAGCCGTGACAGACTGGAGAGCGTGACCCGACCACGTCCCGCGATGGCTGCGGCCATGTCCGGAGCTGTCGACCTCTCCGCTCTCAAGCAGCGCGCGCAGGAGTCCGCAGCACCCCGCGAGCCCTCGGCCGGAGGTGAATGGACCGTCGAGGTAACCGAGGCGAATCTCGAAGCCGAGGTGCTGGCGCGGTCCAATCGCGTACCGGTCATCGTGCTTCTGGGATCGCCGCGCAGCGAGGCCTCCGCAGCGCTCGCCGCCACACTGGGCGACCTGGTCGCAGAGGACAACGGCACGTGGACCCTCGCCAGGGTTAATGTCGACACCAGCCCGCAGATCGCACAGGCTTTTGGCGTGCAGGCTGTGCCCACCGTGGTGGCAGTGGCGGCGGGGCGGCCCCTCACCAGCTTCGCGGGACCGCAACCGGCTGATCAGCTGCGGCGTTGGCTCGACTCGATTGTTGACGCCGTCGCCGGCAAGTTGCCCGATGCCGCTGGGCCGGAGGGTGGGGACGTCGACGAGCCCGAAGACAACACGGACCCGGCGCTCGCGGCTGCCCGTGATGCTTTGGACTCCGGAGATTTCGCGGCGGCCAGCGCCGCCTATCAGGCCCTGCTGGACGGCGGCGCCACCGGTGCGGTGGCGGCCGAGGCGGCCGCGTCGGTGCGCCAGATCGAGTTCCTGATCCGTGCGACGACCCAGCCTCAAGATGCGGTGGCCGTCGCCGATGCCACACCCGGCGATATCGCGGCGGGGTTAGCCGCCGCCGACGTGGAAGTGCTTTCGCAGCAGCCAGATTCGGCCTTCGACCGGCTGGTCGCGCTTGTTCGTGCGACATCCGATGATGATCGGGCCACGGTGCGCGCCCGCCTGATCGAGCTGTTCGAGTTGTTTGACCCTGCCGATCCTGCGGTGGTCGCCGGGCGGCGCAAGCTCGCCAACGCCCTGTTCTAGCTCGGTGTTGACGGGCCCCCGTAACTACGGGAAGCGCTTGGCGCAGGTCTGGTCATTGCCCAGTACGCCTATCCGATAGGCGTCGATACGGGAGAACCCAGCCGGCGCCGTCTGGCCCTTCACGTCACTGGAAGCCCTACCGCTGGAAAGCAATTCGGAGACGGCCTCGTCGAGGTCGCCGCCGGAGAGGATGACAGGCGCGCGGGGAGTCACGATGCCCCTGCCCGCGGCGCGCGAGGTGAAGTATCCCGTCAGGCATGCGGTGCGCAGCCCCGTCATGATGCCTTCAGTTTCCAACCCCGCGGCCTTCTGTGCCGCCAGCGCGTAGCGCGAGACAATCACACTGAACGCCGAATAGTCGCCGTTCACTTGCGCGGAGAACAACGCCCGGTCCGACGACGGGGTGGCCATCTTCTGCAGGGCCTTCGGGTCCAGGGCAATCGTGTTGTCCTTGGGGCAGAACGAAGTCGGCGCCGTCCCCGAACCGTCCGCGCATTTCCCGTCGCCATAAACCGTCTTGGGCGGGTTGTCCATGGGGAACACCTGCGAAGCCGCGGCGAGCACCGCGTCGATGGTGTCCGGGTTGATCGGCCAGTTGTCGCCGTTTGGACCCACGCCCAGCCCCTTCGGCAGTTCACCGCGGCGCTTGAGAATCTCTTGGGAATCGATGCGCTTGCATGCCATCGGGCCGTCGGTGAAACCGAACTGGAAGGCCGACACCCGTTCGAATGCCGAGCCGTGGATGGCCCACTTCTTGCTGGTGTCGTTGTCGCGGATCGCGATCATCGCGGCCATCACCTTGTTGAGCCCGTCGGCGGTGTTCAGGGTGAACCGCGGCGAATCGCCCTGAGTGACCCAGCGCAGGTATGCCCCGGCGAAGCAGTCGGCCTGCTGCTCCTGGTTCAGGTCCATGAGGTACTCGACCTGGTCCTTGCTCATCTTCGGATCGTCGATCGGATTGATGAGCTGGGCATGGAACTGGATCGAGTGTCCGTACTCGTGGGCCATGACGGTGTTCATGGCCATATCGCCCATTTGCTTGCGCAGGTAGGGGAACAGCTGACCGCGATCCCAGGCGAATGAGTTGTCCAGTGGGCAGAACGCGGCGTTGATGAAGTCGGTCAGGTTGCCCCCGCAGAACTCGAGGTCGCGGTTGTTCTTGCGCGAGTCGGCAGAGATGAGGCGGGACACGGGCCGGAAGTTCGCGAACGAATCGCCGTAAAACTGCGTCCAGAAATCCTCGATGTCCGCCAGGGAGACCTTGACGTAATCATCGATCTCGCCGTTGTCGGTGTTCTCGATCTTGCGCTTGGGGACCTGCACTCCGGGTTTCATGCCGGAGGGGCCATCGACCGCGGGCATGCCCGCCACACGCAGCGGATCCGCGTAGATGGATTGAGGTTGCCCACCGAGCGGACGGCCACACGATGTGATCACCAGCACCAGCCCCACCAGCAGTGCCATCCAGCGTTTGGACATCGAGCCACCCCCTCGTTACGCGAGTTTGCGTTTAGCGCATCCTAATGTTGTCTACAGGTCCTCTGAGACGGGTTCCAGCCAGATCGCAGCGGCGGGTGGCAGTGCCAGCGTGGCCGAGGCCGGGCGGCCGTGCCACGGGTTCGCCGCGGCGATCACCTCGCCCAGATTCCCGACCCCGCTGCCGTGGTACTGCAGTGCGTCGGTGTTGATGAGCTCACGCCAGCGACCGGTCAGCGGCAACCCCACCCGGTAGCTGCTGTGCTCTACACCCGCGAAATTGAAGATGCATGCCAGCACCGAACCGTCATCACCGAAGCGCAGGAAGCTCAGCACGTTGTTCGCCGAATCGTTGGCATCGATCCACGAATACCCTTGGGGTGCGGTGTCTTGGGACCACAGCGCGCGACGCTGTCGGTATGCGGAATTCAGATCTGCAGTCAGCGCCGCGATTCCCGACGAATACCCGTCTTCGCCCAGCTGGAACCAGTCGACACCGCGTTCATCGGACCATTCGGCCCGCTGACCGAACTCCTGCCCCATGAACAGCAACTGCTTTCCGGGATGTGCCCACATGTAGGCCAGCAGACAGCGCAGCCCGGCGGCCTTGGCGTGGTCGTCACCGGGGATGCGGGTCCACAGCGTGCCCTTGCCGTGCACCACCTCGTCATGGCTGATGGGCAGCACGAAGTTCTCGCTGAAGGCGTACAGCATCGAGAAGGTCATCTCGTGGTGATGGAAGCTGCGGTGAATGGGATCGCGCCCGAGGTAGCCCAGGGTGTCGTGCATCCACCCCATGTTCCATTTCATGGAAAAGCCAAGGCCGCCAAGGCTGGTAGCCCGGGTGACGCCCGGCCACGACGTGGATTCCTCGGCCACCGTGACAATTCCGGGATGCAGCTTGTGGACGGTGGCGTTCATCTCCTGAAGGAATTGCACCGCTTCGAGATTTTCGCGGCCGCCGTGAATGTTGGGCGTCCAGCCGCCCACGGGGCGTGAATAGTCGAGGTAGAGCATCGATGCGACGGCGTCCACCCGCAGCCCGTCGATATGGAACTGATCGAGCCAGAACAGGGCATTGGCGACCAGGAAGTTGCGTACCTCCGGGCGCCCGAAGTCGAAAACATATGTACCCCAGTCCAACTGCTCGCCGCGGTGCGGGTCGGCATGCTCATACAAGGGTGTCCCGTCGAAACGCGCCAGCGCCCACGCGTCCTTGGGAAAGTGCGCGGGTACCCAGTCGACGATGACGCCGATTCCGGCCCGGTGCAGGGCATCGACCAGGTACCGAAAGTCGTCGGGCGTGCCGAATCGCGAGGTGGGAGCGTAGTACGAGGTCACCTGGTAGCCCCAGGATCCACCGAAGGGATGTTCGGCCACTGGTAGCAGCTCGACGTGAGTGAACCCTTGAGCCAGTATGTATTCGGTGAGCTCGTGGGCCAGTTGGCGGTAGGAGAGTCCGGGGCGCCACGATGCCAGATGCACCTCGTAGGTGCTCATCGGTTCGAACACGGGATTGCGGGTGCTGCGCCGGGACATCCATTCGCCGTCCTCCCAAGAGTACGACGAGGCGGTGGCCCGCGAGGCAGTGGCCGGTGGCAGTTCGGTGGCGAACGCGAAGGGGTCGGCGCGATCGGTCACCGACCCGTCGGCGCCATGCACGCGGAACTTGTACAGGGCGCCGAGCGTCATGCCCGGCCAGAACAGTTCCCAGACTCCGGACGATCCCAGGGTTCGCATGGGGGCGTCGTTGCCGTTCCACCCGTTGAAATCGCCGATCACCGAGACTCCGTGCGCGTTGGGTGCCCACACCGCAAAGGAGATGCCGCTCACCTCGCCGTCCGCGGTGACGAATGAGCGCGGATGCGCACCAAGGATTTCCCAGAGCCGCTCGTGGCGGCCCTCGTTGAACAGGTGTAAGTCTACTTCGCCGAGCGTGGGCAGGAATCGATACGCGTCGGCGGTGATAAGCGAGGTGTCACCGTAGTCGACGTCGAGGCGGTAGTCGAGGAGGTTTAGGAAGGGCAACGCCACCACGAACAATCCCGATCCGAGGTGGGTCATCGGGTGGAGTTCCTCGCCCACTACCGCGGCGACCGCGGTTGCGCTGGGCTTGAACGCTCGAATGACGGTGTGCCCCTTACCGCCCGGGTGCGAATACTCGTGCGCCCCGAGGACCGAATGCGGGTTGTGATGGGTTCCCGCCACTAATCTGGCGATATCGGCGGCGTCGGGCTTCGCGAAGGTCGCGGGCATGGTCACGGGCGGAACACCAGGTGCGCTCGGGCCTGTTCACGAACTTGCGGCAGGTTGAGAATGTGGGCGACGGCTTTGGGCGGGTCGAGTCGTACGTAGTTTGCCTGTCCCCATCGATACTGCTCACCAGTGAGTTCGTCACGCACCCAGAAGGTTTCGTGCCAGTCCAGGCCGAGCGCGGGCAGGTCGAGCCAGATGGTGCCATCCTCGGGGCCGAAGGGGTTGAGATTCACGATGACCAGGACGGCGTCGCCGGTTACCGGGTCGAACTTGGAATACGCCAGCAGAGCGTCGTTTTCCACGTGGTGGAAGGTGATGTTGCGCAGCTGATGCAGGGCGGGATGCAGTCGCCGGATTTCGTTGAGTCGAGTAATGAACGGCTCCAATGATTCGCCGCGCGTGACGGCGCCCTTGTAGTCGCGGGGGCGCAGCTGATACTTCTCCGAGTCCAGATATTCCTCGCTGTCCTCGCGCAGCGGAACATGTTCGTAGAGTTCGTATCCGGAGTACACGCCCCAGGTGGCGCTCAAGGTGCCGGCGAGGACGGCGCGGATGGCGAACATGCCCGGCCCGCCGTGTTGGAGGCTGGCATGCAAGATGTCGGGGGTGTTGACGAAGAGATTCGGGCGCGCCACATCCGCCTGCGCGGCGATCTCTCTGCCGAAGTCGGCGATCTCGGATTTTGCGGTGCGCCAGGTGAAGTAGGTGTACGACTGGGTGAAGCCGAGCCGGGCCAGGCCGTAGAGCCGGGCTGGGCGGGTGAATGCTTCGGAAAGAAACAGGACGTCGGGATCGGCCGCCTTGACCTCACCGATCAGCCACTGCCAGAAGTCGGGGGGCTTGGTGTGCGGGTTATCCACCCGGAATATCTTGACGCCGTGGGCAATCCAGTGCTGCACCACGCGCAGTACCTCGGTGTATAGGCCCGCTGGATCGGTGTCAAAGTTCAGGGGATAGATGTCCTGATACTTCTTCGGAGGATTTTCCGCGTAGGCGATGGTGCCGTCGGGGAGCTCTGTGAACCACTCGGGATGCGCGTCCACCCAGGGATGATCTGGCGCGCATTGCAGCGCCAAGTCCAGTGCTACTTCCAGGCCCAGCTTGCGTGCCGTGGAGACGAATCGGTCGAAGTCTTTGACGGTTCCGAGCTCGGGGTGGATAGCGTCGTGGCCGCCCGCGGCGCTTCCGATGGCCCACGGTGAACCCACCTCACCGGGCTCGGCGACCGGATTATTGTTGCGGCCCTTACGGTTTATCTCACCGATCGGATGAATCGGCGGTAGGTAGACCACATCGAATCCCATGGCGGCGACCCGTGCCAGATCCGCGGCCGCCGTCGCCAGAGTGCCATGCATGGCGCGTCCGTCCGGCCCTACTCCACCGGTGGAACGCGGGAACAGCTCGTACCAGGAGCCATACAACGCGCGGGTGCGATCGACCCAGACGCCGTACTGGGTCCCGCGCGTGAGCAGGTCGCGCAGCGGGAACTCGGCGAGTAGCGCCTGCACCTCGTCGGAGAGCGCGTGTTGGAACCGTGCTCCTGGATCGTCCTGGGTGCGCAGCGCTTCCGCCGAGTCCAGGAGGGGCTTGCGGCGCTTGCGTGGCACTCCGGCCGCTGCACGCTCGAACAGTCGCGCACCGATCTCCAGATCGTTGGCCAATTCGGCGGCACCCTGCCCGGCCTCCAGTTTGGCCTCTACGTTGTGGCGCCAGGTCGCGATCGGGTCACCCCATCCGTCGACCCGGAAGGTCCAGAGCCCCTGCCGGTCCGGGACGAAGCTGGCGTGGAAACGATCGAGTGCGCCGCCCGGCTGCATCTGAACATGCAGCGGTTTGATGCGCGTCGCGCTCGTGTCCTTGTCGCGAGGGGCCGAGATGCGGCGCAGCGGGCCCTCCGCGAGCTGCGGATAGCTGGGGCCCAGGCAGCGCACCACCAGGGTCGCGGCGACCGCCTCGTGACCTTCCCGCCATACGGTTGCCGCCACTGGCACGACCTCACCCACGACGGCCTTGGCCGGATAGCGTCCACCGGAGATCGCGGGGGCGACATCGTCGATGCCTATGCGTCCGGTCACCACGTCCACCGTAGTAGACGGCCTATCTTGCCGCCGGACATGCGCTCAACCGAAATCTCAGTAAGGTTCTGAAGGGTGAAAGCCCTACGTCGATTCACGGTTCGCGCCCATCTTCCGGAGCGGTTGGCGGCGCTGGGTGAGTTATCGAACAACCTGCGCTGGTCGTGGCACCAGCCGACCCGCGATCTCTTCGCCGATATCGACCACCAACTGTGGGACCAGACCAACCATGATCCGGTCGCGGTGATGGGGTCGGTCCCGGCGCAGCGGCTCGACGAACTGGCAGCCGCCGACGGCTTTGTCGACAGGGTGGCCGCCCTGGCGGGTGATTTGCATGACTACCTGAACCGGCCGATGTGGTACCAGCGCCAGCTGGAGCGAACCGGCGACGACCCCGCCGAGACGTCCGGCCTGCCCACCGCAATCGCCTACTTCTCGATGGAGTTCGGCGTCTCTGAGGTGCTGCCGAACTACTCCGGCGGTCTGGGCATTCTGGCCGGCGATCACCTCAAGGCCGCCTCCGACCTGGGTCTGCCGCTCATCGCGGTCGGATTGCACTACCGGTCCGGATACTTCCGGCAGTCGTTGACCGCCGATGGCTGGCAGACCGAGCAGTATCCGTTGATCGACCCGGCCGGTTTGCCGCTGCGGCTGCTGGCGCATGAGGATGGCACCCCCATCCTGATCACGGTGCCGATGCCGCAGGACAGAGTGCTCTCGGCGCGGATCTGGGTTGCTCAGGTGGGCCGGATTCCGTTGTTGCTCTTGGACTCAGATATCGCCGAGAACGATCGGGAACTGCGTTATGTCACCGACCGGCTGTACGGCGGTGATCAGGACCACCGCATCAAGCAGGAGATTCTGGCCGGTATCGGCGGTGTGCGCGCCATTCGTGCGTACGTCGCCTCCGCCGGGGTGCCGGCTCCGGAGGTGTTCCACACCAACGAGGGCCATGCCGGGTTCCTGGGGCTGGAGCGCATCCGTGAGTACATCGGGCAGCACGGACTGGATGTCGAAACAGCCTTGACGGTGGTCCGGTCCAGCACCGTGTTTACCACGCACACACCGGTTCCCGCGGGCATCGACCGATTCCCCGTGGACTTGGTGCGCCGGTACTTCGGGGAATCCGGTGATTCCACGCTGCTGCCCGGGGTGCCGGTGGATCGCATCCTTGCCCTGGGCGCGGAGGACGATCCGTCCACGTTCAACATGGCCCATATGGGGCTGCGCCTGGCACAGCGCGCCAACGGCGTATCGCTGTTGCACGGCCAAGTGAGCCGGTCGATGTTCAATGGATTGTGGCCGTCCTTCGATGCCGCGGAGGTCCCCATCGGGTCGATCACCAACGGCGTGCACGCGCCCACGTGGGCGTCGCCGCAGTGGTTGGAGTTGGGGCAGCAGCTCGTCGGCGCCGAGGCGTTCAACGATGCCAGCGGATGGGAGCGCATTCACGAGGTGGATCCCGGGCACATCTGGTGGATCCGGTCGCAGCTGCGAGAGCAGCTGATCCAGGATGTGCGGCGGCGGATACGCGCGTCGTGGCTGCAGCGAGGTGCTGCCGAGGCCGAATTGGGCTGGGTGGACAGTGCCTTCGACCCGGCTGTGTTGACCATCGGCTTCGCGCGTCGCGTCCCGACGTACAAGCGGCTCACCCTGATGCTGCGCGATCCGGAGCGATTGCGTGAGTTGCTCCTCGACGAGAAGCAGCCGGTGCAGCTGATCGTGGCCGGCAAGTCGCATCCCGCCGACGATGGTGGCAAGGGGCTCATCCAGCAGATCGTCAAATTCGCCGATCAGGCCGATGTGCGACACCGGATCACCTTCCTGCCCGATTACGACATGTCGATGGCCCGCTACCTGTACTTCGGCTGCGATGTGTGGCTGAACAACCCGCTGCGTCCGCTGGAGGCGTGCGGGACCTCCGGGATGAAGAGCGCGCTCAACGGCGGGCTCAACCTGTCCATCCGCGATGGGTGGTGGGATGAGTGGTACGACGGCGAAAACGGTTGGGAGATACCGACGGCCGACGGGGTCACCGATGACGCCCGACGCGACGACCTGGAGGCCGCGGCGCTGTACGAGCTGCTGGCGCAGAAGGTTGCGCCCAAGTTCTACGAACGTGATGAACACGGCACACCGCAGCGCTGGGTAGAGATGGTTCGTCACACCCTGGAGAAGTTGGGTCCCAAGGTGTTGGCATCCAGAATGGTTCGTGACTACACCGTGGGCTACTACGCTCCCGCGGCAAAATCGCTGCGCGCCACCGTCGGTCCCGATTCTTCGTTTGCCCCGGCCAAGGAGCTGGCGCGTTATCGGGAGCGGGTGCAGCAGGTGTGGCCGTCGCTGGTCATCACCGACGTCGACAGTTCGGGACTGCCCGACACTCCGCTGTTGGGATCGCCGTTGACGCTCACCGCGTCGGTTCAGCTGTCCGGGCTGGCCCCGTCGGAGGTTGCGGTGCAGGCCGTGATCGGTCGAGTTGACCTGGACGACAAGCTCTCTGACTCGGAGATCATCCCGATGACGCACACGGGCAGCCGCGATGGAGGCGTGGAGACGTTCTCCGTCACGACCACGTTGCCGGTCTCCGGATCTGTGGGCTACACGGTGCGGGTGCTTCCGCACCATCCGCTATTGGCCGGCGACAGCGAGCTGGGCCTCTCGGTGCTGGCGGCCAGCGATCTGGAGCACTAGGAGCGGTCAGACGTAGCGCTTGAGGCAGCGATCCGCCGATCCGGCCACCCCGTCGCGGAAGGCATCGATCCGGGAGAAGCCGGCCGGGATGGTGGTTCCGTTGACGTCACTGGCCACGACGCCGTTGGTCAGCAGCCCCGACACGGCCTCGTCAAGATCCCCGGCGGTGAGCACCATCGGGTTCGGTTTCTGGGTTGGCGTGATGGGTTTGGCCATTGCTGCTGAAGCGACACCCGTCAGGCAGGCGCTGCGTAGCGCGCTCTGCCCGTTGTCGAGCGGCAGGCCCCGTTGTTTCTCGATCGCCAGCGCATAACGGGAAATAACCATCGAATAGGCGGTGAAGTCGCCGGTTATCCGTCCCTGATCGTGGGTGGGCAGCGCCAGGTCGGTCAGTCGCGGCAGATCGAGAGCCACCGTGTTGGAGTCCGGGCAGTACACCGCAGCCGCGGATTGTCGGCGATGGCCGGGCTCGTCGCACGCGGCCCCCGATACCGACAGTCGCGGCGGTGCTGTGTTTCCCGCAGGCGCGAACACTTCCCGGAGCACGGTCATCAGCGTGCGCAGGGTGTCGACGGTGACGGGCGTGTCTCCCGATTCGCCGGACGGCAGATTCTCGGGGAGCCCGCCGCGACGCTTGGCGATTTCCGCCATGTCGATCCGGGTGCATTCGGCCGCGCCGTCCACGAATCCGCGCTGGAACGCCGACACCCGCTCGAATGCGGATCCGTGCGCGTCGAGGCGGCCGCCCGCCTCGACGGGATCGTCCCGGAAAGCGATGAGCGCCGCGATGACCTTGTTGAGACCATCGCCGGTGCTCAGCGTGAAGCGCGGTGAGCTGCCCTGTGCCACCCACCGCAGGTATGTTCCGGCGAGGCAATCGGCCATCTGCTCACCGACCAGCGTTCGGGTCCGAGAGTCAACCATCTCCGACTGGTGCGCGACGGCATGCCCGTATTCGTGGGCCAGCGTCATGGGTACCGCCATGGCGCCGAACATTCGCACCAGCCTGGGCAACAGCACGCCGCGATCCCACCCAAGGCTGTTCTGGCTGATGCAGTACCCGGCATTGTCGAAGCCGGTCGTCGGGTTGCCACAGAAGTCCGCGCCACCGGGGCCCTGGCTGTTCCAGGACATCAATGACTCGACCGGATGAAACGTGGCCCAGAAGGTCTTGGGATAGGCCTCTTGCCAGAAGTCTTCGATATCGGCGACGGCGCTTATCGCAAGCCGGTCCATCTCGCCGTCGTCGGTGCCGAGTACGGCCTTGTCGGCCGGTTTGGGATTGGGGCGTAACCCGGACGGACCGTCGACAGCAGGGAGTCCGGCGACTTGATACGCATTGCCTAGCTGCGAAACCGGCGCGCCCTCAACGATATTGGCACAGGCTGATAAGACCAGGGCGGCAAGGGCGCAGCAGGCCAGGATTCTCTCCGGGGTGCGAAACCACCTGACCGGAATTGTCATGGCCATCTCTCTGTCGGGGCTATCCCCGTGTGCGGGAGCCCTCTCCAGCATAAGTCGCGCTGTGCTTGGTCGTGAGCCGTTGTAGCGCCGCGGTGACCACCGACAAATCGTGCGTCGACCAGAACGGTGGCAGCGATGCCCGGAGAAATCCGCCGTACCCCGCCGTCGCCATCCGTGAATCGAGCACCGCGACAACGCCTCTGTCCTGCGCGCTACGTAACAGGCGGCCGGTTCCCTGCGCCAGCAGCAGCGCTGCCTGGGTGCCCGCCACCGCCATGAACCCGTTGCCGCCGCGTGCGCTGATCGCTCGCTGCCGGGCCGCCCGGAGTGGATCGTCAGGGCGGGGGAAGGGGATTCGGTCGATGAGAACGAGCGACAAGGAGGGGCCGGGTACGTCGACGCCCTGCCACAGCGACAGGGTGCCGAACAGTGAGGTTTCGGGCGCCGCACTGAATTGTTCGACCAGAACCGATGTCGCGTCGTCACCCTGGCACAGCACGGGGGTGTCGAGCCTGGAGCGCATCTCTTCGGACGCCTCCTTAGCGGCGCGCATCGAGGAAAACAGTCCCAGCGTGCGTCCCCCTGCCGCGCGAACCAGAGTCTCGATCTCATCAAGCGTCGCCGCGCCAAGTCCGTCGCGTCCCGGGGCGGGAAGGTGCCGCGCCAGGTAAAGAATGGCGGACTTCTCATGCTGAAAAGGAGACCCGACATCGATGCCATGCCAGACGGTCTTGGTCTCGGTGCCAGAGTCTGTGCTGGGTTCGCGGCTGGGCAGGCCCCAGGATGCGGCCATGGTGTCGAACTTCCCCCCGAGAGCCAGGGTGGCTGAGGTGAGGATGACTGTGCGCTGTCCGAACAGTCGGGTGCGCAGCAGCCCCGCCACCGACAGCGGGGCAACCCGCAGAACTGGGCGCACCGAGCCCCGGTTGTCCTCATGATCGAGCCAGACCACGTTGGGGCGGGCCGTGATATCCGGTTCGCCCCAGCAGGTCAGCGCTAAGGAAGCGGCATCGACGATATCGTCCAGTGCAGCAACTGCTTCCGTACGTGCCGCGGCGGTGGCGGGGTCGGTGGACTGGCCTGTGGGGATCTCGGTGCGGGCCGCGGCCGCGGCGTCGCGCAGCGCGGTCAGATAGGTGACGGTTTCCTCGTCCGCGCGGTCGATGGTGCCGGGCTTGCTGTCGTGGATCAATGAGGAGAACGTTGCCGAGCTAGCTTCGAACCGGCTCGCCGTCTCGGGGGATACCAGTCGGCCGATACGCCGGATGGTGACGGTGAGGCCGACTGCCGAGAGTTCTTGGGTGGCAACGCTTGTTACCCGGTCAACGAGGTCGTGCGCCTCGTCGACGATCACCGCGTCATGCTCGGGCAGGATGTTGATGTCGGCGATGGCATCGATGGCCAGCAGCGCATGATTGGTGACCACGACATCCGATTGTCCCGCGTCGAGCCGGGCCAGCTCGGCAAAGCACTCTGTGCCGAACGGGCACCGCGTAGCGCCGAGGCATTCGCGTGCCGACACGCTGACCTGTGACCACGAACGATCGGGCACGCCGGGCTTGAGCTCATCGCGATCCCCGGTCTTGGTGGTATCCGCCCAGTCATTGAGGCGCTGTACGTCGCGTCCAAGCGCGCTGGCCGCGAAGGGTTCGAACAGTGTGTCGGGCGCTTCCTGGTCGGAAGCCGCACCGTTATGCAATTTGTTGAGGCACAGGTAATTTCCCCGGCCTTTGAGAATCGCGAACGTTGGTTTTCGGGACAGCGAGGGGGTCAACGCTTCCGCTAACCGGGGCAGGTCGCGATCCACGAGCTGACGTTGCAACGCGATGGTGGCCGTCGAGACCACGACCGGGGATGACTCCTCGATGGCGTGGGCAAGGGCAGGCACCAGGTACGCCAAGGACTTCCCGGTGCCGGTGCCGGCCTGGACCACGAGGTGCTCACCGCTGTGTAGGGAGTGTTCGACGGCGGTGGCCATCGTGAGCTGTCCGGCGCGCTCGGTTCCGCCAAGCGCTGTGACGGCGGTGGCGAGCAGACCTGTGGATGTGGATGCGCCGCCCGATTTCTCGTTCAGCGGATCACCTCGACGCCGGCGTCCCGGAGCTCATCCAGGGCGCGATTCACCGATTCTTCCTCAATGCCAACGGAATACTCGGAGAGCACACGAACGTGTAGCCCCTGGCGAGCGGCGTCGCGGGCGGTGGCGGCCACGCAGTACTCGGTAGCGATACCCACCACGTCGATGCTGTCGAGATCCCGGGCCCGCAGCCAGGACGCCAGTGCGGTGCCCTCGGTGCAGATGCCATCGAAGCCTGAATATGCGGCGGAGTAACCGCCTTTGGAGAACACCGCGTCGACAGGGCCAAGATCCAGGTCCGGATGGAAGTCGGCGCCGGGGGTGCCGACCCTGCAGTGTGGCGGCCAGCTTGTCGCGAAGTCCGGTATCGCGGAGAAGTGATCACCGGGGTCGATGTGAAAGTCGCGCGTCGCGACCACCGCGTCGTAGGCGCCGGACGCGGTGAGGTTGTTGATCGTCCGGGCGAGCGCGGCGCCACCGGGCACGGGCAACGAGCCTCCTTCGCAGAAGTCATTCTGCACGTCGACGACAATAAGTGCCCTGCCCATGGATCGACGGTACCCGGCCTGTGCTCAGTCGAAGATCGCCGACACCTGGCGGCCCATACGTGAGATGTAGTCGATGAGCTCGTCACGGCTGATGCCTAGATCTCCGCGCAGATAGTCGATGATGGCGCCCGAGGCCGCACCGACGAGCGATACCGACAGAAATCGGCGGCGTCCGGGATCGCCGACGTCCACCAGCGCTTTCTCCGCGAGCGAGGCGAACGCCATCGACCCCGCGAATCCGACGCTGCCCAGTGTCGGCTCGGTGAAAGGAGCCAGCATCATGATGCGGCCATATTCCGGGTTGTCGACGGTCGCGCCGATGAAGGTCTCCACCGCGCGGGTTTCCAAATCGTCGCCATCGGTAGCGAATTCGGTGACGACACGCATCACGGATTCGAGGACGTCTTGGTACACGGCACGCACGAAGTCGTCTCGATCGCCGAACTCCTCGTAGAAGTTGCGTTCCGAGACACCGGAAGACCTGCATACGGTGCGGATGGTCAGCGCCGGGCCGTCGATGGCGCCGAGCGCCGCGATGCCCGCGTCGAGTAGCGCGCGTCGACGTGTCGCCCGACGCTCCTCGGGAGTGGTTCCCGCCCATTGCCTTCTGGCTGCCATGTGTCCTCCGGGCGAGAATTATCCCACCAGTCGGGTGGTAATCGCAGGATCCCCGTGGGAAAGGCCCAGTCCTTCCCACGGCAGGCTCAGCAATCCCGCGTGTACGCGGCCCCTGGCGTCGTCCAGTGAGTCGGTGGTGATGGGCGTGCCGCCACGCGCCAGTGGGGTGGTCAGCGTCCGGTGCGGCTCCGTCAGCGTCGGCTGGCCGCTGGCCGCGCGGTACACCACTTCCTCGGTAATGGTGCCGGTCGGCTTGGCGGTGCGCAGGGCGCATTTGTGACCGCCATGGGATTCCTTATGACTGCTGCGTTTTGCCACAGGGATGCCGTCGATCTCGACGAGTTTGTAGACCATGCCGGCCGTGGGGAATCCCGAGCCGGTCACCACCGAGGTACCCACCCCGTAGATGTCGACGGGCTCGGCGCGCAGTGCCGCGATGGAGTACTCGTCGAGGTCTCCGGAGACCACAATGCGGGTTCGGTGCGCACCGAGGGCGTCGAGTTGTGCTCGAACCTGCCGGGCCAGCATGCCCAGATCGCCGGAGTCGATGCGCACCGCTCCGAGCTCGGGGCCCGCGACGGCGATCGCGTTCTCGACCCCGCGGGTGATGTCGTAGGTATCCACCAGCAAGGTGGTGGATACACCCAGCGCCTCCACCTGTGCGCGAAATGCCTCCCGTTCGGCCTCGCCGGGGCTCATGCCGTCCTTGGCATGAAGCAAGGTGAATGCATGCGCGGCGGTGCCGCGAGCGGGCACGCCGTAACGGCGTTGCGCCTCCAGATTGGACGTGGATTCGAACCCGGCGAGATAGGCCGCCCGGGCGCAGGCCACCGCCGCCAGCTCATGAGTGCGCCGCGATCCCATCTCGATGAGCGGACGGCCTCCGGCCGCCGACACCATTCGGGCGGCGGCAGAGGCGACGGCACTGTCGTGGTTCAGGATCGACAGCGCCAGGGTTTCGAGGATGACGCATTCAGCGAAGGTTCCCCGCACGGTCAGCACCGGGGATCCCGGGAAGTAGAGCTCACCCTCCGGATAGCCGTCGATGTCGCCACCAAATCGATACCCGGCGAGGTACTGGAGTGCGTCATTGTCCAAAAAATCGGATAGTGATTTCAGTTCTTCGGATCCGAACCGGAACTCGGCAAGCGCTTCGAGCAATCGAGCGGTACCGGCGACCACGCCGTACCGGCGGCCGTCCGGCAACCGTCTGGCGAACACTTCGAACGTGGCTTGACGTCCCGCGGTGCCGTCGCGCAGTGCCGCGGCGAGCATGGTGAGCTCGTACTTGTCGGTGAGCAATGACGTGCGCGGGTGCGTCATGTGCGCCACGTTAGCGGGATACCGGGGTGCATAACCGGCTCCGACAGGCTTCGAGCCGACGGCGGAACTCCGAACTTCATGCTGACAGAGTTGGCGGTCCCGGTATTCTGGGGTCATGGGTGCGCCGGCGCGAGCCTTGCCAGGGACTACTGCGGAGAGGTCTGTCGAACATGTCGACCAGACCCAGTCGCCGTGGGTCACCATCGTCTGGGATGACCCGGTGAACCTGATGAACTATGTCGCCTATGTGTTCCAGCAGCTGTTCGGCTACAGCGAGAGCGAGGCCACCAACCTGATGCTTCAGGTTCACCATGAGGGTAAGGCTGTGGTGTCGTGCGGCGCTCGCGAGTCGATGGAGATCGATGTCAGCAAGCTGCATGCAGCCGGTCTGTGGGCCACTCTGCAGCAGGATCGCTGAGCCGCTGATCCGTGCGAAAGTGGAAGCGCGTCAACGCGTCCGATGGGACTCGGCTGCGTTCGGAAATGGAGCCGCACGAGGCAGCGCTCGTGCAGTCGATGGTCACGTCGATGTTGGCGATGCTGGACGAGCGCGAATCGTCGGCGCCCAGTGACGAATTGGCGCAGCTGACCGGTATTCGGACGGGAAACTCCGGGGCCCCCACCGATGTCACCTTGGGGCGGCTGCTCCCGGACTTTCACCGTCCGGACCAGGACGGTACCAGCAGCATCGAGGCGGTCAGTGGACTGAACAGTGCGCTACGCAGCCTGTATGAGCCGGAGATCATCGATGCTAAACGCGAGGCGGGACAACGGTTGTTGCGCACCCTTCCTCCTGAGGGCGGACGGTTTGAGCTGTCCGAGGACGACGCGCGCGCATGGCTTACCGCGCTGAATGACGTGCGATTGGCTCTGGGGGCGATGCTTGGGATCGACAGCGACGGCCCGCAGGAGCTGCCCGCCGACGATCCCATGGCCGGGCATATGGACATCTATCACTGGCTGACGGTGATGCAGGAGTTGCTGGTGCTCGCGTTGATGGGGAAATCGGCGGTATGAGTCAGTTCTCTGGGGCGATCACCGACGTCCCGGGAATACTCGTGGGGCA
Organism: Mycobacterium sp. D16R24; assembly: GCF_002013385.1. Lineage (NCBI taxonomy): Bacteria > Bacillati > Actinomycetota > Actinomycetes > Mycobacteriales > Mycobacteriaceae > Mycobacterium > Mycobacterium sp. D16R24. The sequence continues at coordinate 90,050 of NZ_MAEV01000005.1, read as the reverse complement.
TCACCAGCGATTGGACGCCGATGCCGGCCTTGGATCGGGCTGGGCCACCGGCACCACCGTGGTGCTGGCGCCACCGGGGACCACCGGCGCGGTCGATGTACGTGGCGGGGCTCCGGGAACGCGTGAGTCCGATCTGCTCGATCCGGCCAATACGGTCTCAACGGTCGACGCCATTGTGCTCACCGGGGGAAGCGCCTACGGGTTAGCCGCCGCCGACGGAGTGATGCGCTGGCTGGAGGAACGAGGCAGGGGAGTGGCGCTGCCGGGCGGCACCGTTCCCATTGTCCCCGGTGCGGTCATCTTCGACCTGCCTGTGGGCGCCTGGAAAAATCGGCCCGACGCTGAATTCGGATATCGCGCCGCGGAAGATGCCCATGATGCGCCGGGTTGGGGTGCGGTGGGTGCCGGTGTCGGAGCCCGGGCCGGAACCCTCAAGGGGGGCGTCGGGTCGGCGAGTGCGGATCTGGGCAACGGGATTGTGGTGGGAGCCGTGATTGTCGCCAACCCTGTTGGGCTGGTGATTAATCCGTCGACAGGGCTGCCCTGGGACCCTGCGTGTGCACCGGAACTGGGCGCGCCCCCGGCCAGCCAGATCGCAGCGCTGGCCGCGTTGCCCGACAAGTCGGTGGCGTTGAACACGACGATCGGCGTGGTGGCGACCAACGCCCCGCTGACCAAGGCGCAATGTCGCCGAGTAGCGATCGCTGCCCATGACGGGTTGGCGCGGGCGATCAGGCCCGCGCACACCCCGATGGACGGGGACACGTTGTACGTGCTTGCGACCGGGACTGGCGGGGGCGATGCCGTAGCTCTGACCGTCTCGGTGGGGATCGCCGCTGCCGACTGTGTCGAGCGGGCCGTCGTGCGCGCGGTGGTGGGCGCCGGGAGCGTCGCCGGAATACCCGCATATCGTGACGTGTTGCCAGGAGCGTTTTCGTAGTGCTCCGCCACGGCACCAGAGGGAAGGGAAGGGCTGTTGGTGCTTCGTATTCGTGCTGACCTGGTCGACGCCATGGTCAAGCATGCCCGTGCCGACCACCCCGATGAGGCCTGCGGCGTGCTGGCGGGTCCGGAGGGGTCCGATCGTCCCGAGCGGCACGTGGCCATGATCAACGCCGAGCGGTCTCCGACTTTCTATCGCTTTGATTCCGGTGAGCAGCTTCGCGTTTGGCGCGAGATGGATGGCGCCGACGAGGTACCGGTGGTTGTCTATCACTCCCACACCGCGACCGAGGCCTACCCCAGCCGTACCGATATCAACTTGGCCGCGGAGCCCGATGCCCACTATGTCTTGGTGTCCACTCGCGATCCGGAGCAGCATGAGCTGCGCAGTTACCGGATTATCGACGGGGTGGTCACCGAAGAGGACATCACCATCGTCGAGCAGTACTAGAGAAAGGGAATGTCCACAGTGTCGATTGAAGTATCGATTCCCACGATCCTGCGTACTCACACCGGTGGCGAGAAGCGCGTCACCGCAACGGGTTCTACCTTGCAGGCGGTGATCACGGATCTGGAGTCCAACTATTCCGGGATCTCCGACCGACTCGTAGACCCAGCCTCCCCGGGTAAGTTGCACCGTTTCGTCAACATCTATGTCAACGACGAGGACGTGCGGTTCTCGGGTGGGCTGGACACCGTGATCGCCGATGGCGATTCGGTCACCATCCTGCCCGCCGTGGCCGGTGGCTAGCGGCGCATGACCCGCTACGACTCGCTGCTGCAGGCCCTCGGGAATACGCCGTTGGTCGGGTTGCAGAGGCTGTCCCCGGCCTGGAACGGCGATCCGCACGTGCGGTTGTGGGCCAAGCTGGAAGACCGCAATCCGACCGGATCCATCAAGGATCGGCCCGCGTTGCGCATGATCGAACAAGCCGAGCAGGACGGGCTGCTGGAACCGGGAGCCACGATTCTCGAGCCCACCAGCGGTAACACCGGTATCTCGATGGCGATGGCCGCGCAGCTCAAGGGCTACAAGATGATTTGCGTGATGCCGGAGAACACCTCCATCGAGCGGCGTCAGCTGCTTGAGCTCTATGGCGCTCGCATCATCTTTTCCCCGGCCGAAGGCGGCTCCAATACCGCCGTCGCCACCGCCAAAGAACTTGCCGCGCAGAACCCTTCGTGGGTGATGCTGTACCAGTACGGCAACCCGGCAAATGCTGCCGCGCACTATCACGGCACCGGCCCGGAGATTCTGGCCGATCTGCCCGAGATCACGCACTTCGTCGCCGGGCTGGGTACCACCGGCACCCTGATGGGTACGGGACGGTTCTTGCGCGAAAAGGTGCCGGGGGTGCAGATCGTCGCGGCCGAGCCGCGGTATGGCGAGGGTGTTTATGCGTTGCGCAACATCGACGAGGGGTTCGTGCCCGAGTTGTACGACCCCGAGGTGCTCACCACTCGCTTTTCGGTCGGGTCGTTCGACGCGGTGCGCCGAACTCGAGAGTTGGTGCAAGTCGAAGGCATCTTCGCGGGCATCTCGACCGGTGCGATTCTGCACGCGGCACTCGGCATGGCCACGAAGGCGGTCAAGGCCGGTGAGCGGGCGGATATCGCCTTCGTGGTGGCCGATGCGGGTTGGAAGTATCTGTCGACCGGTGCGTACGCCGGTACCGTGGATGACGCAGAGGACGCGCTGGAAGGGCAGTTGTGGGCATGACGGGATATCAGGGTGGCCCGGAGGGGTTCTATCCAGCCCGTCCCGAGCGGTCCGGACGTCCGCAGTGGGTCACCGGCGGAATCCTGGTGGTCGCGTTCGTCGCGCTGCTCTATGTCGTCGAGGGTATCGATTCGGTCAGCGGACACCGTCTCGATGAGAACGGCATTCGCCCCCTGGCGGCGGACGGACTCGACGGCATCCTGTTCGCCCCACTGCTGCACGCCAACTGGGGGCATCTGGTTGCCAACACGGTGCCCGCGCTCGTCCTGGGTTTCCTGGCGGCGGCCGCCGGGCTCGGACGCTTCCTCCTGGCAACCGCGATCATCTGGGTTCTCGGCGGAGTCGGCACGTGGCTCATCGGCAACCTCGGCTCGCAGTACGAGACCAACCACATCGGGGCGTCGGGCCTGATCTTCGGCTGGCTCACCTACGTGATCGTCAGAGGGTTCTTCAACCGGAGTGTGGGTCAGATCCTCATTGGTGTCGTCGTCATGGTTCTCTACGGCGGTGTGCTGTGGGGTGCGCTGCCCGGACAGTTCGGCGTGTCCTGGCAAGGGCACCTGAGTGGGGCCATCGCCGGCGTGCTCGCGGCCTATTGGCTCTCCGGTAGGGAACGCAAGGCGAAGGCCACGTCGTCACCGAGGCTGACGACGTGACGAGCCCGAGCGCACCCATCGGGATATTCGATTCCGGCGTCGGAGGATTGACCGTCGCGCGGGCCATCATCGATCAGCTGCCCGACGAGGACATCGTCTACGTCGGCGACACCGGTAATGGGCCGTACGGTCCGCTGACGATTCCGGAGATCCGCGGACATGCGCTGGCCATCGGGGACGATCTTGTCGGGCGCGGGGTGAAAGCCCTGGTGATCGCCTGTAATACGGCCTCGGCGGCATGCCTGCGCGACGCCCGCGAGCGCTACGCTCCGGTGCCGGTCATCGAGGTGGTACTGCCCGCCGTGCGGCGAGCCGTGCACACCACGCACAACAACAAGATCGGCGTCATCGGCACCGCGGCGACCATCGCGTCGGGTGCGTACCAGGACGCGTTCGCGGCCGCGCGCGACACCGAAATCACGGCCGTGGCGTGTCCACGGTTCGTCGATTTCGTGGAGCGCGGCATCACCAGTGGGCGGCAGGTGCTGCAGCTGGCGGAGGGCTATCTGGAGCCGCTGCAGCGGGCTCAGGTCGACACCGTGGTGCTGGGCTGCACTCACTATCCGTTGTTGTCCGGGCTGATCCAGCTCGCCATGGGCGAGGACGTCACGTTGGTGTCCAGCGCCGAGGAAACTGCCAAGGACCTGCTGCGGGTGCTGTCGGAGAGGGATCTGCTGCGGCCGCATCCGGATAACCCGAGTGCCTCGAGTCCGAACCGTATTTTCGAGGCAACCGGTGATCCCGACGCGTTCCGCGCTCTGGCGGCCCGATTCCTCGGCCCGGCTGTGACGGCAGTGCAAACTCGAGCTAGCGGTGTTCCGGGTTACACCGAAATTGCAACACCTCTCTAACCCTCTGCCGAGACGCTTGCCAGGCGTGGCAAACTAGGGGCTGTGCGAGTCACCGTGCTCGGCTGCTCAGGCAGTGTCACCGGACCGGATTCACCGGCGTCTGGTTATCTCCTGACGGCACCGGATGCGCCACCGTTGGTCATCGACTTCGGTGGCGGTGTCTTGGGCTCTCTGCAACGTTTCGCCGATCCCGGATCAGTGTCCGTTCTGCTGTCGCACCTGCATGCCGACCACTGCCTCGACCTGCCGGGTCTGTTCGTGTGGCGCCGCTATCACCCGAATCCGCCGAAGGGCAAGGCGATTATGTACGGCCCCGCCGACACCCTGGTGCGTGTGGGCGCGGCCTCCGCTGAGATCGGGGGCGAGGTCGACGATTTCACCGACATCTTCGACTTGTATGCATGGAGCGAGGGTGTGCCCGTCGAATTCGGGGCGCTCACCGTGACACCAACCCGGGTGGCGCACCCGCCAGAGTCCTATGGGCTGCGGATCGAGGACAGGTCGGGTGCCGTTCTGGCCTACAGCGGAGACACCGGCATCTGCGATGCCGTGGTCGAGCTGGCTCGCGATGCCGACGTGTTTCTGTGCGAGGCATCGTGGACGCACATGCCGGGGCACCGTCCGCCGGACCTTCACCTGTCGGGGACCGAAGCCGGTCAGATCGCGACTCGAGCGGGTGTGAAGGAACTGCTGCTGACCCACATCCCGCCGTGGACCTCGCGCGAGGATGTCATCGCGGAGGCCAAGTCGGCGTTCGACGGGCCGGTGCGGGCAGTGGTTGCCGGGGAGAGTATCGACCTGTAGCTCTGCCACTCACACTCGGCACTCCGGCGGAGACGATAAGGTCGAGGGCGTGTCCAGACGAGAAGACGGCAGACAAGACGACGAGTTGCGTCCGGTAACCATCACGCGGGGATTCACTTCCCACCCGGCGGGTTCGGTACTCATCGAGTTCGGCCAGACGCGGGTGATGTGCACCGCCAGTGCCACCGAGGGTGTGCCGCGCTGGCGCAAGGGTTCTGGACTTGGTTGGCTCACAGCCGAATACGCGATGCTGCCGGCCTCTACCCATACCCGCAGCGATCGCGAATCGGTCAAAGGGCGCGTGGGTGGTCGTACCCAGGAGATCAGCCGCCTGATCGGGCGGTCGCTGCGCGCGTGTATCGATTTGTCGGCATTGGGGGAGAACACCATTGCCATCGACTGCGATGTATTGCAGGCCGACGGCGGAACCCGTACCGCGGCCATCACCGGCGCCTACGTGGCACTGGCCGACGCGGTGACCTACCTGGCTGCGCATGGCAAGCTGGCCGATGAAGAGCCCTTGTCCTGCGCGATCGCCGCCGTGAGCGTCGGCGTCGTGGACGGCCGGGTGCGTGTAGACCTTCCGTACGAAGAGGATTCGCGCGCCGAGGTTGACATGAATGTGGTGGCCACCGACACCGGTACGTTGGTGGAGGTGCAGGGCACCGGCGAGGGTGCCACCTTCCCGCGCACAACGCTGGACAAGCTGCTTGACGCTGCGGTGGGAGCTGCCGAGCAGCTGTTCGTTCTGCAGAAGGAAGCTCTCGCGTTGCCCTACCCGGGTGTACTGCCTGACGCGCCACAGAAGAAGGCGTTCGGTTCGAAGTAGGCGGGGGCATGAAAATACTTGTCGCAAGCCGTAACCCAAAAAAGCTGGCGGAACTACATCGGGTTCTCGAGTCTTCGGGGGTTACCGGTGTCGAACTGGTTTCGCTTGCCGACGTCCCTGAATACGAGGAAGTGCCCGAAACGGGTGCCGGCTTCGAGGACAACGCGCTGATCAAGGCGCGTGAGGGCGCGCGACACACCGGATTGGCCTGCGTCGCCGATGATTCCGGTATCGCGGTGGACGCGCTGAACTGGATGCCGGGCGTGCTGTCCGCGCGTTGGAGCGGACGTCATGGAGATGACGCCGCCAACACCGCGCTGCTGCTCGCCCAGCTTTCCGAGGTGCCCGATGAGCGCCGCGGTGCGGCGTTCGTTTCAGCGTGCGCGCTGGTGACACCGGAGGGCGAAGAGGTCGTCGTGGAAGGACGCTGGAAGGGCTCCGTCGCACGGGAACCTGCGGGACAGAACGGCTTCGGCTACGACCCCATCTTCGTACCGCGCGGGGGTCTGCGGACCGCGGCGGAAATGACACCCGAAGAGAAGGATGCGGTATCGCATCGCGGGCGGGCGCTGGCGGCGCTGCTCCCGATGCTGCGCAACCTGGTGAACCTCGGCCGCACCGCGCCCTAGCCTCCTGGAGAGCAGTCCCCCGCGAGCAGTCCCCGCACGCGGGGGACTGCTCGCGCAGGGTTATGGCTGCAGGATGATCTTTCCGCGGGCGTGGCCGGTCTGCACGTACTCGTGGGCCTGGCGCGCTTCGGCCAACGGATAGGTGCGGTCGACGGTGACTTTCAGTTCGCCGTTGCCTGCCAGTCGGATCAGCTCGGGACGGGAGGCGAGCCGTATCTCGGTGCCCGCGTCGGCACCGGGGGCGCCGCCCAGCGCCTTGAAGCCATCGCTTGCGGCACGGCCAAATCCGGCAATCGTGGCGATGCGGTCTTTGTCGGCAACGAGTGCCAGTGAGACGTCGGCGGCCTCGTCGGTGCCTACGAGGTCGAGTGCAGCGTCGACGGATCCGATGGCGCTGACACGGTCTTGTAAACCGGGGCCGTACTCAACGGGAATCGCGCCATAACCGCGCAGCTGGTCGTGGCGGGCAGCGCTTGCGGTGGCGATTACTGTCGCGCCGCGGGCCTTTGCGAGCTGAGTGGCAAGCAGCCCCACACCGCCCGCGGCACCGTGAATCAGGACGGTGTCGCCCTCGGTCACGTTGGTGGCCTCCAGGAGGTGGACCGCGGTCTGCCCGGTGAGGAGGAACCCGGCGGCTTCGGGAAAGGACAGATTCGCCGGCTTCTTGAACACCTCATCCGCCGAGGCGATGATCTGACCGGCATAGCCGCCGATCTGCCCGGCGGCGATGACGTCGTCGCCGGGTTGAAGCCCGTCGACACCTGAACCGACAGCTGCCACTGTTCCGGACACCTCGAGACCGAGGCGCATCGGGAGATTCGCGGGGTCGGTACCGAAGGCTCCCGAGTACAACTTCCAGTCGATCGGATTAACGCCGGCGGCCTTGACGTCGACAAGAACTTGGCCCTCGCCGGGACCGTCGATCGGCACTTCGCGGAGTTCGAGGACATCGGATGCGCCATATGCGGTGGCGACAACTGCGTGTGTGGTGGTCATACCGCTATCCAAGCCGCATCGTCATGTCAGTATTCCTGACATTGGAGATTTTTTCGGCTAAACGCCGAACTGTTCCTTGACCTGCTTGGTGCGGTAATGCTCGACGATGAAGCCGAGCAGCGGGATCGTGCCCGCGAGCAGCGTGCCAGCAGTGCGCGGCCACGGCCAGCGCACCTTGATGGCCAGATCGGTGGTGAAGATCAGGTACACGAAGTAGATCCAGCCGTGCACGATCCCGATCCAGCTCGGCGGATGCGGAACGTGCTCAATGTATTTGAGCCACATCTCCCAGCACAGGGCGATCAGCCAGACACCGGTGGTCCACGCCAGGATGCGATAGCGCCACAGCGCGCCGCGGATCTTCGCGACCGGAGTGGTGACTACGGGCGCGTCGGGCGTGGCTTCATGCTCGGTCACGGGGCGGGCTTCCTATCTTCTTCGGCCAGGGCGGCGAGGTAAGCGTTGTATTCGGTGAGTGTGCGGTCGGCGGGGTCCGGCTTCGCGGCGGCGGGGCGTTCGGGCAGCAGCCCCTCAGGAATCTCGGTCACGCGATCGATGGGCGGCGGGGGCGGACCCTCGTCCTCGTACTGGACGAAGCGCCGGTAGGCCCAGATCACAAACGCCGCGAACAGTGGCCACTGCAGCGCGTAGCCAAGGTTCTGGCCGTCACCGGTCACCGACTCGAAGCGCTGGAACTGCCAGTAGGCCAGGCCCAGGAACGCGAGCGCACTGACGCCGACCAGCACGATCAGTGCCGGTCTCCGACGCCGTGTAGTGGACACCTTCTGACGGTACCGCGTGAGGTGGATGCAGATGCCAATGCCCCTGGTCAGCGCTTCGGTCCGATGAACTCGTCGAGACGTGCGGTGGCCGCCTTGCGGTAGATGGAGACGATGTACTTGGTCGATCGGGTCCACGGGATGTCGAGACTGTCGAGTGCGGCCGTGAAGAGCCCGAGGATGTCTTCGGACCGGTTGGTGAAGTGGTATCGGATGCTGGCGACCACTCGGCAGCCGTCGCTGTGTATCAGGCCGCGAAGAAAGTCTTCGGTGGCCTGATCGACGAGATCTTGCTGCCACGGTTCGAGGGCGATTTTTCGACTGTGCTTGCGGCCAGGGCCGTGTTGAGGGAACAGGCAGGGCCAATGTTTGGAAGAGAGCGAAACGTCGACGCAATTGCCGATGCGGTCAACGATCGATGCGCGTTGGCCTGGCATGAGCGCGTCGATTGCTTTCCGGCACTTAGTGATGATGTCGGGGTATTTTGTGTCGCACGTGACTCTGAGGCGCCATGTTCGGGGGGAACGTGAGATGTATCCATCGCCGAGATACATGCCCAAGAGGTACGCGTACGGGCGGGCGAAAAGTGCGCTGAAGTCATGACTGGTGCATTCGTCTGAGCGCGGCACCTGCTGCGGCGTGTGGCGCCACTGACACACAGTGCGGCGCGGAACTCCGGTCTGCCGCGATATCGCACAGTCGTTGAGGCCGGCGTCAATCAGGTGCCGGACTGATTCATACTGCTGATGCGATCGCGTCACTGCGCCTCCCCAACTGCGTTCCAACTTATGGGCCACCACCGACAACGTCGGGAACGATCTGACCTGTAGGATTGCGCTGCCATGCGGGCGTGATGAAATTGGCAGACATGCTGGCTTTAGGTGCCAGTGCTCGAAAGAGCGTGTGGGTTCGAGTCCCTCCGCCCGCACCAAGGGCCTTGTGGGCTGCCCGGTGCGCTCTCCACACGTCCGTAGACTTGAAATCGTGGTTCGCGCTGACGGTTTGCTTGATATCGACGATTGCCTGGATGCCGACGGAAACGTGGCATTACCGCCCGGCACCACACTGATATCCCTCATCGAGCGCAACATCAGGAACGTCGGGGACACCGTCGCCTACCGCTATCTGGACTTCACCACCTCCGAAGAGGGCGCTCGCATCGAGCTCACCTGGTCCCAGCTCGGGGTGCGTCTGAACGCGGTGGCCGCCACGCTGCAACGCCACATCGAACGCGGCGATCGGGTCGCCATCCTGGCTCCGCAGGGTCTGGACTATGTCGTCGGATTCTTCTCGGCGATCAAGGCTGGCGCCATCGCGGTGCCGCTCTTCGCCCCCGAGCTGCCCGGCCACGCCGAGCGTCTGGATACCGCGTTGCGGGACTGCACGCCCACGGTTGTCCTGACCACGGCCGCGGTATGCGGAGCCGTTCGGGAGTTTCTCGACGGCCTCGCCGAGATCCCCGCGCCGACAATCCTGGTCATCGACGAGGTCCCTGACGACGCGGGGGAGACCTTTGAGTATGTGCATCTCGTCGATGACGACATCTCACATCTGCAGTACACCTCAGGCGCCACGCGTCCGCCGGTCGGAGTGGAGATCACTCATCGCGCCGTCGGCGTCAACCTGACCCAGATGATCCTGTCGATCGATCTGCTGGACCGAAACGCACACGGCTGCAGCTGGTTACCGCTGTACCACGACATGGGTCTGTCCATGATCGGCTTTCCGGCGGTCTATGGCGGCCACTCCACCCTGATGTCTCCGACAGCCTTCATCCGCCGCCCGCAGCGCTGGATCAAGGCGCTTTCCGATGGCTGTAAGGAAGGCCGCGTGATTACCGCCGCGCCGAACTTTGCCTATGAGTACACCGCGCAACGTGGTGTACCGAAGGCCGGAGCGGACATCGACCTGGGGAACGTCGTGATGATCATCGGGTCCGAGCCGGTGCGCATTGACGCCATCCGTACGTTCGAAAAAGCCTTCGCGCCCTTTGGGTTACCGGCGACTGCATTCAAACCGTCCTACGGTATCGCCGAGGCGGTCCTGTTCATCTCGAATATCGCCCCGGATGCCGAACCCTCCGTCATCTACCTCGACCGCGACCAGCTCGCCGAAGGCCGGGCGGTGCCCACCACCCCCGATGCGCCCACTGCCACCATCCACGTGTCCTGTGGCCAACTTGCCCGCAGTCTCGCGGGTGTCATCGTGGACCCAGAGACGAGCAATGAGCTCGCAGACGGTCGCATTGGCGAAATCTGGTTGCGGGGCAACAATGTTGGGCGTGGGTATTGGGGCCGCCCCGAAGATACGGCGAGGATATTTCACGCCCGGCTCGGCGAGACGCTCGCGACAAGCCATGCCGATAAGGCCAATGCGGGCGGCGACTGGCTGCGCACCGGCGATTTGGGCTTCTACCTCGACGGTGAGCTGTACGTCACCGGCCGCATCGCCGACTACCTGACCGTGGATGGGCGCGGCCACTACCCGCAGGACATCGAGGCCACCGTCGCTGATGCCTCGCCGATCGTCCGCCGCGGATACGTCACCGCGTTCACCGTCGATGACGGGCTGGTCATCGTCGCCGAGCGGGCCTCGCGTACCGCCAAGGCCGACCCGCAGGAGGCCATCGACGCGATCCGTGCGGCGGCCCGCGCCCAACACGGCCTGGAGCTCTCCGACGTGCGATTGCTCCCTGCGGGTGCCATCCCGCGGACCACCAGCGGAAAGCTGGCGCGATGGGCCTGTCGCCGCCAGTACATTGACGGCACCCTGGGTGTCCACGGAGATCCCAGCTAACTCATTTGCCTCATTTGTCCCACGTCAGCGAGCCCATTCGCCACGCCCCCGTCGGCCCGGTAGGTTTTCCGGGCCAGCGGCTATGACGGCCGCGCCGGCCGGGGAACAAACGCTAGCGATGTGATGGAGGTGTGCGATGAATGACCTGACGATCGACGAGCTATTCGCGCACAACGACGACGTGCAGAAATCCCGTGCGGTCAGGCTGCTGGCCGCCAAGAATCTGGCGCCGTACATCACGCTCATGGAGCGTCACCTGGACCGCAGCGCCAAGGTTTCCGAGCCGCAGCTGGTGGCCAAGCTGGACCGGGACGTGGGCGCGGTCGGACTGGGGGAGCAGTCAGGGCTTGCCCTCATCAAGAGCTGGGCCAGTGACGGCTGGTTGCACCGCGCGTCGGACGGCACTGGTCCCGACGCCGAGAACGTCTGCTCGCTGACCGAGGATGCCCGCAGCGCGCTGGCCTTCGTCCGCCGCTTGCGCCGCGCCGACAGTGTGGCCACCGGCGGATCCATCGCGGGTATCGCCGCGGGCCTCAAGCGGGTCGCGACCCAACTGGATGGCGACCCGGCCCGCCTGCGTGCCGATATCGAAGCCCAGATCGCCGAGCTGCAGACCCAGTTGCACGCCATCGACGACGGATATCGGCCCGAACCGGACATCGTCGATCTTGAGGACGAGACCCGAGCCATCGCCTATCAGATGGAACAGGTGATCACCGACATCGTGCGTTACGGCAGCATGCAGAACGAGATCACCGCCGGACTCATCGATGCCGCGGAGGACTCCGACACCGGGTTCCGGGACCGTGCGCGACGGATGTTCGCCGACTATGACACCCTTTTCGACTCCCGGGAACGGGCCTCCTACGCCGCCTTCACGCGAACCATCCAAGACCCCGATCAGCGCGCCGCCCTGCGCGGTGATATCGCTTGTGTGGCTGAGGGATTGCCCGAGCTCGATCCGGGGCTGCGTGATGTCATGAAGAATTTCTTCAAGCTGGTGTCGCAACAGGTCGCGGAGGTCTCCCGCATCGAACAGCGCTGCGCGCAGCGCATCCGGCGATTCTTCGCCGCCGGCACCACGGAGCAGGCGCGTGGGCGCGCCCGACAGCTCAACGACGCACTGGCCGCTGGGCACGCTCTGCTCAAGGTGTCCACCGCGGACTCGCTGATTGACGCCGAGCTACCGATCGGCCGCTCGGCCGCGGCCGCCATTGGTGCTCTCTCGTTCACGATCAAGGACACCGCGCTGCCGGTGCTGGCGCAGGATGCGCCGTCGGGGCCGCTCGATTTGAGTGGGTTCTCGGCGCTGGCCACCCAGGTGGATATGGCCTCACTGGCCGCAACCGTGAACAGCGCCGTCGCCAAGGGGCCAGTGTCGTTGCCCGACATGATTTCTCACGTCGAAGCGCCGTACCTGGGTGATGTCATCGTGTTGTGGTCGCTTGCCCTCAAGCAGGACAGCACTGTCGACCACGAGTCGGTAAGAGTGAAATTCCGGTCCCTCGACGGGCAGGACCGGGTGATGGAGGTGCCGCAGTTGATGTTCCGTGAACCAGTGCTGGCGAGTGTCGAGGAAGAAATATGAGCGCTGTGACCACAGGTTCCCCCTTGGGAAACATCAACTTCGATGATCTTCCTGGTGTCGAACCCGATGCTTCGGCGCCAAGAATCGTCAAGGGGCCGCGGTTCGACGGCGACACCAGCGAGCTGCCGGACAAGGCGTGCTGGGCGCTGCAGAACCTGGTGGCCCGGCGTTATCTGAGCAAAGATGGCCAGCCCGAGCTGTGGGCGTCGATGATTGAGCACCGCAAGGTGCTGGCCTCCCGCCTGTCCGAATTGGACCTGCGGTTAAGGGTTTTCGACGATCTCGAGGTCGCGTACGCCGAGCCGGCTCCGCTGGAGAATCCCAGCGCGTACGGCGCCCGGGTGTTGCGCCGCGAACCCCTGGGCACCTACGCATCGATCGTTGCCCTGCACCTGGCCAAGATCGCACGGACCGCACACGACGAACACGTACTGGTGAGCCGCGACGATATCCACGAGCTCTTCGCCAACGTCAGTCACGACATCGACCGCGATGAAGCGATGCTGCGCGACCGTGTCGACGAGGCCATTAAACGACTGTCCAAGGCCGAGATCCTGCAACGCACCCGCGATGACGAGCACAGCTACACCATCAGCCCGGTCATCAATGCGCTGATGTCCGCGCAGATGATCGAGGCGTTGCAACGCCAGTACGAGCAGCTACAGCGCGGCGGTACCGCTCCAGAAGACTCCACCGACGAAGAAGATGGCGATACCGATGACGATGAATGACGACCCGAATGGCAGGCCGAGTGGCGCAGCCACCCAGCAGTTCTGGCTGTCCCGACTGCAGGTCATCAACTGGGGTGTCTTCGACGGGTATCACAGCATTGAGTTCAGCCGCCGCGGCACGCTGATCACCGGCTCCTCCGGCAGCGGTAAATCCTCGCTGCTGGACGCGATCTCGCTGGCGTTTCTCTCGTCAAACCGCCGTAACTTCAACGCATCTAGTGATACCACCGCCGCGGGCTCCAATATGGGCAAGCGCACCGTCGACAAGTACGTGCGTGGTCTGTGGGGTGAGCTGAAGAACCCGGGGGAGCGGCCCAAACAGATGTTCCTGCGCGGTAAGGGCGGGGCGTGGTCGGCGATCGCGGTCACGTATGCGGGCACCGACGGCCGGGTAATCACCGGCCTGGTACTCAAATGGCTTGCCCCGGGTTCAGATTCGGACTCCTCCAGTCGTTACTACCTGATTGACGCCGACGCCGATATCCGAGACCTGTGCAATGCCTGGGCGAGCAGGGGATATTCCGCCGCGGTCTTCGAGGGCGCGGGCTGGCGCGGACACAAGAGTGAACGCTGGTACCTGGAGCAGCTTTACGCCGCAGTGGGTATTCAGGGCTCGTCGGCAGCGCAGCAGCTGCTGGGCAAGGCCAAGTCACTCAAGAGCGTCGGCGGCCTGGAACAGTTCGTGCGCGAATACATGCTCGATGAGCCGGAGTCCATGGCCGCGATCTCCGAGGCGCTGGGGCAGATCACCCCGTTGGTCGACGCGCGTGCCGCGCTCGCGGTCGCACAGCGCCAGCGGCAGACCCTGGGCGACATCGAACAGATCCAGCAGACATACGCCAGCGATGCCGCACAGCTGGCGACCGTCGACGTGGTGGACCACCACACCGTGCGTGACTACGTAGACCAACAGCGGCTTGCCCTGGCGGGACCCGAGATCGACCTGTTGGACACCGAGATCACCCGGCTCGGCGGTGAATGCGACGAAATCCAGTCGCGTCAAGACATTCTCACCGGTGAACGGGACAAGCTGCTCGGCCGGATCGCCGCCGCCGACAGTAACTTGGCACCGCTCAAGAGCGAGTTGGCTCATGCCCGTGCTCGTGCCGAGGAGGTATCGCGCCGGCGGACTGCCTACGACAGCGCTCTGGGGGATCTCGGGCACGACGAGGATGTCGAATCCGCCGAGGAATTCGAAGCCATGCGGGTGGAGAGCCTGCGCGCGGTCACCCGGATCAACGCGGAGCTCGAAGCCGGCCATGACGCCTACGTCATGGCCGCCGGTGCCCTGTCGACGGCGCGGGATCAATTGCGGGCGGCTTCCACCGAACTCAAGCGCGTCGAGCATCTGGGCACTCCGGTGCCTCCCGACGAGGACCGCATGCGTGGCGAAATCGCAACAGCGCTGGGCCTTACCGCCAAGGACCTGCCCTACGTCTGTGAACTGATGGATCTGCGTCCGGGCCAGGAGCGGTGGCGCAAGTCTGTGGAGAAGGTGCTGCGGTCCACCGGCCTGTGCCTGCTGGTACCCGACCAGCACCACCGGCAGGTGCTGCGATACGTCAACGAGCACCCGATGCGCGGCTACCTCCAGATGGAACGGGTGATCCCGTCGGGGTCGCCTCGACGCGCCGAACCCGGCACCCTCGCCGACTGCCTGCGACTCACCAACCCCAATCACGAATGCGCCAGTGCCGCCATGAATCTGGTCGCCGGCGTGGGCGATTACGTGCTCGTGGACACCCCCGACGAGTTCAGTAAGCACCGCCGCGCCGTCACCGATCAGGGCCTGCGCAAGGACGGCGACCGGCGTGCGGTCAAGGATGACCGGCGCGAACTGCGCGCCTCGCAGTACATCTACCAGGGCAATGCCGGTGACAAGCGGGCGGCGCTCTCCGATGACGTCGTCGAGGCTCAGCAGGCCGTCGGTGACGCCGAGAAGTTCATCGGCGAGATGGATACCAAGCGCGAGGAACTGCGCTCGGAAGTCGTGCGGTGGTCCAAACTGCACAGCCAGTACGAGTATTGGAGCCAGATCGACACGGATTCGGCGGAAGCCGCCGTGGCACGGCTACAAGACCAATACGAGACGATGCTGGAGGCCAACCCCGACCTCACCGGTCTGCAGCAACAGGCCGATTCATATCTCGACGAGATCAAGAAGCTCTCGGAGCGCATTGGTGCGTTGAGAAGACAAGAATCTGAACATGATTCGCGTCGTACCCGCCTTTTGGATCTGATGGACAACCTGAATCCGCGTGAGGTGGGCGGGCACACCAGATCCGGCATCGAAACGTATGTTCCACAGCTCTCGTCAAGTCTGGACGTGCTGGAGCCGGACTCCTACCGGCTGGAGTTGTGGCGCCAGATCGAGAAGGACCAGTCGGTGCTGCGCGAGAGCGTCACCCGCTCACGCAACGAGCTCAACCGAATTCTCAACGCCTACGACCGGGACTTCCCGGACTCGATTCCCAATGACAGTGAGAACTTCGACGAGAAGATCCACGACTACGTGGCCTTGTGCCGCCGGATCGACGAGCGTGATCTGCCCGCCGCCTACGAGCGGATGCTGCGGCTGATCACCGAGCAGGCACCCACCGCGGTCCTGCGGCTGCACCAGCTCGCGGAGGAGGAGGCGCACCGCATCACCGACCAGATCGACCGGGTAAACAGCGGTTTGGGCTCGGTGGAGTTCAACCGCGGGACGCGGTTGACCCTGCGTGCCGAGCCCAAGGCGCTCGAGGCGGTGGGCGAGCTGAACGAGCGGGCCCGGCGCATCTCGGGGCGAGCGGTGGCAGTCTCGATGGGAGACGAGAAGGCCATCCACGACCAGTACCAGGACATTCTGCAACTGCGGAACCTGCTGGCGGCCGAGACTCCCGAGGCCCGGCAGTGGACGCGCGATGCGTTGGATGTACGCAACCGCTTCGTGCTGTACTGCGAGGAGCGCGATGCCACGAGCGGCGAAGCGATCCGCACCTACAGCAATGCGGGCGCGAATTCCGGTGGGGAACAAGAGAAGCTGATGGCGTTCTGCCTCGCCGGTGCGTTGAGCTTCAACCTGGCCAATCCCGAGACGGGGGACAACCGGCCGGTGTTCGCGCAGCTGATGCTCGACGAGGCGTTCTCGAAGTCCGACCCGCAGTTCGCGCAGCAGGCGCTGTCGGCATTCCGCAAGTTCGGGTTCCAGCTGGTGATCGTTGCCACCGTGCAGAACACCACGACCATTCAGCCCTACATCGACAGCGTGGTCATGGTGTCCAAGCCCGACGGCCCGGGTGTGCGGCCAGTGGCCTCGACACGCACCGTGCCCATCGGCGAGCTCGGCGACGTGCGCAGGGCAGTGACCGCGCGCTAGCGACCCACGAACTCGGCGGCGGTGCGGGTCAAGAAGGCCTGCACGCCCAGTGCGGCGTCCTCGGTGGTGAACAGCTCGCGGACGGTGGGTACAAGCTGTGCCTCGGCAGCGGCCTCGCCCGCGGCGAGAGCCAACCGGGCGTTTCGCAGGGTAGCTTGCACACCCAGCGGCGCTTGGCGCGCGATGGTGTGGGCGGTCGCAATCGCCTTGTCGACATGCGCGCCGGCAGGCACGACCTCCTGCACGATCCCTATGCGATGAGCCTCGGCGGCGTCGAAGGGCTCCGCCGTCAGCATCCACCGCATCGCGTTGCCCCAACCCGCTGTACGCGGGAAGCGAATGGTGGCGCCACCGAACGGATAGATGCCACGGTTGATCTCAAGTTGTGCGAACGTCGCGGTCTCGTCCGCGATCACGATATCGGCGGCGAGCGCGAGCTCGATGCCCAGCGTGAGTACCTTGCCATGCACGGCGACGACAAGTGGCTTGGACAAATGCGTACCGTCGACCTGCCACGGGTTGATTCCGTTCTCGGCGGTCAATGACGCGCCGTTCTGAATCTCGGCCGCCACGCTGGCCAGATCGAGGCCGGCCGTGAACATCGTCCCCTCCCCGTACAGGACGGCGGCCCGCAACTCGGCATCCGCATCGAATTCGCCGAATGCCCGTGACAGCTCCTGAAGCATCGCCTTGTCGAACGCGTTGCGCTTGGCGGGTCGGTTTAGGCCGATCACCAGGACATATCCGTCGCGCCGGATGCTCAGGGTTTCGTACTCAGACATTGACTTCTCCGTGTCGTTCGCGGATTATGTAGAGCAGCATACATAGCCATGTGCACCTCGGGAAGGACGACGATTGAGCACCCCGCGTGAACGAATGGTGGCCTCGGCGGCCCTGCTGATTCGCGAGCGTGGTGCACACGCGACGGCCATCTCTGATGTGCTCGAACACAGCGGTGCGCCGCGCGGCTCGGCATATCACTACTTTCCCGGTGGGCGCACGCAGTTACTCGGCGAGGCAGTGGATCTGGCCGGGGACTACATCGCCGGGATGATCGACTCCGCACCCTCGGGGGTGGAGGCTCTGGACACACTTGTCACGTCTTATCGGAAGCAATTGGTGCGCAGCGACTTCCGTGCGGGATGCCCCGTGGTGGCGGTCGCTGTCGAGGCAGGGGATCCGGAGAGCCCGGCCAGCAATCAGAAGCTCATCGAGCACTCGGCGGCCGTCTTCCAGCGTTGGATCGGCATCATCGCGGACAAGCTGGCCAGTGCCGGCGTAGCCCGCGTGCGCGCCGACGAGCTGGCGATGCTGATGACAACCTCCTTGGAGGGGGCCATCATCGTCGCGCGATCGATCCATGACATCACACCAATCGATGTGGTGCATAAGCAATTACGCACGCTGATCGAGGAGGCTTTGTCATGACCACCACCAACTGGCTGCCCACCGCCTGCATCCTGTGCGAGTGCAACTGCGGCATCGTGGTCCAGACCGAGGGGCGAACACTCGCCAAGATCCGCGGCGACAAAGACCACCCGGCATCCCAGGGATACACGTGTAACAAGGCATTGCGCCTGGATCACTACCAGAACAATGCCAACCGGCTGACCTCGCCCATGCGGCGCCGCTCCGACGGCACCTATGAGGAAGTCGACTGGGATACGGCGATCGTGGAGATCGCCGAGGGCTTCAAGCACATCCGTGACAGCTATGGCGGCGACAAGATCTTCTACTACGGTGGCGGTGGTCAGGGCAATCACCTGGGCGGTGCCTACAGTGGCGCCTTTCTCAAGGCCATCGGGTCCAAGTACCGCTCCAACGCACTGGCGCAGGAGAAGACGGGCGAGGCCTGGATCGACAAGAATCTCTATGGCGGGCACACCCGTGGCGAGTTCGAGCACGCCGAGGTGTCGGTCTTCGTCGGGAAGAACCCATGGATGTCGCAGAGCTTTCCGCGGGCGAGAGTGGTGCTCAACGAGATCGCCAAGGATCCGCAACGTTCGATGATCGTCATCGACCCGGTGGTCACCGATACGGCCAAGATGGCCGACTTTCACCTGCGGGTGCGCCCCGGTGCCGACGCCTGGTGTCTTGCGGCGCTCGCCGCGGTGCTGGTGCAGGAGAGCCTCTGTGATGAAGCATTTCTCGCCGAGCATGTCACCGGCACCGAGGAGGTCCGGGATGCGCTGCGTGCGGTACCCATCAGCGACTACGCGCAGCGCTGCGGTGTGGCCGAAGACCTCATCCGCCGGGCAGCCCGCCGTATTGCCGCCGCCGAGAGCGTGGCGGTCTTCGAAGACCTCGGGATTCAGCAGGCCCCCAACAGCACCCTGAGTTCGTACCTCAACAAGATGCTGTGGATCCTCACCGGAAACTTTGCCAAACGCGGTGGCCAGCATCTGCATTCGTGGATGGCGCCGCTCATGGGCGGATTCTTCGGCAACACCCCGGTGACCGGAGCCCGGATCATTGGCGGCCTCGTGCCCTCCAATGTGATCCCCGACGAGATCCTCACCGATCATCCCGACCGGTTCCGCGCGATGGTTGTCGAGAGTAGTAATCCCGCTCACTCCCTGGCGGATTCGGCGCGGTGCAAGGAGGCGTTCCAGGCCTTGGAGCTCCTGGTGGTCGTGGATGTCGCGATGACGGAGACCGCCCGTCTCGCTCACTACGTGCTGCCGGCCGCCACCCAGTTCGAGAAAGCGGAGGCGACCTTCTTCAATCTCGAGTTTCCGCACAACACTTTTCAGCTTCGGCACCCACTGTTCGAACCCGAGCCCGGAACCTTGCCCGAGCCGGAAATCTGGGCGCGATTGGTCCGAGCGCTGGGAGTGGTCGACGACGCGGAGCTGCAGCCGCTGCGCGAAGCCGCCGCACAGGGGCCGGATGCCTACCTACAGGCGTTCTTCGCGGTGTTGGCCAATCCGGCACTCGGTCCGCTGGCGCCGTATGTCCTGTACGAAACCCTCGGCCCGACCTTGCCCACGGGGTTGGAGGGTGCCGCCGCCCTGTGGGGCCTGGCGCAGAAAGCGATGATGACTTATCCGCAGGCGGTGGCACGGGCCGGTCACCCGGATGGCAACGCGCTCTTCGACGCCATCTTGAACAGCCCGTCCGGAGTGACCTTCACGGTGCATGAGTATGAAGACGATTTCGCACTCATCACGCACGCGGACCGCAAGATCGCGCTTGCGATCCCCGAAATGCTGGACGAAATACAAGGATTGGCATCCCGCCCGGCGCAGCTGACGACACCGGAGTTTCCGATCGTGCTGTCGGCGGGAGAGCGGCGGGCGTACACCGCCAACGACATTCTGCGTAATCCGTCCTGGCGTAAACGGGACCAGCAGGGCGCGTTGCGGATAAGCCCGGAGGACGCATATCGGCTCGGCGTCGCCGACGGCGACCCAGTTCGCATCTCTACCGCGGCGGGTAGTGCGGAGGCCACCGTCGAGATCAGCGACATGATGCAGGCCGGCCACGCCTCGCTCCCGAACGGGTTCGGCCTCGATTACACCGACGAGTCCGGCGAAACGCACGTGCCGGGTGTGGCGCCGAACGCGCTGACCTCGTCGGCCTGGCGCGATGAATATGCGTGCACCCCATGGCATAAGCATGTTCCTGCGCGTATTGAGCCGCTGGCGGTCAGCGTCTAGCGCACGCGGGCGAGGTACGCGCGCAGGGTCTCCTCGGATTCGGTCATGACTCCGATGTACCCGTCTGGGCGCACTAGGACGAGTGTCGGCCCCGTGACGTCGTAGTCGGTTGACGGCGTTATCCGCTGGCCGCACACGTCGTCGATGTCGATGGTCCGATCGTGAGCACGGTGAAGTGTGTGCCGCGCAGGACGTCGAATAGCCGATGGCCGTTCCTCAGCATCGCACCGGGTGCTTGGTCGCCGGCACGTAGTGTCCCGGGACGGGGGCGGTCGTCGACGGCCAATGATCTGTCGCGATACGTGATGTCCATCTGATGTAATTGTGGCGCAGGGTTATCCGAGGGCTCGAAGTTGTGGTGATGCATGTGCTTTCGGCGGCGGCATCCACGACGTTATTGCTTTGGTGACACTGCTCGCGCTGCTTGTGGTGGGCAAGATTCGCGGGAAGGCGGCACGTCGGTAGGCGGAACCGGGCACAACGGAGACTGTTGATGCTCAAGGAGATGAGCGTGTGGTCCAGATGCTGCTGGGGGGGAATCGTGATAGGGCAGGAACCGCTGTTCCCGGCGCTTGACGAGGCATGACTACTGGTACAGGTACACGCTTTCGGCAGCGCATGGCGGCCGGTCCTTGCCCTCGATCTCGTACTTGATGCCATAGGTAGCCTCGACGGTGCCCTTATCGCGCAACTTGGCCGACAGCAGCGTGACGTGTCCGCGAACCCGCGCGCCCACATGCAGCGGCGCCGGGAACCGCACCTTGTTCACGCCATAGTTGAGCACCGCATCGTATGACGCGATCTCAAGCACCTCGTCCAGGAATGCCGGGGCAAGTGCGAGCGTCAGGTATCCGTGCACGATGGTCCCGCCGAACGGGCCGGCCTTGGCGCGTTCGGTATCGGTGTGGATCCACTGCCGGTCACCGGTCGCGTCCGCGAACTCGTTGACCTGTTCCTGGGTGATCTGAACCCAATTGCTGGTACCCAATTCGACTCTGCCCAGCGACAGTAGCTCCTGTGGTGTTGCCAGCTTGGTGGACATACCGCGCACTCCTCTTCGGGTCGTGGTGCCTGATCGCATTACCGACTTGTCGTGTCGACTGGACCCTTCTTACCCGAGATCGCATGCCTGCCACGGGACAATGCCGAAATCCGGGAGAGCGGTGGATGCGGGTAATGTTTGCCAACATGAGGTGGTCGGTGCCGGTGCTGGTCGCGTTGTTGCTCGCGGTGACGGGCTGCCAACGTGGGGTCGACGGGGAGGCCACGGCGGATAGGGGATCCGTATCTGCCGGCCCGATCCAGCCCGCGCAGCTCGATCAGCTCCTCACTCCGGCGCAATCGTTGAGCGTGACGCCGGGGAAGCCGCTGTTCGAAACCGATATGCAGTCGATTCTGTGGATCGGTGCCGAGCCCGCTGAATGCCAGGGGGTCGTCGGTTACGGCCGTTATCCGCTGTTCCCCTCGAACTACACGGGACGAGAAGCACGAACGCAGACCGATAACCAGTACCCGAACCAGCATCAGCTCCTGGAGGTATCGGCCACCTATCCCGGCGATTTTCAGGCGGCTCGGTTCCTCGAATCGCTGGGCGCGACCGTATCCAAGTGTCAGCTTCCGGTCGCTGCCTGGGGCGATGACCAGAAACGCCATACGGTCACGCCCGGTCCAGTGGTTCCTGGTTCGCCGGACATGGTCCGTTGGTCGACGAATCTCAATGGTGATCAATGGATTTGCGAGTTCACCGTGATCGCCAAGGCGAATGTGATCGCGCAGCTGGTCACCTGCTCGGCGGATCGGTCGATCGACAACACTGCGCTGTCGAACAATCGACTCGAGAAAATCGAGGAGCTGCTCAACTCCAAGGTCTAAGCGCAGGTCAGGACGCTTCGCGTGCCGCGATGTCCCGGGAGAGCAGATGCTCGGCCCGTTCGATGATGGCATCGACGGTGAAGTCGAAGTGGGCGTCGGAGATGGACGCGATCGAATGACCGCGAGACGCCAGATCATGCAGGGTGGGGGCGAGCGTGGCGTTCGGTACCAGGCTGCGGGCCTCACCGGACGCGGGCATGACGGTGTCCATGTGCTCAAGCACCACGATGCCGCGAATATGCAAGGACAGGGCGAAATACACGTCGAGCGCGTTGTCCGGGCTGAAGCCGACACCGATCAGGGTTTGGACAAGCGATTCCAGGTTCTGAATGCTCGCCTGTAATGCCTCGGTGCTGAGCTCGCTGGTGCGCATCAGGATGAGCTCAACCAGCACCGGGCGTTCCCGAAATGCCTCGCGCATCCGGCGGGTATGGCTGCGCAGCGCGTCCTGCCAGGTTTCGTCGCCAATGAAGGGTGCAGCGAAGTGATACTGCTTGGTGGCGCGGTCGGTCATCGCGTCGAGCAGCTCGCCCTTTTTGCGGAAGTACCAGTAGATACTGGTCACACCGACATCGAGACGCTTCGCTAGCAGCGGCATGCTCAGCCCACAGATCCCTATTTCCTCGGCGAGCTCGAAGGCTCCGGCGATGATGTCCTCGGCGGTGATGGACCCGCGGCGCCGTCGTTCCCGCTTAGGGCTTTGTGCGCTGGTCGTCCTGGCCTCACGGCCGACACCGGCATGTCGCATGTGTAATCCTCGTCGTGCCCCCGTTGCATCGATCTGCCCCGCCCTACGGACAAAAAGCCCTGATAGCAAGTTCGCAGGATACCGCAGGGACCTGTGAGAGCGGTCGGCTCCCTGTCGCGCACAGTTCGCTGAGCCGGTGAGATCCGGTCCGCCTCGGGGATTTGCGCAGCGCGGTCTCAGGTGGTGGTGGCGTCGCAGTGGCCCACCGCACCACGTTGCCGATCTGGTAATACCTCTGTGCGGTGTGGCGACGTGCGGGCACCATTGACACGCGCAGCTGGCGGCATCAAGAAGGGTGTGGCGATGGCAATCAACAGGGATATCGACAGCGATATCGAAAAGGAACCGGCACCGGACGCCAACGAGCCGGCACCGGACGCCACGGAACCGGCGCCGGAGGCGGCGGTACTGACGTCAACGAAGACGCGTTGGTGGGTACGGCGCTACACCTTCACGGGTGCCGCCGTGGGCCTGGTCTTTCTCTGGCTGTCGATGACGCCGTCGTTGCTTCCGCGTGGGCCGCTCTTCCAGGCGCTGGTGAGCGGGGGCTCGGGTGCCATCGGTTACGCACTTGGTGTTCTGGCGGTATGGCTGGTGCGGTACATGCGGTCGAAGGATTCGAGTCCGAAGGCGCCTCGCTTTGCGTGGTGGGTTCTCATCGTGGTCGGAATCACCGGCACCGCCGCGATGATCGTGTGGTTCCACTTCTGGCAGGACCGCGTGCGTGACCTCATGGGTGTGCCGAGGCTGAGTTTCTGGGCGCACCCGCAGACCGCTGTGCTGTCGATCATCGTTTTATTCATCCTGGTCGAGATCGGACAGCAGATCCGGCGGCTGATTCTGTTCCTGATCGAACGGCTTAACCGCGTGGCCCCCAAACGGGTCTCGGCTGTGGTCGCCGTCACGCTGGTGGTGGTTCTTGCGATGGCACTCATCAACGGCGTTGTCGTCAGGGTGGCAATGGATTTCTTGAACAACACCTTCTCGGCGGTCAACAACGAGGAGAACCCGGCCAATCCTGCGCCAACTACATCGTTGCGTTCGGGCGGGCCGGGTTCACTGGTCTCCTGGGCGTCGTTGGGCAATCAGGGCCGTGCCTTCATCGGTGGCGGTGCCACCACACAGGAGCTTTCTGCGTTCAATAAGGCTCCGGCGACCGAACCGATCAGGGCCTACGCGGGCCTGGAATCCGCCGAGGGAATCAAAGCGACGGCCGAGCTCGCAGCCCGTGAACTGGAACGCGAGGGCGGCCTGCACCGCAAGGTGGTGGCGGTGGCCACGACGACGGGAACCGGCTGGATCAACCAAGCCGAGGCGGACGCCCTCGAATACATGTACAACGGCGACACCGCCATCGTCACCATGCAGTACTCATTTCTGCCCAGCTGGCTCTCGTTCCTGGTGGACAAGGAGAACGCGCGTCAGGCGGGGCAGGCGTTGTTCGAGGCCGTGTCGGCACGGGTCCGCGCCATGCCGGAGAGTGTGCGGCCCAAGCTCGTGGTGTTCGGGGAAAGCCTCGGATCGTTCGGTGGCGAGGCGCCGTTCCTGTCGGTGAACAACATCGTGGCGCGCACGGACGGTGCGCTGTTCTCCGGCCCGACCTTCAACAACTCCATGTGGCTGGAGGCCACGCACAACCGCGATGACGGATCGCCGGAGGTGCTGCCCATCTATGACAATGGAGGAAACGTTCGATTCGTTTCGCGCCCAGAGGATCTCAAACGCCCCGCGGCTACGTGGGCGCGCCCGCGCATCGTGTATCTGCAGCACGCATCGGATCCGATCGCCTGGTGGAATCCCGACCTCATCCTGAGCAAGCCGGACTGGCTGCGCGAGCCCCGCGGCTACGACGTGCTGCCGAGCATGGAGTGGATACCGTTCGTGACGTTCCTGCAGGTCTCTGCCGACATGGCGGTCGCGGTCAACGTCCCCGATGGACATGGTCACGTCTATGTACAGGCGGTCGCCAACGCGTGGGCAGACATCCTGCAGCCACCCGGATGGACAGCGGAGAAGACCGAACGGCTGCGCCCACTGCTGCACTCCGGGGCCTAACAGGCCGACCTCACGGGCGGTTGTTCCGTACGGTGGCGGGGTGAACCACACCCTGGGGTCGAGTAACTATGTGACCACCTCCGACGGGCGCGCGTTGCATTACATGGTCGCCGGAACCGGTGATCCGACCGTGGTCTTCGAGTCCGGGATGGGCTTTTCGCGGTCAGCGTGGGGACTCGTACAACCCCTTGTCGCCCAGCGTTTTCGGTCGGTGGTCTATGACCGTGCGAACTTGGGGCGCAGCGATGATGATCATCAGCCGCGCACGCTGGAGCGCATCACCGAGGACCTCGATGCCCTACTGACGGCGCTCGGTTCGGGCCCCTACATCCTGGTGGGCCACAGCTATGGCGGAACCATCGCACTGGCCTCGACAGTGGCCGATCCATCACGTATCGCGGGCATCGTTCTCGTCGATCACTCCGACGAGAACCTGGACGCCTACTACCGTCCGGCTTCGCCCGGCATGCGGCTCCTCGGCGTCATCCATCGTGCGGTGCTCG
Source organism: Mycobacterium sp. D16R24 (assembly GCF_002013385.1). Classification (NCBI taxonomy): domain Bacteria; kingdom Bacillati; phylum Actinomycetota; class Actinomycetes; order Mycobacteriales; family Mycobacteriaceae; genus Mycobacterium; species Mycobacterium sp. D16R24. The sequence continues at coordinate 64,534 of NZ_MAEV01000005.1, read as the reverse complement.
ACGTGATGGGGCGGGTCGGTCTGCTGCCGTATCTCATTCGCCGCATGATGCCCCGGATGCCACGCGACGTCGTCGATGACATCACGTCCGAAGATCTGACGTGGCGAGCGGGACGTGCCGCCAACGAGGAGGACCGCCGCTTTGTCGCCGGGGTGACCGGGTTGCGCGATAACCCGCCCGTGATCAACGGAATCCCCATCACCGTCATATCGGGAGCGCGTGCAGAGTTTCTCAATGAGGAGACACGGTCAGAGCTGAACGCTGCCCACCAGGTGACGGCGCATCGGCTCGGTGCGCGTCACGTAGTTGCTCGCAAATCCGGACATCAGATCGTCCTCACGGAACCGCGATTGATCGCCGATGAAGTGTTTCGGATGGCGGACAGTTAGGTAGCGCTGTGCCGTATGTGACACGCGTGGCTGCCGTGCTTATTGAGGTAGCTGTCGTAATCTGAGGCTTGAGTTATTCAAAGCGCCCGGAACGGCCTTGTGAGGTAGCAGTCGTGTCAGTATCCCGTCGGGATGTCCTTAAATACGCCGTGGCCATGCCCGCCGCGGCGGTGCTGGGTAGTGCCGTCTCCTCCGCGCTAGCACCCCCGCAGGCCAACGCCGCATCGCTGGGGACACTCATCGATTACGCCGGCGGAGTACCGACTCCCGAGTCGATCAAGGCCGCCGGGCATCTGGGCGCCATTCGGTACGTCTCCGATCCGCGCAGCCCGGGGTTATCGGCGGGTAAACCCATCAAGCTCGCTGAAGCGCGCGATCTGTATCGGGCCGGTTTGAAGATCGTCTCCAACTATCAGTACGGCAAGCAGGACACCGCCGATTGGCTTGGCGGCCAGGAAGCCGGCATCAAACACGCGCAGCGTGGTTGGCAGCTGCATATCGCGGCCGGCGGCTCCTACAACGTGCCGATCTACGTCTCGATCGACGACAACCCGACACCTGAGCAGTACAAGAATCAGGTGGCGCCCTATCTGAGGGCTTGGGAATCAGTGGTGGGGCATGCTCGCACCGGGCTGTACGGCAATTCCAAGACCATCGACTGGGCGCTACAGGACGGGCTGTGCTCGTACTTCTGGCAGCACAACTGGGGGAGTCCCAAGGGCTTCGTTCACCCCGAGGCGCACCTGCACCAGTTCGAGATCGACAAGCGTCAAGTCGGCGGAATCGGCGTCGATCTCAACGACATTCTCAAGCCAAGCTTCGGGCAGTGGGTTTAACACCCGCCAGATCCACCCAGGAAACGTCGTCTGCTCGGCGCGTCCGTTCAGAAATAGCGCGTTCTCGGTCGAGCCGGTGCTGGCGGTCCATGTGCCGCCGATGCGGATGGCAACGCCCTTGCCGCAACCCGCGCCCCAATTCCACGTCATCGGATAAGGCCACTTACCCCGACCGCGATCGAGCACAGCGAACGCATCGGTGAGCTCGTAGGTGCTACCGCGCAGCCGTAGCGTGCCGCCCGCGGGACGGCCGATGTCCGTCACGGTGTACTGAAATCGGGTGGGGACCAGGGAACCACCATGCCGAGCGATTCGTGCTCCGGTGGTAGTGAGATCTCGACGTTGATTTCGGCATCGCGGGCGCGGGCGTGGATCGTTGTACCCAGCTGTTGCTGGTCTATACGTATCGAGACGCCCAGACCCGGTGCGTCGGCTCGTCCGAGACCGCTCAACTCGGGAAACGTTGTGCCACGAGCACCGGGGATGACTGCGCTTCTTGATGTTTCGGCGCCGGACCGCCGGCCAAGCACATAGATGCCGTGCACGCCCACGTAGTCGATCGATGACGCCACCAGACCGATGAAGTGCCTGGGTGCGAGGATGCCCCAGTACTCCCATCGCTTGCATCGTCCCCAGCCGCCGAGGTTGGCCCGATGCGGCGGACGGCGGGTCCAGCTCACGGCCAGCGGGTTGAGCCGTCCGTTGGCGAGACGGAGATCGACGGGTTCGGCGATCTCATGCATGGCCGGATGGCAGCGAGGTTCTCACGTTCGGATGCGTAGCTGGACAAACCTCATCAGCCTCACAAGTCACAGAAGTGGGAACCGCTCTGCAATATCAGCAAACATGTGGCACATATTCTGAAATTTCACGGTCTGGATGGCGTTGTTGCGGCTGCTGGCTGCGACACGCGCGAACATCGTCGGTGCTATCGAAATCAAACATAACGATTCGATAACAATCGATGTCTGATCTGCGATGTTATACCTACTCGACCGTAACCACCTGCATGCAGCACGTTTGATTCGGCGGTCAGTTGCCAGCGCGTGGCCTGCTGTTACGTAAGCGGTGGTTACTCTCGCGTAGAACTCGGCAGTAACTATTACGCCAGAAGAAATCGTCACCCCTCTTATGACACTCTTAAGTCCAGACCTGCGGTGATGGTGCGGATGCACGTGCCTCAACGCCCCCGATCGACAAGGACGACGACACGGGTGCGGCTGGATTCACGACTGACGGAAAGACGGGTAGCGGCGACGTGACGATCAACGAATACGACAAGGTGACCAGCGCTGAGGATCCCGACGCAAACGGCGCGGTCGATCCGGGCCCCAGTGCGGGCCCAGCGCTGATCGACCGTCTGGAGTCCGGTGAGCCCTACGCAGTGGCCTTCGGAGGTCAAGGCAGCGACTGGCTGGAATCACTCGCAGAACTGGCGGCTTCGGCCGGTATCGAATCGGAGCTGGCCACCCTCGCCGGTGAGGCCGAGCTGCGGCTGGAGCCTGTCGCCAAGGAACTCGTGGTCGTGCGTCCGGTCGGTTTCACCCCGCTCACCTGGGTGCGTGCGCTGACCGCTGAGGAGCCCGTACCCGCCGCCGCGCAGCTGACCTCGGCCGCGGTGTCCATGCCCGGTGTACTACTGGCGCAGCTGGCCGCGGTCCGTGCGCTGAAGATCCAGGGCCTCGATGTGGCGCAGCTGCCACCGGTCGCCGTCATCGGGCACTCGCAGGGTGTGCTGGCCGTCGAGGCGCTCAAGGGCCATGGTGCGCGCGATGTCGAGCTGCTGGCCATCGCTCAGCTGGTAGGTGCCGCTGCCACCCTGGTCGCGCGCCGCCGCGGCATCGTGGTGCGCGGCAACCGCACACCCATGGTGTCGGTGACCAATGTCGACCCCGAACGCATCAAGGCGCTTCTTGACGAGTTTGCCCAGGACGTCCGTACCGTTCAGCCGCCCGCGCTGTCCATTCGTAACGGGCGCCGCTCCGTCGTCATCACCGGCACTCCCGAGCAGCTGTCGCGTTTCGAGTTGTACTGCGAACAGATCGCCGACCGCGAGGCCGCCGAGCGCAAGGACAAGGTGCGCGGAGGCGCGGTCTTCAGCCCGGTCTTCGACCCGGTCAATGTGGAGGTCGGCTTCCATACTCCACGCCTGGCCGACGGCGTGGAGATCGCCGGTCGCTGGGCGGCGGCCGCAGGGCTCGACGTCGAACTGACCAAGGCCCTGACCGAGTCCATCCTCGTCACCCCGGTCGATTGGGTGAACGAGGTGAACCATGTCGCTGACGCCGGCGCGCGCTGGATCCTGGACCTGGGTCCCGGCGATCTCCTGACTCGCCTGACCGCCCCGGTCATCCGTGGCCTGGGGATCGGCATCGTGCCCACCGCCACCCGCGGGGGACAGCGAAACCTGTTTACGCACGGTGCGGTTCCCGAGGTGGCCCGCGCCTGGACCAGCTTCGCGCCCACCGTGGTGTCGCTGCCCGACGGTTCGGTGAAGCTGTCCACCAAGTTCACCCGCCTCACCGGACGTTCACCGATTCTGCTCGCGGGCATGACCCCGACCACCGTCGATTCGAAAATCGTTGCGGCCGCGGCCAACGCGGGCCACTGGTCCGAGCTCGCCGGCGGCGGGCAGGTCACCGAAGAGATCTTCAATGCCCGCATAGAAGAGCTCGCCGGTCTCCTGGAGCCGGGGCGTCAGATCCAGTTCAACTCTTTGTTCCTGGATCCCTACCTGTGGAAGCTGCAGGTTGGCTCGAAGCGTTTGGTACAGAAGGCCCGTCAGGCCGGTGCGCCTATTGACGGTGTCGTCGTGACCGCCGGTATTCCCGAGCTGGAAGAGGCCGTCGCGCTCATCGACGAGCTCACCGAGATCGGCTTCAGCCATATCGTGTTCAAGCCGGGCACGGTCGAGCAGATCCGCTCCGTCGTGCGCATCGCCGCCGAGGTCCCGACCCGTCCGATCATCATGCACGTCGAGGGTGGCCGCGCCGGTGGACACCACTCCTGGGAGGACCTCGACGACCTGCTGCTGGCCACCTACTCGGAGCTGCGTTCGCGCTCCAACATCACCGTATGTGTCGGCGGCGGCATTGGCACGCCCGAGCAGGCTGCCGAATACCTCAGCGGCCGTTGGGCATTGAAGTTCGGATTCCCGCTGATGCCGGTCGACGGCATCCTGGTCGGCACTGCGGCCATGGCCACACTGGAGGCCACCACCTCGCCGTCGGTCAAGCAGATGCTGGTCGAGACCCAAGGCACTCCTGAATGGGTTCCCGCCGGAAAAGCCCAGGGCGGCATGGCTTCCGGGCGTAGCCAGCTGGGTGCGGACATTCACGAGATCGACAACGCGGCCTCCCGCTGCGGTCGTTTGCTTGATGATGTCGCCGGTGATGAGGATGCGGTGTCCAAGCGCCGCGACGAGATCATCGCCGCGATGGAGCTGACCGCCAAGCAGTACTTCGGTGATGTCGCCGAAATGACATACGCGCAGTGGCTGAATCGCTACGTGGAGCTGTCCATCGGTGACGGTGACAGCACCGCCGATACCGCAGTGGCGCACTCGCCGTGGCTGGATATCACCTGGCGCGATCGATTCGAGCAGATGCTCAAGCGCGCCGAGGCTCGGTTGCATCCCAAGGAGTCCGGTCCTGTCGAGACGCTGTTCGCCGACGAGACGCTGGTGGAACGCCCGGCCGATGCCATCGCGGCACTGCTGCAGCGCTACCCCGATGCCGAGGCCATCAAGCTGCACCCGGCCGACGTGCCCTTCTTCGTCGCGCTGTGCAAGACGCTGGGTAAGCCCGTCAATTTCGTGCCCGTCATCGACAAAGATGTGCGCCGCTGGTGGCGCAGCGACTCGCTGTGGCAGGCCCACGACGCGCGCTACACCGCCGAGCAGGTATGCATCATCCCCGGCACCGCCGCGGTCGCCGGGATCACCCGGGTCGACGAGCCGGTGGGCGACCTGCTCAACCGGTTCGAGCAGACCGCTATCGACGAGGTTGTCGCCACCGGTGCGGAGCCGTTGCCGGTGCGTTCGCGTCTGCGCCGCCGCTGGGATGTCGAGGGTCCGTTGGCCAGCGTGCTGGACGCGCCAGATGTGCTGTGGTCCGGACGCATTGCCGTCAACCCGGTACACCGGATCGCTCCCGATGGCGCCTGGCAGGTCTTCGAGGACCGCACCGCCTCGCATCCGTCGACCGGTGCACGTCTCGAGGTCACCGGCGACGACTCGGTGCGTCTGAGCGTGCCGCTGTCGGGTATCTGGATCGATATCGACCTGACTTTGCCTGTCACGACTCGCGACGGTGGTACCCCGGTGGTGACCACCGAGGCCGCGGCCGCCGCCATGCGGACCGTGCTCGCGGTAGCCGCCGGCGCGGAGGATCAGGCAGGCCTTCCGGCTGTCCAGAATGGCGCGGCACGTGTTGTCGCGCAGTGGGATCCGGAACGTGTCGCCGACCACACCGGCGTCACCGCCGTGCTGCCGTCGCCGCTGGCGCCCGGATCGTCGATCGTGCCGGACGCGCTGGTCGGCCTGTGCTGGCCCGCCGTGTTCGCCGCCATCGGTGATGCCAAGACTGAGGACGGCACGGGCGTCATTGAGGGTCTGCTCTCGCTGGTGCACCTGGATCACGCTGCGCACCTGATCTCGGCCCTTCCCGCAGAGGCCGCCGAACTTACCGTCACTGCAACGGCTTCCACGGCCACCGATACCGAGGTCGGCCGCGTTGTTCCGGTCGAGGTCACGGTGGCGGCGGCCGACGGCACGGTGCTGGCCACGCTGCAGGAGCGGTTTGCGATTCTGGGCCGAAACGGGGCAGCCGAACTCACCGACCCGGTGCGTGCCGGTGGTGCGCTTTCCGAGCACGAAGAGGACACCACTCGTCGTCGCCGCCGTGATGCCAAGATCTTCGCGCCGACCGACATGCGGGCGTTCGCGGTGGTCTCGGGTGATCACAACCCGATCCACACCGACAAGTCGGCAGCGCTGCTGGCCGGGCTGGGATCGCCCATCGTGCACGGCATGTGGCTTTCGGCCGCCGCGCAGCACGTGGTGACCTCCGCCGACGCTTCCAGCACTCCGCCGCGCACACTGGTCGGCTGGACCTCTCGATTCCTGGGCATGGTGCAGCCGGGCGATGAGGTCGACGTGCGGGTGGACCGTGTCGGAATCGATTCCGGCGCAGAGGTTGTGGAGGTTCAGGCCAAGGTCGGTACCGACCTCGTGATGTCGGCGACCGCCCGGCTCGCGGCCCCCAAGACCGTGTACGCCTTCCCGGGGCAGGGCATCCAGCACAAGGGCATGGGCATGGACGTGCGTTCACGCTCCAAGGCCGCTCGCAAGGTCTGGGACAAGGCCGACAAGTTCACCCGTGAGCGTCTCGGCTTTTCCGTGCTGCACGTGGTCAAGGACAACCCGACAAGCCTCATCGCCGGTGGTGTCCACTACCAGCACCCCGAGGGCGTGCTGTACCTGACGCAGTTCACCCAGGTGGCCATGGCTACGTTGGCCACCGCGCAGATCGCCGAGATGAAGGAATCCGGTTCGTTCGTCGAGGACGCCATCACCTGTGGTCACTCCGTTGGCGAGTACACCGCGCTGGCCACGGTCAGTGGCGTCATCCCGCAGGATGGTCTGCTCGAGGTGGTGTTCCACCGTGGGTCGGCGATGCACGACATCGTGCCGCGCGATGAGCAGGGCCGCAGCAACTACCGCCTGGCCGCGATCCGCCCGTCGCAGATCGGTCTGGAGGACGCCGACGTTCAGGCGTTTGTCGCGGGGATCGCAGAACGCAGTGGTGAGTTTCTTCAGATCGTGAACTTCAACCTGCGGGGCTCGCAGTACGCCATCGCCGGAACGGTGCGTGGCCTGGAGCTGTTGGAGGCCGAGGTCGAGAAGCGTCGCGAAGAGTTCGGTGGCCGTCGCTCCTTCATCATGGTGCCGGGCATTGATGTGCCGTTCCACTCCGAGGTGCTGCGGGTCGGCGTTGCCGAGTTCCGCCGGTCCCTGGAGCGGGTGCTGCCCATGGACGGTGATCCGAACCTGATCATCGGCAAGTACATCCCGAACCTGGTGCCCAAGCCGTTCACCCTGGATCGTGAATTCATCCAGGAGATCCGCGATCTGGTTCCCGCCGAACCGCTCGACGAGGTGCTCGCCGATTACGACACCTGGCGCAACGAGAAGCCGGTGTTGTTGTGCCGCAAGGTTCTTATCGAGCTGCTTGCCTGGCAGTTCGCCAGCCCGGTGCGGTGGATCGAGACCCAGGACCTGCTGTTCACCGAGGAGGCTGCCGGCGGCCTCGGCGTGGAGCGGTTCGTCGAGGTGGGTGTGAAGTCGATGCCGACCGTCGCCGGTCTGGCCAACAACACCCTGAAGCTGCCCGAATACAGTCACAGCTCGATCGAGGTGCTCAACGTCGAGCGCGACCACGCGGTGCTGTTCGGGACGGACAGCGATCCTGAGCCCGAGCCTGAGCTCGAGGAGCCCGTGGAAAGCACTGCGGCCGCCTCCGGTTCCGCCGAGGCTGCTCCGGCTCCCGCTGCCGCCCCTGCAGTGCCCAGCGGCGGCCCGCGGCCGGACGACATCGGGTTCGATGCCTCCGATGCGACGCTCGCGCTGATCGCGCTCTCGACGAAGATGCGCATCGACCAGATCGAGCCGGTGGACTCCATCGAGAGCCTCACCGACGGTGCGTCCTCGCGTCGCAACCAGCTGCTGGTCGACCTGGGCTCCGAGCTCAACCTGAGCGCCATTGACGGTGCCGCAGAGGCGGATCTGTCCGGATTGCGGACGCAGGTCACCAAGTTGGCGCGTACCTACAAGCCCTTCGGTCCGGTGCTTTCGGACTCGATCAACGATCAGCTCAAGACGGTCTTCGGGCCGTCGGGTAAGCGTCCGGCCGCCATCGGCGAGCGGGTCACCAAGACCTGGGAACTCGGTCCGGGCTGGGTCAAGCACGTCACCGTCGAGCTGTCGCTGGGCACCCGTGAGGGCATCAGCGTCCGTGGCGGCGATCTCGGTGGTTTGGCGCCCAGCACGTTGGCCGACGGTAATGCCGTCGACGCGGCGATCGACGCGGCCGTCGCTGCGGTGGCGGGGCGTCGTGGTGTCGGCGTGTCTCTGCCCTCGGCGGGTGGTGCCGGCGGCGCGACTGTCGACGCCGCCGCACTGAGCGAGTTCACCGACCAGATCACTGGGCGTGATGGTGTGCTCGCCTCGGCCGCGCGTCTGGTGCTCGACCAGCTGGGTCTGTCGGCCCCGATCGTCACCCCGGACGGTGCTGCCGACACCGAGCTCGTCGAGTTGGTTTCCGCCGAATTGGGTTCGGACTGGCCGCGTTTGGTGGCGCCGACATTCGACGGCAAGAAGGCAGTGGTCTTCGACGACCGCTGGGCCAGCGCTCGCGAGGATCTGGCGCGGTTGTGGATCACCGAGGAAGACGAGATCGACAGCCAATGGGCACAGTTGGCAGGCCAGTTCGAGGGCGCCGGTCATGCCGTTGCCACGCAGGCCAATTGGTGGCAGGGCAAGTCGTTGGCGCAGGGCCGCAATGTGCATGCCTCGCTCTTCGGCCGGATCGCCGCCGGCGCTGAGAGCCCCGAGCAGGGCACGTGGGGCGACGAGGTAGCGGTGGTGACGGGTGCTTCCAAGGGCTCGATCGCCGCGGCGGTGGTCGCCGAGCTGCTGTCCGGTGGTGCAACGGTGGTCGCCACCACCTCGCGTCTTGACGAGGACCGGTTGGCGTTCTACCGCAACCTGTACCGCGAGAGCGCACGCTTCGGTGCCAAGCTGTGGGTGGTGCCGGCCAACATGGCCTCGTACGCCGATATCGACGCACTGGTGCAGTGGGTGGGCACCGAGCAGTCGGAAAGCCTTGGGCCGATGTCGATCCACCTCAAGGACGCACAGACCCCGACACTGCTGTTCCCGTTCGCCGCACCGAAGGTGGTCGGGGATCTGTCGGAGGCCGGTTCGCGTGCCGAGATGGAGATGAAGGTGTTGTTGTGGGCCGTGCAACGGCTCATCGGTGGTCTGTCGGCCATCGGCGCAGAGCGCGATATCGCCTCGCGTCTGCACGTGGTGCTGCCCGGTTCACCGAACCGCGGCATGTTCGGTGGCGACGGTGCGTACGGCGAGTCCAAGGCGGCTCTCGATGCACTGGTCACGCGCTGGAAGGCGGAGTCGTCGTGGGCATCGCGCGTCAGCCTGGCGCACGCGCTGATCGGCTGGACCCGTGGCACCGGCCTGATGGGTCACAACGACGCCATCGTCACCGCTGTCGAAGAAGCGGGAGTCACCACGTACTCCACCGCGGACATGGCGTCCATGCTGTTGGCGCTGTGCTCGCCCGAAGCGCGCGTGCAGGCCGCGCAGGCACCGGTCGAGAAGGACCTCACCGGTGGGCTGGCCGAGGTCGAACTCGACATGGCGGAGCTGGCCGCCAAGGCCCGCGAGGACATGGAGGCCAAGGCCAAGGCTGAAGCCGCCGCCATCTCCGATGAGGAGGACGACCCGAACCTCATTGCGGCACTGCCGTCTCCGCCACGCGGATACACCTCGACGCTGCCCCCGGAATGGGCCGACCTCGACGTCGACCCGGCAGACCTAGTGGTCATCGTCGGCGGTGGCGAGCTGGGCCCGCTGGGCTCCTCACGTACCCGCTACGAGATGGAGGTCGACGACGAACTGTCGGCGGCCGGAGTGCTGGAGCTCGCGTGGACCACCGGACTGGTCAAGTGGGAGAACGACCCCGAGGCCGGCTGGTACGACACCGAATCCGGTGAGCTGGTGCCGGAATCGGAGTTGGTGGAGCGGTACCACGACAAGGTGGTCGGCAACATCGGTGTCCGCGAGTTCGTCGACGACGGTGCGATCGACCCCGATCACGCCTCGCCGCTGCTGGTGTCGGTGTTCCTGGACAAGGACTTCACCTTCACGGTGTCGACAGAGGCCGAGGCTCGTGAGTTCGTGAAGTGGGACCCCGAGCACACGGTGATCCAGCCGGTGGTCGAGGGCAGCGACTGGCAGGTGACTCGCAAGTCGGGCACCGAGGTTCGCGTGCCGCGCAAGACCAAGCTGTCGCGGACCGTGGGTGCACAGATCCCGACCGGTTTCGATCCCACCGTCTGGGGCATCACCCCGGACATGGTCAGCTCCATCGACCGGGTGGCGCTGTGGAACATGGTCGCGACGGTGGATGCGTTCCTGTCGGCGGGCTTCACCCCCACCGAGCTGATGCGCTGGGTGCACCCGAGCCAGGTGGCCAACACTCAGGGCACCGGCATGGGCGGCATGACCTCGATGCAGACCATGTACCACGGAAACCTGTTGGGCCGTAACAAGCCGAACGATATCCTGCAGGAAGTGCTGCCGAATGTCGTTGCCGCGCACGTGGTTCAGTCGTATGTCGGCTCGTACGGCTCGATGATCCACCCGGTGGCGGCATGCGCCACCGCGGCGGTCTCCGTCGAAGAAGGTGTCGACAAGATCCGCCTCGGCAAGGCGCATCTGGCATTGGCCGGTGGATTCGACGACCTGACGCTGGAGGCCATCATCGGCTTCGGTGACATGGCGGCGACCGCCGACACGGAGATGATGCGGGCCAAGGGCATTGCGGATAAGCGATTCTCGCGTGCCAACGACCGTCGTCGCCTTGGCTTCGTCGAGGCCCAGGGTGGTGGCAGCGTGCTGCTGGCGCGCGGTGACCTGGCGCTCAAGATGGGTCTGCCGGTGCTCGCGGTGGTCGCGTACGCGCAGTCGTTCGGTGACGGCGTGCACACCTCGATCCCGGCCCCGGGCCTGGGTGCGCTGGCGGCCGGACGTGGCGGCAAGGATTCGGATCTGGCACGCTCGCTCAACAAGCTGGGCGTTACAGCCGATGACATCGCCGTCATCTCCAAGCACGACACGTCCACGCTCGCCAACGATCCCAACGAGACCGAGCTGCATGAGCGGCTCGCGTCCTCCCTGGGGCGCTCGGATGGTGCGCCGCTGTTCGTCATCTCGCAGAAGAACCTGACCGGCCACGCCAAGGGCGGTGCTGCGGTGTTCCAGATGCTGGGCCTGTGCCAGGTGCTGCGCGACGGCGTCATTCCGCCGAACCGCAGCCTGGACTGTGTTGATGACGAGCTGGCCACCAGCCGGCACTTCGTGTGGGTGCGAGAGTCGCTGCCGCTCAAGGAGAAGCTGCCGCTGAAGGCGGGCCTGGTGACGAGCCTCGGCTTCGGTCACGTGTCGGGTCTGGTGGCACTCGTGCACCCGCAGGCGTTCATCGCCTCGCTGCGTCCCGAGGATCGTGACGACTACGAGAAGCGTTCGCGTGAGCGCGTTCTGTCCGGACAACGTCGCCTGGCCTCGGCCATGGCCGGCGGTCGCCCGATGTACGAGCGGCCGGACGGACGTCGCTTCGACCACGACCATGACGAGTCGGAGAAGCGTCAGGAAGCTTCGATGCTGCTGGATCCGGGTGCGCGCCTGAGTGAGGACGAGGTCTACCACCGGTGATTGTCGGTATCGGGATTGACCTAGTCACCATCTCCGAGTTCGGAGAGCAACTAGCGAGTCCCGGAACGGCTTTCGGGTCCGCGTTTACGCCGGGGGAGCGGCGTGACGCGGCCTCGAAGACCGGTGGTGAGGCGCGGTACCTGGCGGCCCGCTGGGCGGCCAAGGAGGCCGTCATCAAGGCGTGGTCGGGTTCGCGCTACTCGCAGCGGCCGGTGTTGCCGGAGAACATCCATCGCGACATCGAGGTCGTCACGGACACCTGGGGCCGGCCGCGCATTCGGCTCTCCGGGGCGATTGCCGAGTATCTGGCAGATATGACGATGCACGTGACCCTGACCCATGACGGTGACACCGCAGCGGCGTTCGTCGTGCTGGAGCAGGAAGCCTAGCCGCCTTCGTAACCTCGAGTGGGAGCAGGACCAGCATCGAGTGCGAGTCTGACGCGGAGATTCGGCGTTGTTCCCGCGCCACGCTCGCGCTCGACGGTCTATTCAGAGACCGCTATGGCGTTGAGATCCTGGTCCGTCACTAGACCGGATATCAACTGCTTGCCGCCCGAGGAGCGTTGCCTTGAGCAGTCGGTGCACACCATCGAGGATGATCGTGCGCTCGGCCGGAAGATCGAGTCGCACATGCAAGGGGAATTGCGGATCCGCGGTCATCGCTAGGGAGCTGATCCCGTAGCGGGAATGAGTGGACGTCGCTAGATGCTCAGGTCACGGCGCAGTTTGGCGATCCAAGTTGTCGTATGTGCAGCCTTCACGTTGTAGAAGCTTGTATGCGACTTCGACTCCGTTGGTGCGTCGGCTGGTTGGTCTCGCGCTGTAGCAGATCTATCGGATTACGGCGCGCGGCCGCGTTGATTGCTGGACAATGGCAGACATGGCGACTCCGGCGGAATTGGCAAGTAAGTACGACGAGATGCTCGGGCAGATCCAGATGGACAGGATGAATCTGCCGGAGTGGAATCTGCAGCGTTTCGATGACACGTACAACCAGGTCATTTTCCAACTTCAGAACTTGATCGACGAGTTACAGGTACCTCTGTAAGCGTCGTAAGTCCCAGCGTTTGCCATACCTATTTTTGCAGATCAGGGTCGTCTTCCTCTCTATAGGACGAGCCGATGTAGACCTGCCCACCGCCGCCGCTCCACACGTCGCGTCTGCGTGAGGCCCCTTCCGAGTGATGTTCGCTGGTTTGAGCTACTTCGACCCATTTTGTTGGCGCGATGTACCGATACTTCTGCTGATCCCATATCTGCAGAATCCCGTCTGGCCTGAATCTGTAGCTTGCTGAATCGGGATACGACGACGATGTTCCGTCGGCAAGTTTCACCTGAAATGTCATATCGTCGATCCTGGCATGGGCCACCGCTGCCTGCTTTGCATATGTCTGGATCGACCGACGCCTCGCGTCTCTAGCTGCCAGTGGCTACTTGCTCCAGGATCTTCTTGATCTTTGTTGTCGCTTAGACAGAGATGTCGCGGCGCAGCTTGGCGACGTGTCCGGTGGCCTTCACGTTGTACTGCGCCACCTCAATCGTGCCCTTCTCGTCCACGACGAAGGTCGATCGGATGACGCCCTCGACGACCTTTCCGTACAGCTTCTTCTCGCCGAAGGCGCCATACGCGGTCAGCGTCGTCTTATCGGGGTCGGACAGCAGCGGGAAGTTCACGCCGTCGCGCTGCCGGAACTTCGCCAGCTTCTCGGGCTTGTCGGGCGAGATGCCGATGACGTCGAGGCCCGCGCCGTTGAGCTCGGCGAGGCTGTCGCGGAAGTCGCAGGCCTGTTTGGTGCAGCCGGGCGTCATGGCGGCCGGATAGAAGTAGATGATCACCTTGCGACCCTTATAGGACGACAGCGACACCTTCTCGCCGTCTGCGTCGAGCAGGGTGAACGCCGGGGCCTTATCGCCAACTTCGAGCCGCTTGGTTTCCGCCATGACCGGTGCCTTTCTGTTGACCCGTACAGTTGTTGCCCTAGGGTAGTTGCTTGAGTGTCAAGCGCGGACGTGGAGGAGTGCAGGTGGCCAGGGATCCCGAGGCAATCAAGGCCGATATCGACAAGGCCCGCGACCAGCTCGCGGCAACAGTCGACACCCTGAGCGACCGCGCCAATCCGCAGCGCCTGGCCGAGGACGCCAAGGCGTCGGTGCTAGCGACGCTGAACAAGCCGGCCATCAAATTCACCATTCTCGGCGTCGGCGCCGTGGTTGCGGCACTGGTGGCGCGCAAGGTTCTGCGTAAGTTCCGTCGCGACTGATCTAGCCTGCGCTGATAGGTATGATGGCGACTCCCTATGTCGCGATAACCTGCAGTTAGCTACATTGAGCAAGTGGAGCTGCGCTTGCTGTTTGAACCCGTCTGCGTTCGGTATCTGGTCTGGGTGATATGTGGGTGGCTGCTTGCTGCGTTCTTGATTGTCGCCGGGGTGCAGTGGGATGGCTTAGATACCCAGGTTGCCGTGCTTCTCACGTGCACCGTGCTCGGACTGGTCGGCGGTTGGGCGTGGGGCTTTCACGTTCGGTCCTATCGGCAACTCATGCCGGATATCCGGGCAGATCGATACCGCGATGTGTATCGGGCGATCACACGCGGGCGAGTGCCGGAGGATCGAATTTTGCGATCGGCGGCTATCGCGGTCGCACAGCGATACCTGAACCGGGCGCTGCCTGGGAGACGCCTCGGTATTGGAATGTCTGTCCTGTTGATTGGCGCCTGCGCATTCAACGCGCGGGCGATGAATTGGGACGGGAGTGCTCCGAACGTCTCCGTGGCGTGGCTCGCGCTAGCTGCGTTCTGGGTATGCGAAGCCGTACAGGAATTTCGCCTTCCGCGGATTGTGAAGGCGCGACTACAGCTCCTGACGGCTGCCGACCAGCCGGTAAAGGGCAAACCCGCATGACGGTCCGACTGGCCCTCTCTCCGCTGTGGGTACAGCTGCACGCATCGATCGCGATCTGGTGGGCGATGGGAAGCCTCGCGTTGGCCTTGTGGCGGTCAGGTGGGCAGCTACCCCGATTCTTCGGGCCAATCCCGCGATCGTCGTCATGAACCTGCCGATCCGGCTGTGCTTCGCCGTGCAGATCTACTACGTGAATTCCCCTTGTCGAAGCGCGGCGTGCCCTCATGCTGAATTCCGAAGGCGCGCAGGCCTAGAACTCGAACCGCAGGATGCGCGCGGACCGTCTCATCGACGCGCTGTACCGTGCCAGCCGCGACGATATCCGCAGCCAGGTCGGAAATAGTTCGACCTCGGGGGCGTCCACCAGACTGAACTCTTCGACGAACCGCAACCTCGGATTCCAGCGCTCTGGGGTGCGTGGATCGTCGTAACCCTCGAATCCGCGCAACTGGTTGACCTTCTTGAACATCTTCTGCGGGAACAGTTTTGAAATCCACACGCCTATCACCATGCGGCCGTAGTCATTGAATGCCAGCTGCCCGGCGGGGAAGTGATCGGTGACGGCGCGCATGGTGGCGATGATCTGTTCCTTGGTCAGGAATGCGAAGAACCCGTCGGCGACCACCATCGCCGGACGATCCGACGGTATTCCGGCAATCCACGCCGGGTCGGTAATGGACACCCCGATGGTGTGCTCACCGGTGCCCGGAGGCATGACTTCATCGCGCAGCCTGGCCATCCCGGGTAGGTCGACGCTGTACCAATCGACGGTGGCCGGCGGCTGGACGCGTCGATACCCGTCGTCGAGACCAGCACCGAGATCGACGACCACCGCGTTGGGGTGCTTGGTGATGAACTTTCGCACGCGATCGTCGAGAAGCTTTGCGCGTAAAGCAGATTGGCATGCCACTGGGGAGGGCACCCCCAGTGCGTCGAAGTCGTAGTCGATCATGTCGACGGCGGCCGTCGCGCCTGGATCCGACATGATCGGCCGCTGCCAGCCGTCGTTGACGGCCCGTGCCTTCAGGGTGAGAAAGGCGGTCTCTTCCTCCGGGGTGATGCCGCTGGTGTCAATGCCCATGCGTTCGACTATACAAATGTGTAGTCAATTGTCCAGTCGTGTAGCCTATGGCGATGACGACCCCGGATCCTGACGACCTCACCGCCCGCGCCCGGATTCGTGACGCGGCATTGCATGAGTTCGGTGAGAAGGGATACGACGGTGCGACCATCCGGGGCATTGCCGCTCGGGCCGGAGTGTCCTCTGGGCTGTTGCGCCACCACTTCGGGTCCAAGCAGGAGCTGCGGGACGCATGCGATGAGTACCTCGTCAAAACGATGCGGGACATCAACGAGCAGGTTCAAACAAACGTGGAACGCGGTGACGTGCACTATGTTTCGGCCCGCATTCCGATCGGCCAATATCAGGACTACATCAGCAGGGCGCTTGTCGACGGTTCCGCGGGGCAGGTGTTCGACGAGATGGTCGCGATGACCGAGGGCTGGCTGGCAAGTGCCGACCACTACCGCGTGTTCCCGGCAGATGTCGACGTCAGGTCCCGGGCCACGGTTATCACCGCGATGGCCTTGGCCGTGCCGCTGCTCCAGCAACATGTTTCGCGGGGGCTCGGCATCGACGTCAATTCGCCCGAGGGTGACCTGAAGATGGCGGCCACCCTTGTCGACGTGTACGCCAACCCCCTGTTGACCCCGGAGCAGGCACAATCGGCGCGGGAGGATCTCGCGCGCAGGATGAGGTAGCTATACTTTATTGAGCAATATTCGCTGCATAGCATGGCAAGTATGCCTTCACCTGGTTACTCTAAGCGCGTGCCAGGTTTCCGCGAGCGGGCGGTACTTCGATGATTATTGTCGCTGGTCTGCGGGTGGGCGCAACTGCGGTGAAAGCCACGGCGATGCTGCTGTACGTCGTCGGATTCGCCTTCGCGGTGTTTTTTGGCATCGACCGTGTGCGGCTTGCCGTCGTGCTTCTCGTCGGTACCGCAGCGACGTTCTTGCATTACTGGCCGGTGCGCGAGAAGTTCGACCGTATCTCCATTGCGGTTGCGCTCGGCCTGGTGATTGCGTTCGTGCTCGACGCGTGGTCAACCAGGGTCATCGAGCAGACAATGGTGCCCACTATCGGAATCGGCGTGGTGCGCCTCTTGGCGTGGCTGCTGTCGGTGGCCGGGATTCTGGCGTTTCCGCGACGCCTTATCGACAGGGACGAGGCCCCGGACGCCTAGGCTCCCGTTCTCTCCAACCGCGACGGCCGCGTCACCAAGTACGAGAGCACGCCGGCGGTGCGGGGCGAGCGCGCCTTTGACCACCGGAACAACAGTCCGTGCAGCAGCGGCACCGGCGACCACCAGAACCACGTGCCGAGTAGCCCCGCCACCGCAGGCACGACGAACGTTCTGACGATGAGCGTGTCGATGATCAGCCCGACGCCAATGGCGGTGCCCACCTGCTCGATGCTCAGCACATCGCTGGAGAGCATGGCGAACATGGTGATACCGAAGACGATTCCGGCTGTGGTGACCACGCCGCCCGTGCCGCCGAAGGCGCGGATCATCCCGGTGCGCAGGCCGGCGCCATCCAGGAATATCTCCTCACGCATGCGCATGGTGAACAACAGGTTGTAGTCAGCGCCCACCGCGACCAGTGCGATGAGGGCTATCGATGGGACCGACCAGTGCAGATCGCGCCCCAGCAGGTCATGCCAGATCAGGGTGGTGATCCCGAGTGCGGACGCGTACGAGACGACGACGGTACCGATGACCACCGCCGCCGCCACCGGACTGCGCAGCATGACCAACACGATGAGGAACACCAGCGCGAGCGCAACGGCCGCCAGTAGCAGGAAGTCGTCGCTGACGTATCCGCGCAATTCGGCAGTGCCGGTACCGAACCCGGCGATATTCGCCGTGCTCCCCGCTAGGGTGCCCTCCTTGGTGGCCTCGCTGACCGCGAGGGTGATCTGCGGAGATCGATGTGCGCCGTCGGCGCCGAACACTTTGCCGTCTCCGAACACCAGCATGCGGGTCGAGCGGCCGTCGGGGGCGAAGTACAGCCCGGCAGCCCGCTGGAAGCGCGGGTCCTGCCACGCGCGCTGCGGTAGGTAGAAGCCGCCCTCGCCGCTGCTGCGAAAATCCTCGCGCATCGCGCGCAGGTACTCGGTGAGACCGGAGAACATGGTGCGTGTCTCGCCGACCGCTCTGGTTAGTTGATCGGTGATCGCGCTCAGCTGCGCCACCGTCGCCCGCATGTTCTTCACCGAATCCACGGCGCCAGAGAATGATTTCTCCATTCCCTGGGCGCCGGTGCCGAACTTGGCGGTGCTGGAGGTCAGCGAGGCGGTGGCCGCCACCACGGAGTCCATCGGCTCAACGGCCTTGAGTACTAGGGAACAGATGCCGTCATTGGCACAGTTGGGATTGCCGTTGGTGTAGTTGCGCAGCGGATCCATGTACTCCGATACCTGAGACACATTGTCCTGCAGCGCTTTCATCCCCGAATGCATGTCGCCGACGCCGCTATTGAGCTCGCCGAGTCCGCTCACGCCGCCTGCCAGACCCTTCTGCAGCTGCGCGATCGCCTTCGAGAACTGGCTCAGCGTTGCCGAGAGCTGGTCGACGGCTCCTAAACGCTGGCTCATTTGCGCGGTGCCGTCGTCCAGCTGATCGGCGATAATTCCTGCTTGTTCGGTCAGTGCGGCCTGTTCGGGGATGGCACCCGCCGGGCGGGAGGCCGATTGGACCATCCGAACGCCGGGAATCTCCATGAGCTTCTTGGTCACTCGCTCGATACCGATGACTCCGGCCGGGTTGCGCAGATCATGATCGGCTTCGATCGAGACGATCTCTGGCAGCAACCGGTTCGGCGGGAAATGCCTGTCCATGGCCTGATAGCCGCGATTCGCGTGCGTGGAAAGTGGCTGCGAGGCAAGCTCATCGAAGCCAAGGCGCAGGCCCGCGACGGGAAGGGCGCACACGATGAGCACGAGCGCAGAGCCGACCAGCACCGGACCCGGCCAGCGGGCGACCATGGTGCCGACTCGGCGCCACCGGCGTCCCGGCTGCCCGCGTAGCGGCCGCGGCTGGGCCAACCCACGGCGACCGGCCAGCCCGATGAGCGCGGGAAGCAGGGTCAGGGAGGCCGCCATGCCGGTGAAGATGCCTATGGCACAAGGCAATCCGGCGCTGCGCAACATTCCGACCTGGGCGAACATGAGGCAGGAGAGGGCGGCGGCGATGGTCAGCCCGGACGCCGCGATGACCGGAGCCACGCTGCGGTTGGCAACAGCGAGCGAATGCTCGTGCTCCAGCCCCGAACGGCGCTGTTCGTGATAACGCCCGATGAGGAAGATGCCGTAATCGGTCGCTGCGCCGAGCACTAAGGCGGCGAGCAATGCGACCGAGAAGATGGAAACCTCAATGAGATTGCGTTCGCCCAGGAAGGCGACGATGGAACGCGCCACGCCCAGACCCATGCCCACGGTGATCAAGGGGATCGCCGCAGTGATCGCCGATCGGTACACGGCGAATAGCAGCAGGGCGATGAGCACCACGGTGACGCCGGTGATCATGAGCATTTGCGTATCGATGGAGGTGAGCTCATCGGCGATGGTGGCGCCGGGCCCGGTGACCCATGTGTGCGTGCCGACGGGCGCGGGCTCGTCGGCAACGAGCTGCCGGACGGCGTCCAGGGAAGCGTTGGCCTGTGCGCCGCCGAGCTCGCCGGTCACGCGCAGCATCGTGTACGCGGCTTGGCCGTCCGCACTGAGTGCGCCCTCGGCCGTCATGGGGTCGGCCCACAGATCCATCGCCGAGTCCAGATGGGCGGTATCCGCGCGCAGTTTTGTCAGCAGTCGATCGTGATACTGATGCTCGACAGGCCCCAGTTTGTGGTCGCTTTCCAACACCAGGTAGTTGAGGTTCCCGCCGTCGCCGTCCTGGAACTGCCTGCCCATGACGGCGCCTGCGGTATTCACGGGGGCACTCTGCGGCAGGAAGCCGCGGGCGTGGTTGTGTGCCGTGCTTTCCACCTGCGGCACAAGCAGGTTGCCCGCCGCTGCGGCGAGTATCCACACCCCGATGACGAGAATCGCGTATCGGCTGCAGAACCTTGCGATGGCTTCCCACATGCTCAGTGAAGTTACGGAGCATGTGTGGCGCCGTCGTCGTGCTGTGGGCGAGACTTCTCCTCCTACCGTGGTAGGAGGAGAACATCCGCGCCGAGCATGATGTGCGGCGGGGCAACCGCCTCTACGCTGGCACTATGGATTGGTTCCGAGAGACTGCGTTGCAGCGCCGTGCTCTGGTGCCGTACGAATTTCCGTGGGCGGTGCCGCTGGTCATGTACAGCAGCACGCTGCTCATCGTGGGTTGTGCTGTCCTACAGCGAGGTTTTGCGCGTCCGTGGCTGTTGGCCTTGGCGGGCCTACTTGCGCTGACTCCGATATTGACGTTCATCATCGCTGGTCGCAAGCTGAACGCATTCTGGACCGTGGCGTTCGCTCTGGCGGGGGTCGGGTTGTTTCTCACCTGGCCGCCCAATGTCGTAGATGCTGCGCCCTTCCTCCTGATGTTCACGCTCGGGGAAGTGGGAGCCATTGCGTCCGTGCGTGCCGGACTCGCCGCGGTCGCCTCCTGTGTGGCGTTGCTTGTGGTCGCCGAACAGCTGCATCACCTTGGAACCCTCTCGCTCTACATGGTGTTCTTTGTGGCCTGCGGGTGGTTGATAGGGCGCATCATGCAGCTGCAACAACGTCTGCTCTTACAGGAACGCGCACAGCGGGCGCGCATGCAGGAACAGGCCGCCTCCGATGAACGGCGCCGCATCGCGCGCGAAATCCATGACGTGATAGCGCATTCCCTGTCGGTGACCATGCTTCATCTGACCGGCGCGCGGCGGGCGTTGCAGGAGGATCACGATGTCGACGATGCCGTTGCTGGACTGCTCGATGCCGAACATCTTGGACGTCAGGCGATGTCGGATATCCGCGGTACGGTGGGATTGTTGAGCACTGGTCCCGCCGGAGCCGAACCGATGCGGCAGTCTCCAGAACCCGGTATCTCCGATATACCTGATCTGGTCGCCGATTTCACGGCGGCGGGGATGACAGTGGAGTCACACATCTACGGTTCAGGTGAGTCCGTGAGCGCTGGAGTGGGTTTGGCGTTGTACCGAGTGGCTCAGGAATCTTTGGCCAACATCGCCAAGCATTCGCCTAGGTCATCGGCTGCGGTGCTCCTTGATATCAACGGGTCGGAGGCGAGTCTGACCGTGAGCAACGACCTGGCCGCAGGATTGTGTCCAGATGTGTGCTCAGGCGGCGGGCTCGCAGGCATGCGGCAGCGCATTGAGATGCTCGGCGGGGAGTTCGGCGCTGGGTGGGCGGAGGACGGCTGGACAGTCTCGGCCAGCGTCCCGTTGGAATCCCATGGGACACCGTGCCGCGCGCGGCGAAAGGTGTTATGGCGTCATGACTGATACCGAGGTGGGCGTGCTGCTTGTCGACGATCAGGAGTTGGTGCGCACGGGGTTGCGCCGGATTCTGCGTCGCAAGGACGGGTTCTCGATTGTGGGGGAGTGTGCCGACGGCAGCGAGGTAGCGGCGGCGGTGGTGCGGGGGCGACCCGACGTGGTGGTGATGGACCTGCGCATGAAGCAGATGAGCGGTATCGAGGCCATCCGTTTGCTTCATGCCTCCGATGGGCCGCCCGCGTTGGCGCTCACCACATTTGATGACGATGAACTTCTCTCCGGGGCGCTGCGTGCGGGCGCTGCGGGGTTCATCCTGAAGGACTCGCCCGCAGAGGAGCTGGTCCGCGCCGTGCACGCCGTGGCCCGCGGCGAGGCATATCTGGATCCTGCGGTGACATCGCGGGTGCTCAGCGCCTATCGGCGCGCACCGGCTGCCAACACCGGTCATGCCGAGGATAAGCTCACCGTGCGCGAACTGGATGTGTTGGCGCTCATCGCTTCCGGCGCCACCAACTCCGAAATCGCCGAGCAGCTGGTGATATCCGAGGTGACGGTCAAGAGCCACATCGGACGCATCTTCGTCAAACTCGATCTACGAGACCGGGCCGCGGCCATTGTGTACGCCTATGACCACGGCATCGCGACGCCCAAATAGGCCTACTGGGTTTACTTCTCGCGTAGCGCCGCGATGGCCTCGTGGAGCTCTTCAAGCTCGCGCCGCAGATAGTCGCGGGTGGTGACCTCACCCACCGCGAGCCGCAGCGCCGCCAGCTCCCGCGCCAGGTACTCGGTGTCGGCCTTGGTTTGTTCGGCCCGGCGCCGGTCCTCTTCCAGTGACACCCGGTCGCGGTTCTCCTGGCGGTTCTGAGCCAGCAGGATCAGCGGCGCGGCGTAGGCAGCCTGGGTGGAGAACGCGAGGTTGAGCAGAATGAACGGATACGGATCCCATTGCAGGGTGACCGCGGAGAGATTCAGGATGATCCACACGATGACGAACACCGTCTGCATGGCCAGGTAGCGTCCCGTGCCCAGGAACCGGGCGATGTTCTCGCTGACCCTGCCGACCGCCTCGACGTCGAGACCGAGAGACAGACCGCGGGAGGTGCGCGGGGTATCGAGCCGCTGTCGTGCCGATGCGTCGCTCATGAACGGTCACCCCCCGACACGCTTTCGGGTTCGTCGGCGCGCCAGCCGTCGGGCATCAGGTGATCCAGCACGTCGTCGACCGTCACGGCGCCGAGCAAGTGGTTCTCCCTGTCGATCACGGGACCGCACACCAGGTTGTACGCGGCGAAGTAGCGGGTTACCTCGGCCAATGGCGCCTCGGCATCCAGATAGGGCAGATCGGTATCGAGAATGCCGCCGACTATCGCATAGGGAGGTTCGCGCAGCAGCCGCTGCAGGTGCACACATCCGAGGTAGCGGCCGGTGGGGGTCGCAGTGGGTGGCCTGACCACGAATATCAGCGAGGACAGCGCCGGTGTCAGGTCCGGATCGCGCACGCGGGCAAGGGCTTCGGCGACGGTGGTATTCGGGCTCAGGATCACCGGTTCCGGGGTCATCATGCCGCCGGCGGTGTTGGGGGAGTGGGTGAGCAACCGTCGTACGGGTTCAGAATCTTCCGGATCCATCAGTGCCAGAAGGGATTCGGCCTCCGCGGGGGACAGTTCTCCCAGCAGGTCGGCGGCGTCGTCGGGGTCCATGGCCTCCAGGACGTCCGCGGCCCGTTCATCTTCCAGCTTGGTGAGTACCTCGGCCTGATCATCCTCAGGAAGCTCCTGGAGGATGTCGGCCAGCCGTTCGTCGTCGAACGCGGCCAGTACCTCGTCGCGTCGCTTGGCCGGTAGCTCACGGATGGCATCGGCTACCGCGACCGGCCGCATGCCCTCGAACTGGAGCATCAGCTGGGCGACGCCCTGTCCGGGCAGGTTCAGTGCCGACGGCGTCAACCCGTGGATGTGATTCCATCCGGTGACCTGCACACCGCTGCGCCGTCCGAGCCGCCGAGGGCTCCTCACCGCCACGCGGGTGACCACCCAGTCGCGGGTGCGCGTCTGTTCGAGGCCCAGGTCCACCACGACCAGATCGACACCATGGAACTGGTCGAGCTCGGGGTCGTCGGTGCGCACGGTGGTGTCCAGGACCTGTCCGAGCACCAGCGCCTCACTGGGACGCTGTTCGAATCGGCGTAGTGAGACGTTTCCGGTATTCAGTGTCACCGATCCGGGCTCGATGGCGGTGACCCGCAGCATGGGTACGAAGATCCTTCGGCGCGTGAGCATTTCGACGACAAGACCGATGACCCGCGGCTGTTTTCGGGTAACACCAATCGCGATCACGACATCGCGCACCCGGCCGATCGACTCGCCGTCCGGGCCGAGAACCACCAGGCCTGAGAGCCTGGCTGCGAACACCTTGCTCACTGCGGCCATGACAGCAAGGTTAGGGGGTCGGCCTGCCGGTGCCCTCCGCCGGTGTCGCGAGTTGGGTGGTTAGGAGCCGATTCCGCCGTACATGAGGGCGATGACGGCGGCTGAGAATCGCTCGCTGTCCTGCACCTCGCCGCCCCGCGAGGCGTGCAAGCCGGTGGCCAGGATCATCCCGGTCACCGCTCGGGCTGTGTACTCCGTGTCGAGATCGGCACGGAGATAGCCTCTTTCGACCCCGTGGCGCAGGTAGGCCTCGGTCAGTTGGTCACTTGTGGCGAGCATTCCGAAGACGCGCTCGCGGAGCTCATTGTCGACCGAGCCCGCCTCCAGCAGCAGCAGCGGCAACTGGGGGTTATCCCGGAACAGGTCGGCGAGGGCGGCGCCGATGCGCACCGACTGTTGGCGGTACTGCTCGATATCGTCGGCGAGCCCTGCCGCGTTCTCCGCGCCGATCGCGTGAAAGATCTGCCCGGTGACGTCGTCGATGACATGCTCGATGATGTCCCGCTTGCTCTTGAAATACCGGTAGAAGGTCCCATGGCCTATCCCGATCCGCCCGGCGATATCAGCGACGCCCGTCGCGTGGTAGCCCTGCTCGGCGAAGCACGCAAAGGCGGCGTCCAGAATCTCCTGCCGCATCTCGAGCTTCTTGCGCTCGGCGCGACTGAGTGTGGACGGGCTGGACGTCATAAGCGGCGATCCTACCGACCTTGACACTTATCGAGAATGACATATCATTCCGAAACTGACAAGCCATTCCGTTGGAGGTTGATGTGAGTCGTTATCCGAAGATCGAGCTGCCCGGCGCGGTGGTCGTCATCACCGGCGGAGCCAGGGGAATCGGCGCCGCCACCGCGCGCCTTTTCGCTGACAAGGGTGCCGACGTCTGGATCGGTGATGTCGACGATGTGGTTGCCAAAGAGACCGCGAACACGATCCCGCGCGCGCAGGCCGGCGCTCTCGATGTCACCAAGCCCGAGTCCTGGGCTTCGTTTCTTGATCGGGTGCGCGCCGAGTCAGGCCCCGTCGACATCCTGGTCAACAACGCGGGCGTCATGCCGCTGGGCGGATTCGTCGAGGAGAACGAGCGCACCACCGATCTGATTCTCGATGTGAACGTGCGCGGCCCGCTCAACGGCGCGCGCGCCGCGTTGCCGGAGATGGTGGCGCGCGGACGCGGACACATCGTCAACGTGGCCTCAATGGCCGGCAAGCTCGCCGTCCCCGGCATGGTCTCCTACAACGCGTCCAAGTTCGGTGCGGTGGGACTGTCAGTGGCGCTACGCAAGGAGTACGGCGACAGTGGCGTCAGCATCAGCTCCGTATTGCCGAGCGCGGTCCGGACCGAGCTGGCCTCGGGCGCGCCGCTGGGCAAGGGCATGCCGACCGTCGACCCGGAGGACGTGGCCGCCGCGATCGTGCGCAGCGTCGACACCCGTCGCGCGCAGATCTCTGTGCCGGGCTGGCTCGCGTTCGTGTGGGGACTGGTGGATCTGTTTGTGCCGGAACCGGTTGAGCGAGTCGGCCGCCGACTCATCGATGACCGCCGGGCATTGACGTCGCTGGATCTGAACGCGCGTGGTGCCTACATCGAACGCATCGAGCGTCAGAGCCAGGAGCACCAGAAGTGAGCGACCGGCGCCAGCCCAAGGTGGTCGTCGTCGGCGCCGGCATGGCCGGAATCGCGGTGGGGCACAAGCTTAAAGAGGCCGGCTTCGAGGATTTCACCATTCTGGAGAAGGGTGATGACGTCGGCGGTGTCTGGTACTGGAACCGCTATCCGGGACTGACCTGCGACGTGCCCTCGCAGGCCTACCAGTACCCGTTCGCGCCACGGACGGACTGGCCGCGGCTCTTCGCCACCGGAGGAGAGATTCAGGCATATCACCGCCAGGTCGCCGAGGACCTCGGCGTGATGTCACATATTCGGTGCGGACAGGAGGTCACGGCGGCGGAGTTCACCGGGGCGGGCTGGCGGGTTACCACCGCGGCGGGGGAGACGCTGGAGTGCGATTTCCTGATCGCCGCTACCGGCGTGCTGCACCATCCGAACATTCCCGACATTCCTGGCCTCGACGGCTTCCAGGGCAAGGTGGTGCACACCGCGCGCTGGGACGATTCGGTGGTGCTGGAAGGAAAGCGCGTCGCCGCAATTGGCACGGGCTCTACTGGGGTGCAGGTAGTTTCGGCAATGCAACCCGTTGTCGATCAGGTGACGTCATTCATCCGGACCCCGCAATGGGTGCTGTGGGCGCCGATGGCGATGCGCCAGCCAAAGTTCGTCGCCAAGGTGTTGGAGGCCCTGCCCACCGAACGCATCGTGCGATTCAGCGCATTGACGGGCACCGATGCGCTGGTGAATATTGTGACCCGGCCCAGCTGGGGGCGGCGTTTGGTGCAGCAGTACGCGCGGGCGTGTCTGCACCTGATTCGCGACAAGGAGCTGCGTCGCAAGCTCACTCCGGACTATGAGCCACTGTGTAAACGGCAGGTCTTGTCGGGGTCATTCCACCGTGCCGTCCAGAAGCCGAATGTCGAGATCGTCACCGACCGCATCGACAGAATCACACCCACCGGAATCGTGACGGTGGACGGCGTCGAGCGCGATTTCGATGTGATTGTGCTGGCCACCGGATTTCACGCGCACAACTACATGCGGCCCATGAATCTGGTTGGTAAGGACGGATATTCGATTAACGAGGCCTGGGAGAAGGGGCCCAAGGCCTACCGGATGACCGCCATCCCCGGTTTCCCGAACTTCTTCACCGTGCTGGGCCCCAACTCGCCGACCGGATCGATCTGGCTTCAGCACACGGCCGAGCGCACCGCCGAATACATCATCAGCTGGCTACATCGCTTCGCCCGTGGCGAGATCACCACGGTGGAAGTGAGCCGTGAGGCCACCGATGAGTTCAACGACCAAGCGCGCGAGGCGATGAAACCCACGGTGTGGGCCACCGGCTGCAACTCTTGGTATCTCACCGAAGACGGCTCCGTGGACCTGTGGCCCTTTGATCGAAAGACCATGGAGCGCATGCTCGGATCGCCCGAGGAGAGCCACTACATCGTGCAGTGATGCGCGTTAGTGCAGATTGAACGTCGCGGGATCCGGGCCGATGCGACCATCGGCGGCGTCGAGCCCGGTGATGCGCTCGACCTCGTCGGTGCTGAGCTCGAATCCGAACACATCGAAGTTGGCCGCGATGCGCGCCGGCGTCACCGATTTGGGGATGACGACGTTGCCCAGCTGAAGATGCCACCGCAGGATCACCTGGGCGGCGCTCACCCCATGGGTCTCGGCGATGGCGCCGATCGTCGGGTCATCCAGGACGGTGCCCTGACCGAGAGGTGACCACGCCTCGGTGGCAATGCCGTACTCGGCGTGGAAGGCACGTAGCTCAGGCTGGGTGAACCGGGGATGCAGCTCGATCTGGTTGAGAGCTGGCACTTCTCCGGTCTCGTCGATCAGCCGCTGGAGATTCTCGACGGTGAAATTGCTGACCCCGATGGCCTTGGCACGGCCGTCGGCCTGAATGCGCTGCAGGGCCTTGAAGCTCGCCACGTATTCGTCGAGCTCGGGAACCGGCCAGTGGATGAGGTACAGGTCCACGTAATCGGTGCCCAGGCGCTCCAGAGAGGCGTCAAAGGCGCGCAGGGCATTGTCGTAGCCTTGATCGGCGTTCCACAGCTTCGTGGTCAGGAAGATTTCGCCACGAGGAACCCCGGACTCCGCGACGGCGGCGCCGGTGCCTTCCTCGTTCTCGTACACCTTCGCGGTGTCGATGCTGCGATATCCGACCTGCAGCGCTGTCGACACGGCCGCGCGTGCCTCATCGTCGGGCACCTGCCATACCCCGTAGCCGAGCTGGGGAATCGTGGTACCGGAATTGAGCGTCACATTGGGGACTACCTGGGGAACCGTCACGGTCAACCCAACACGAGCCGGCGCCTGGTATTCCCGGGGACCTGGAGATAAATGAAACGCCTCGCTCCCAAATGTGGGAACGAGGCGTCTCTGGTGGTGCGCCGTCAGGGGCTCGAACCCCGGACCCGCTGATTAAGAGTCAGCTGCTCTACCAACTGAGCTAACGGCGCGTGAACGTGCGTGGAAGACCTTAGCAGCCCCGGAGCCCGTAACGAAAATTGTCATCCCCGCGATAGCCCGGTCGCGTTGATTGAGGTGGTCGTCGACCTTCACGAGCCCGTACAATCATGGCTGAATTCGCATGCACGAGATTCAAAGGGAGCAAAGCATGACCCAGGGTCGTCCACGCCTGTTGGTTGGCGCGCGTCGGCGGTGGGCGTCCGTGCTCGTTCTCCCGCTCGTGGCAATGGCTGTGCTGGCCGGATGCTCGAGTACCGCGTCCCAGGAACCGCCGAAAGTCATTGACAAGGCAACGCCTTACGCCGATCTGCTGGTGCCCAAGTTGGCGATGTCAGTGAAGGATGGCGCCGTCGGCGTCCCGGTCGATGCGCCCGTGACTGTGACCGCGGGCGAGGGCGTGCTCGGAACCGTCACCATGGTCAACTCCGATGGCAAAGAGATCACCGGCGAGGTCGGTCCCGACGGTGTGAGTTGGTCGACCACCGAGCCGCTCGGCTATGACAACCAGTACACCCTGAGCGCCGATGCCCGTGGCCTCGGCGGGCAGGCTCGCGCCAATGCGACATTCCGCACCCATTCGCCGGACAATATGACGATGCCGTACGTCATGCCGGGCGACGGTGAGGTAGTCGGCATCGGTCAGACGGTCGCCATCAGGTTCGACGAGAGCATTCCGAATCGGGCCGCGGCTGAGAAGGCGATCAAGATCACCACGAACCCGCCGGTCGAGGGTGCGTTCTATTGGCTGAACAACCGCGAAGTGCGTTGGCGCCCAGAGGCGTTCTGGGAGCCCGGAACGTCTGTTGACGTGAAGGTCAACACCTACGGGGTGGACCTGGGCAACGGCGTCTTCGGACAGGACAACGTGACGTCCCGTTTCGCCATCGGCGACGCGATCATCAGCCGCGTCGATGACAACAACAAGGTCGTCAACGTCGAGCGCAACGGTGAGATCATCAAGACCATGCCGACCTCGATGGGTAAGGACAAGGCGCCCACCAACAACGGCACCTACATCATCGGCGAGCGGTTCAAGGATCTGATCATGGATTCCTCGACCTACGGCGTCGCGGTCAATTCGCCCGACGGATACCGCACCAAGGTGCAGTACGCCACCCAGATGTCCTACAGCGGGATCTACGTGCACGCTGCACCGTGGTCGGTCGGCGCGCAGGGGCGCACTAATACCAGCCATGGCTGCCTGAATGTCAGCACCACGAACGCAAAATGGTTCTACGAGAACACCAAACGTGGCGACATTGTGATCGTTTCCAACACCGTCGGCCCGGTGCTACCCGGTACCGAGGGCCTGGGTGACTGGAACATCCCGTGGTCGCAGTGGAAGGCCGGAAACACCCGGCAGCAGTAGCCCGAACTACGAGGAGGCCCCCGTACGCATCAGCGTGACGGGGGCCTCCTCGTAGTTCGGGTAATAATTAGCCTTCGATGACCTTCTGGTCGAGCACGCGCTTGGACGGCACCATGATGATCGACTTGGAGTTGTCGCGGTCGCGGTAGGCGGACTCCAGGATCGACGGGATGCTCTCGAGCTTGCCGTGCACGCTCATGAGCTGCTCTAGGATCGAGATGCGCTGCTGGCCAACCTCTTCCACCGAGCGGCGGGCCTGGTCCAGGCGGCGCTCGATCTGCTCGTCGGCCAGGCGCAGGCGGCGATCTGCCTCGTCCCTGGCATCGGTAAGGCGCTTCTCGCACTCGGCCTGCGTGCCGCGCCGCTGCTCATCGACGGTCGACTGGGTCTCGGTACGCAGCTTGGTCAGCTCTTCGTCCAGTTCCGTCTCGGCCTTTTCGCGCCGCTTTGCCTCCGCCGAGCGTAGCCGCTCGGACTCGCTGACCGCTTGGGCGACAATCTGATTGGCTTCCTCGCGCGCCCGCGCCATGACCTCGGTGTACTCGGTCTCCAGCGCGCTCTGCCGCGCTGCCATGTCGGCGAGCATTTCCTTGTGCTTAGTGCGCATGGCTTCGGCATCGGACTTGGCGGCGGCGACCAGCGCGGCCGACTCGGTGCGTGCCTCGCTCTGCATCTCGGAGACCTCGTCGACGGCGATGCGGAGCATCTTGGCCATCCGGTCGGTCATCGCGTGCGCCGAGGGGGAGGTGTCGTTGAGGTTCGACACCTCGTCCTTGAGGGAGGAGACCTGCTTGGTGGTTTCCTCGAGGCGAGCCTTGAGAGTCTCCACGTCGTTCAGTCCGGACTGATGCATGATCGTCAGTCGACTGATGTACTCGTTGACCTCGATCGGGTCGTACCCGTTACGAGTGCGAGTGAAATTTCGAGTGGACTCGTTAGCGGTTGTCACGGTCACTGGTACCCCTTGAAGCAGGCATGGAAGTAATGGGTGGACGTTAGCCCGCGAAGAGTATGACACGCGTTACCAGTTCCCGTATACCAATGTTGGTAAAGACTGGATCGTGACGTAACCAGATTGGCAACCTTCGACATGCCTGGTCATGGCGTCAATATTGATCGGCTCGTTCATGTGTGATCGATGCCAGCATGCGCGACGTGGATTCCTCGCCGCCGCGTCGCTTCGCAAATATAGTTTGCTACATGAAGTTGACAACAGTCACTGTCGATATATGCTTTTCGTGCCTGTTGGTTTGCGGCAGATCGTGTCGTGAAACGTATTGCCTACAGAGGGCGTTTCCTGAAACCGATCTTGATCGCTCGATCCCAGGTAGCGATGGTATGAGCCGTCGGCTCGCGGGCCGTGCTGGTGCATACGGCAGGGAAGCCGCAGACAATTACCACCCATTGCATGCGCTGCAGAGTTGATACGTGGCTTGAGCCGACAAACACAACCGCGGTGCTCGCCTCGACAACGCCTTGACTTAAGGACGCGGCATCGGTGGGGTGGGAGGCTGCCCGAGCTTCATCATGCCGCCGGGACCCCATCGTCGGGCGGGTCCCCCATTGGAGCCATCCAGCCACGAGTGATCAGCATGAATGCGGTGCCACCCGTCGTAACTACCGGTGGACCATCCAGCGAATAGGGCCGGACACGAAGACTGTAGCGACGATAAACAGGGTGCCGACGGCGATACCGACCCACGCGAGGGCTTGGTAAAGCCGAGTGTCGGCTTACCGAGGGTGCGTTGCCGGCGGCGGCGGTGGTAGGTGACGATCGCGATGCGCAGCTGTTCGCGGCTATGCCAGCGGCGGGTGTCAAGGACGTTGCGTTGCAGCAGGGAGAAGAACGATTCCATGGCTGCGTTGTCGCCGCAGGCGCCGACTCGGCCCATCGACCCGATCAGTCCATCAGGGGCCAATGCCCCGACGTATTTTCTGGATCGGAATTGGCTTCCTCTATCGGAATAAACCACTGTGTCAACGGGATTGCGGCGTGCGATGGCCATGCGTAGGGCCGAGACGGCCTGTCGCGATCATCCGGGAGTCGATAGAGTAGCCCACGATCCGGTTGGAGAATACGTCTTTGACCGCGCAGAGATACAGTTTTGCTTCCGTTGTGGCGTGTTCGGTGATGTCACTGAGCCACAACTGATTTGGATGTTGCGCGGTGAAATCCTGGTGAACCTGCGGTGAATCCTTGCTCGGCCAGCTCATCGGCGATGAACCGATATCCGAACCCAGGATCATCGGCATGCACATCGCGGGCGGCGTTCACCATGTGGGCATCCTCCCAATCACGCTGCGACACAGGTATGTTGCGCCACTGGTAGTACGCTTGTTTCGAAAAGCCCAGCACCCGGCAGGTCACCGCGACCGGCACCCTGATTCGGGCGCCCGCCGCAGCACTTCGTTCTCCTGCTCCAGCGGCCGATTGCGTTTGCGCAACTCCCGCAGTTCAGCGGACTCGGCCACTGTGGCACCGGAACGGGCCCCGTCCTCGATATCGGCACGTCGAAGCCAGTTATGCACCATCGCCTCGCTCACGCCGAAATCAGCGGCGATCCGGGTCAGCGGCGCATCACCCTGGCGCGCACTCCGCACCACATCATTTCGAAACTCCTTCGGATACGGCTTGGGCGTGATCGAAAGCCTTTCAGAAAAGGCCCGATCCTCACACCAGCCGGGGTAACCGATCCGCAGGGCAGGTCAAAGAGTCAATCAGACCTTCAACAGCCCCGAAAGTCACCGGCTCTCATGTGACGCCCTAATTCGCTGTGACAGTGAGGAGCCGGATTTCATACCGGAGCTTTGCGTACGTTCGGCAGATGCCCACGTACCGAATCAGGTCAGTGAGGTGGTGCTGTGATGTGCAGTGAATCGATGGCGGCCTGCATTTTCTTCGTAACTTCGTCCGCGATATCTCGTAAAGCGCGTTCGCCGGTAACCTCGGCCAGTATCTGCGGGTTCATAGCCTCGACGATGACGGACATATCGTCATCCGGGTCGGACCGCACGATGACGTTGCACGGCAACAGTAAGCCGATCTGACGGTCCGCGTTTACCGCGCGGTGGGCCAGGGGTGGGCTGCAGGCGCCGAGAATGAGGTAGTCCTCCATGTCTTCGTTCAACTTCGCCTTGAGTGTGGCTTTCATATCAATCTCAGTAAGCACTCCGAAGCCCTGTTGCGCCAAGGCATCCCGGGTTCGAGCGACGGCATCGGCAAAAGATGTGCGCAGAACGGTTGACAGCGCGATTGACATGATGACTCCCCGGTGGTGGATGTGGAAGCGAAAGGTTGAGTCGTTTGCAGGGTAGTACCAGATGCGATGGGTCCGGGGTCCGTTCGGTGATATCAGCGCCTGACTTGTCCGGGCGATCGACTATCAGTCTTGGTTGAGGCCTATTTTTTCCATGTGCTCACGTATCTGCGCGAGCTCCCCGCTGATTGTGACGAGAGCCTCCACCTGGGCGAGTCGCTGGCACCAGGCGAGGTAGTCGCGGTGCGCCGGGTCCAGATTGTCGTACACGGTGCGCTGCTCAAACTTCTCGCAGTGTCTCACCCGATCCAATGCTTCATGACGCATCTGCGCCAGATCAACTTCTTTCATATGAGTGACCTTCCTAGTTATCGCTCGCGTTCACGGGCGTATGGCTATGTCCTGTATTGATACGAACGCAATCCCCGCCAGACTTCTATTGTGTGACAAACAGTTTCAGTATCCGTCGCCACCAAATGATCCGTGAGACTGCTTACCAATATGTGCCATGATGCAATCTAAAATCACGTTATGGACGTCGCCATCGTAAGATGTCTTGGCAATATTGCGATGGCGGAGGAAACCTTCGAGACGTTGGTCGATTGGCCAACCTGCGTATGTGTGGTCGATATATTCCGACTTCAGAAATTCCTGAGTCATGAGGCCTACGTTCAGTTCCTTCGACTGAATCCTACTGCGAACCATGGCATTACTATCCATATCTTCGATGGCAGATAGACTCCTCACGGCTGAGGCGCCGGGATAATTATCTCTACAGCCAATCCGCCGATACAGAGCCGAAAGTCACCGCCCGGGGCTTAGCGGTAGAAGATGATCTTGAGCGGAAAGAGGACGGCTCCAAACCTCGATATGCCACTGTGGATGCGGGGCATGTCGTTGAAATTGGTTTGCTGTACGAATAGGTGACAGCTTGATCCGACATACCCGTGCGGCGGATCCACCCGACACGATGATCCACATTGACGCCACCACGGCACTTAAACCACTGGAGCCATCCAGCCTATGGATAGCTGGCGAGACTCTGGAAACGTATCTGTCAGGCCCTTGGGATCAGGAAGCTCGCGGCTGCTCCGAGGTCTGATCCGCGAGCGTTGTGGTCAGCCACGGGGCGGTGCGGCAGCGACATCGGCAGCGTATGCGCGCCAGCTCACCGGAAACCAACCCTCGCGCGGCCAACTCGTGGCTGCCGTGTTGCCGGAGTGGAACTGGCCCATCGGTGTGTCGATCGGTTTGATGGCTGGCGCGATACCTATCCCGCCATGTAACAGGATGCCCGTCCACAGCTCATTTTCGGTGCCTTCGGCTTCCACATATACGCGATAGAGCCAAGGATTTGAATCCATGATGACGTTCGCTTGATGGGTCTTCATCGATTCAGCCATGTCGGTGCGGATCATGCCGCAAGCGTCCCAGGGCGCGTTGCAGGCTACGTTGACGAATTCACCAATCTCGCTGACGAATTGGCCCACGGGCATGGTCACCGCTTGTCCGGGCACAGACTCGATCGGCTTGCCAATTCCATCGTAGAGCACGCCGTGCCAGCCCTGGCTCTTCGTGCCGGGTGTGGTCACGACGATTTCATAAAACAATCGACCAAACACGTCTGCCTGCGCCGCCAACGGCATGAGGGATACGCCAAGGGCTGCGACGGTGATGACTCCCCATACGCGCACTAGGTTAGGCCAGCTGAAGAACCACATGTCCGACTCCCTACCTTTGACGTAGCGCGATTGTTATCTAGGCGATGTGCCCTGTATGGCCACGGCAGCGGTGGTCGTCGGCAAAGCGGATCTAGTGAGTCGTACATGATCGAAAGACGCAGTGCCTACGGTCTCCCACGCAATGAATGCCAGGAGGAGGAAGATCGCAACACACCCCAGCACGATCCCCATAATCGCAAATCGGCCGTTATTAGCTTCGCCGCGTTTGACGCGGCCGCTCGCGGCAAACCCGATCACCACCGCGACGATGCCGAGGATTACGCCGCCGAAAACCGAACAGCGCGCAACGATACGTAGGATCTCGCCGCCGGAAACCCACCAGACCGTCGTCGACACGAACACTGATAAGGCTGACGCCAATGCGGTCGCCGCAATTATCAGCGACGCCACGCCCAAGCCGTTCTTTAAAGAAATTTCCTGCGGAGTGGCGCCCGGGTAATGCGGCGGTTCTTCCAGCCGTCTGGGGAAGGCTCCTGGCTTGTCCGATGATTCGGTCATGATACGTTCTCCATATAGGTAAAGTCCAGATATCCGGTTTGCTGGATGTCGTCACGCGGACGGCGGTCGATCGTCGCCGTTTGTCTCGGCGTTAAAAGCCGGTCGTTCCGATTTGGGCAGCCCGGGATCGCCTTCCGCGTCATCACATACTTCAATCTTCGACCAGCCTTCGCTGCCCAGATGATCAGTACAAGGGTCTTTCGGCCCCTCTATGCACAGATTCGATGCAGAACTAAATGCTTCTTAAAAAATGTCCGGATATCGACGCTAGTTGGTCAGTGCGCCCAGCAATATTGAACGACCTTTATCGATATGCAAACACGAAAAGATTCTGGCTGCCTACACGGTGACGAAAGGCCGTTCGCTGCTACTTAAGGGGACTTTCGGCACTCGTGTACGTGAGCATTCAGTCTTTAGCTTGATGCCACCGGGAATCTCAGCGGCAAGGAGTTGGCGGCATGAAGAAAATCGCGCTCAAGGCAACGCACTTCTCTTTGCTTATTCTGCTCGCCTTAGGCGGCTTCAGTTCTCCTGAAGCGAGTGCGGCGGAGAGTATTAGGCTATATCACCAAAGTCGAACAGATTCGGAAGGCTATGATTACGGTGCCGACTTTTACGTCGACAGCTCCATTAGTGTACCCATCTACGTCAAGGGTGAGGTAGAGGTGCGTGATAATGTTATCGGCGGTCTAGTATCAAGAAACATTCCGGCGAATGCAAATGAAACGCATGTCTTAGTCGGCTCATTCATACAAAAAGATCAGAACAAAGGTTGGTCTGTCAGCGTACGTGCCACATATGAGTATCAGTGACCGGCCTGCGGCAATTGCGATACAAATCTTGCGAGCGCGATATCTGTCATGGCAGATAGCCGAATCGAAAGGAATGTGAACATGAAGCAATTCGTGGCGGTCGTGGCGATCGCACTCCTAGGTTTTTCAGGCATGGCATGCAGCGGAGGTGACTCCGTCTCGAAGAATGGTTGCCTCCAAGTCTGTGCTGATAAGAACCGCCAAGAAGTGCAATTATGTAACTATCCTCAAACTGATGTCGAGACAACAAAGAAATGTTTGGCTACCGCGAGGAACAACTTTGACAGTTGCAAGCAGGCGTGTGGGAAATATATAGGGTCGCGGCCCAACGCTAGTTGGGGAGTTCGACTCCTCTCGACATATTCCGTCGCCTGTGGTCATTAATGCTGTCCCGACTGTGCGCGGCGGTATGCGCAGAGGTCAGGAGCTGTCACGCCGACTTTGTACAGCCGGTCCTTCCCGTCCTCCGCGAGCCTGCGCAGTGCCGCCCTTGGTCGGTTGGGTTGAACCTGACGTTCGGAGCCCTATTAGTTCCACCATGAATGGGATCCTGTGGGCATCTGGGTACACCGACGTACCGCCCCGATGCAACGACGGTATTGCATGACTCGTTGCATCAGCGGTTGCATGGCAGGCACCGCTATGGCTGTGCCAGATGGCATCGTTCTCGGACGACTTCGAGGAAGAGATCAGGCATCAGGTCGCCGAGCAGTTCGACCGGACCTCCACGTTGGTGGTGAAGTCCGGCTTCATCGCGCTCATCGCTGAGCACGTAGAACTCGTTCCGCGCTGTGTATCCCGGCGTCCACACTCCGACCGGTTTCGAGTACCGGTGGCGAACGAACGGGATCACGCTGCGGTCACCGTCAACGCAGCGCTGTTTTCTCCCGATGGCCGCAGCGTCGCAGTCATCATCGGCCGTGTTGACCGCTGCGTGGCGTTGCGGTTGTGCCGCAGGGTCCGGATTGCCGTCGAGCCGGTTACCAGCGCCATGGTCCCCTCCGACTCCGACTCCGACTCCGACTCCGGCGGCAGCGGCAGCGACGACGCGAGCGGTCGTCCACCAGTGCCAGAAGTCGATCAGCCACGCCGTTCACGAACCCCCATATCGCACCGCTATTGCATGGACCCCGTGAACAACATCGCCCCACCCGCGTAATAGCGGGTGGGGCGATGGTTCTTGGTGGGGTGGCTGACGGGACTCGAACCCGCGACAGCCAGGATCACAACCTGGTGCTCTACCAACTGAACTACAGCCACCATTGCCGCGCGAAGCGGCGTGAACGATCTTAACCGGTGAGGGCGTCTTAGGCCGAATCGGTATCCGGAGCGTTATCCAGGTTCGCCACGATCGCGACAAGGTCACTGGTAGAGGGCCCGGGGTCTGGAACGAACGCCGCGCGCCGGTAGTAGCGCAGCTCGCGGATCGACTCCTTGATGTCGGCGAGGGCCCGGTGGGCCAATCCCTTGTCGGGCTGGCCGAAGTAGATCCGCGGGTACCAGCGGCGGCAGAGCTCCTTGATGGAGCTGACGTCGATCATCCGGTAGTGCAGGAAGTCGTCGAGCTGCGGCATATCCCGTGCGATGAATCCGCGGTCGGTGGCAATGGAGTTCCCGGCCAGGGGAGCGACCTTGGCCGAGGACACGTGCTGGCGGATGTAGTCGAGCACCAGCGCCTCGGCCTCTTCCAGGGTGACCGTCGACTTGCGGACCTCATTGGTGAGCCCGGACTTGGCATGCATGTCCTTGACCACCGGAGGCATCGCGGCCAGGGCCGCGTC
This sequence comes from Mycobacterium sp. D16R24, assembly GCF_002013385.1. NCBI lineage: Bacteria > Bacillati > Actinomycetota > Actinomycetes > Mycobacteriales > Mycobacteriaceae > Mycobacterium > Mycobacterium sp. D16R24. Next base: position 27,409 of record NZ_MAEV01000005.1, on the reverse strand, counting down.
ATCGGCGTGAATGACGAGGTCGATGCCCTCGCCGAGGATATTGAGATCGCCGTCGGTGACAAGGGCGGCGATCTCAATCAGTTTGTCCGAGCCGAGGTCGAGCCCCGTCATCTCGCAGTCGATCCAGACCAGTTCTTCGCGTGGAGCACTCACAGTCTGACCACAGTAGCGGTCGGAGCTACCGGTGACGCCGAGAGGACATCCACGAACGGGGTGTTTCGTGTTTCGTGTGCACAGATGTCATCTCGGCGATGAGCCGATAGGGTCGTTGCCATGGCCGAGCCGACCACCGCGGGAACCACCCCCGCACAGCAGATCGCCGCTGGATATGCCACCGCGGGTCAAGCACTTGAACTGGGGTCTGTCATCGTCGACGGTACCGTCGACCCTGCCGCGCGGATCCGCATTCCGTTGGCGACCCTGAACCGTCACGGGCTGATCGCCGGTGCCACCGGCACGGGTAAGACGAAGACGCTGCAGGTGATCGCCGAGCAGCTCAGCGCCGCCGGAGTTCCCGTAGTCATGGCTGATGTCAAGGGCGACCTCTCGGGCATCTCCAAGCCCGGCGAGGCGAACGACAAGACCGCCGCCCGCGCCAAGGATACCGGCGACGACTGGGCGCCCTCGGGGTTCCCGGCGGAATTCATGTCGCTCGGGACGACGGGTATGGGAGTTCCGATCCGTGCCACCATTCACAGCTTCGGCCCCATCCTGCTGTCGAAGGTGTTGGGGCTCAACGCTACCCAGGAATCAACGCTGGGCCTGATCTTCCACTGGGCTGATCAGCAGGGGCTGCCGCTGCTGGATCTGAAGGATCTGCGTTCGGTCATCACCTACTTGGCCAGTGATGAGGGCAAGGCGGATCTGAAGTCGATCGGTGGGGTGTCCGCCGCGACCGCCGGTGTCATCCTGCGCGCCTTGGTGAATCTGGAGGCCGACGGCGGCGATACGTTCTTCGGGGAACCCGAGATCGAGCCGGCCGACCTGATGCGCACCGCAGACGGCCGGGGCATCATCACGCTGCTGGAGCTGGGCACCCAGGCTGCGCGCCCGGCGTTGTTCTCCACGTTCCTGATGTGGATCCTGGCCGACCTGTTCACCGTCCTGCCTGAGGTCGGTGATGTCGACAAGCCCAAGCTCGTCTTCATTTTCGATGAGGCGCACCTGCTGTTCACCGACGCATCCAAGGCGTTCTTGGAGCAGGTGGAGCAGACGGTCAAGCTCATCCGTTCCAAGGGTGTCGGTGTCTTCTTCTGCACCCAGTTGCCCACCGATATCCCCAACGACGTGCTCTCGCAGCTGGGTGCGCGAATCCAGCACGCGTTGCGCGCGTTCACCCCCGACGATCAGAAGGCGCTCACCAAGACGGTGCGCACCTACCCCAAGACCGGTGTGTACGACCTCGAGAAGGCCCTGACCTCGCTCGGTATCGGTGAGGCGATCGTGACCGTGCTGTCCGAGGTGGGTGCGCCCACCCCGGTCGCGTGGACCCGGCTGCGCGCTCCGCGCTCGCTGATGGGGGCCATAGGCGACGACGCGATCAAGGCCGCGGCTGCGGCGAGCCCGTTGCAATCCAAGTACGGGCAGACGGTCGATTCACGATCCGCCTACGAGATCCTGCAAGAGAGAGCGGCGCAGCAGGCCCCGGCCGACCAGATTCCTGCTGACCAGGCTCCGGCGAAGAAGGGTGCCAAGCCCGCGCCCGAAAAGCCGCGCTGGTGGCAGCGTCTGCTCAGTAACCGGAGTTTTCAGAGCTTCCTCAACGCGCTGGGCAGGGAGCTCATCCGCAATATGAGATCAAAGGGCAAGTAGCCGCGCCGCCGGCACCGGCCGGCGCCGTCACTGACAGTTAGTCTGCTTCGATTCGTTTCGATTGTGGGACAAAATCTTTGGGCAGCATGCGGGAGCGCCGCCAGAGGTGCTCCACCAGTCGCCCTTCGATCATGTTGGCCTCATCCATGACGCGGACCAGGCGCTCGCCGAAGAACCGCAGATTCGCGTGATAGTGCGGATTGCGTAGTGCCGTCCACGCGGTGCGCATGGGCGGAAGTCCGGCGTCGCGATACACGGCCGGTTGCACCATGACCAGTGGCACCACTGCCGCACCGGCGGCAACGATCAAGCGCTCCACGGCCATACGGGCGCGGCCGGTGCGTGCGACGGCACGATTCAGCGCCACGCGCGCGTAGCTGATGTGTCGGGCCTCCTCCACGACGTGGATTTTGGCGATCGCCCGGGTGCGGGGCTGGAGTGTCTCGTCGTTCATGGTCTGACGCTGTAGCCGGTCCAGTATTTCCTCGACCATGAGCATCATCGAGAAGATCGTCGCGGACAGCGGGGCGAGGGCGGTGATGCCCACCAAGGCCCGGGCAATCATCGGCGGGTCATAGCTGCGATCACTCAGTGTGTTGATCTGGCGGCCGAACATCACCGAGTGGCGGCACTCGTCGGCGACCTCGGTTAGCGCGTATTGCGCTGTGGCGCTGCGGGGATCACTGACTGAGGCCAGCTTGAGCATGGGGTGCATCAGGGCGCTCTCGGCAAGAATGCCCCAGCTGGCCAGGGCTGACGCCTCCAGGCGCCCGAGCCGAATCTTCTCGTCCTCGGTCATCCGGTCGAAGATCTTTGTGCCGTACAGCGAGATGTATTTGTCGGGCACATAGCGCAGGCCCGGAACGTCGGGCGCGTCCCAATCGACGTCCACCTCCGGGTTATAGGAGCGCTCGACCGATGAACGCAGGAGCCGTACTGCCGTGCGCTCGATGGGTGAGTCGTCTTCGACGATGGGCGTTTGTGACATGACGTGCCTCTCGCTGTTCGGTCCGCCAACTTCTTAGATGGTACTGAAAAGTACCGGGTACTTAGAGTAGCGTCAATGGCATGTCAGGTCACGGTGATGCCCGGCGTGAACGCTGGGTGCAGCACAAGGTGCGAGTGCGCCGGAAATTTGTCGCTGCGGCAGTGGTCGCGATCGAGAGAAACGGCCCGTCGGCCACGGTGGAGGATGTCGTGCGCGTGGCGCACTCCGCTAAACCCAAGCTGTACCGGCATTTTGAAGACCGCAATGATCTCTTCGACTCGGTGGCACAGGCCATGGTGGCGGGAGTACGGCACCAGTTGACCGCGGCCGTCGACATATGCATCCCGCCGCGACAGTCCGCGCAGCGCGCCGCGTCTGTCTTTCTTCAGCTGGTGCAACGGTTCCCGCAATCGACCCGCTTCCTCGTCGAACATCAGATGGTGAGCGTGCGCGGGAAGCAGGCCCCGGCTCTGCGTGACGACGGTGTGATCGCCGAACTCGCCGCGGTGATCTCGTCGTTTCTTGAGCGCGTCAACGTACATCCGGCCGGCGCGGATCAGCTGGCCGCCGCGTTGATCGGCACGGCGGCGACGACGGCGCTATGGCGAGTAGCTCGGGGTTCCGCACCTGACGAGACCGCCGGCGAACGCCTGGCCGAGACATTGTGGGTCTCGGTCGATGTGTTCCTGCGGTCGAAGGGTGTCATCATCGACCCGCAGCGCGCGCTCGATCCGGGGAAGGTCGAGACGGCCAGGGTGGCGCTACTGGACTTGCGCGGCGACGGTTAGTCGCCGAGCTTCTTGTAGAAGCTGCCCACTATCGGCGCGACGATGGCGCGCGGCGCATAGCCGGCGGCCACCGACATTGCCTTCGACGTGATGCCGGGGACGACGCGCATCTTGTTGCGTTCCAACGCATTTAGTGAGACCCGCGCGGTGTACTCCCCGTTGATCCACAGGAAATCTGGAACCACTTTGTCGACGATCGACGCCTCGGCGGGGTCGGGCTCGACGGTGCGCACCGGTCCGGGCGCGAGCAGCGTGACATGTACCCCGGTGCCCTTGAGTTCACCACGCAGCGACTCGGAAAAGGTGTTTGCGAATGCCTTGGTCGCCGCGTAGGTGGCGTTGTTGGGAATCGGGGAGTTTCCGGCCGCCGATCCCGAGATCAGGATGCCGCCGGCGCCACGCTCAAGCATGCCGGGAAGCACCGCCAGCGTAAGGTCATGCACCGCAACCGCGTTGAGCTGCACCTGCTTGCGTTCGCCCTCGGGGTCCAGGCCGCGTATCGGCCCGAACGTCGCGGTACCGGCGTTGTTGCACAGAATCGAGATGTTGCGCTCGGACAGCTCCTTGCAGAGGGCATCACGCGCGCCGGGGTCGGCGAGGTCCACCGCACGCACCTCCACGATCACACCCGTCTTCTCGGTCAGGGTGTTCGCGAGGTCGCTGAGGATCTCGCCGCGACGGGCGGTGATGATGAGGTTGTGGCCGCGGGCGGCAAGCTCTTCGGCGAGTGCCGCTCCGATCCCTTGGGAGGCTCCGGTGACAACGGCGCGGGCATCGGGACTTGGTGCGGGTATCGGCATGGGGCAATGGTAAAGGTTGCCCAGCGCGCGCCAGGTTACGCTGGTCGGAATGAGCATGCCTGGGGTCGAGGAGCCTGTGGGGCGTCAAGACCCAGGACCCGGCCGACAATTGAACACCCCTGTCTCACGCGGCCGGATAGCTGCCTGGGCGGCGTTCGACTGGGGGTCTGCGGCCTTCAACACCGTCATCGTGATGTTCATCTTCACGCCGTATCTGACCGGCAGAGTCGGCGCGGGGATGCCCGATGGCGTCCCGCAGGGCCTCCTCGGCTGGATGATGGGTCTGGGCGGTGTTCTTGTTTTTCTGCTCGCGCCGGTGATCGGGGTATGGGCAGACACCCCGAGGCGGCGCCGTGTCGCGCTGGGCACACTCACCACGTTGGTGGTGCTCGTTGCGAGCACGATGAGCCTGGTGCGCGAGGACAACCGCTACCTGTGGCTGGGTCTCGGGTTGTACTGCGCGGGTTCGGTGTTCAACGAGCTGGCCCAGGTTCCGTACAACGCGATGATGCACGGGCTCACCACGCCCGCCAACGCCTCGCGGGTCTCCGGCCTCGGCCTGGCGGCCGCGTACATCGGCGGTGTCGTTGTCCTTCTGGTGTGCTATCTGGGCTTCATCTCGGGGGATGGACCGACCCGTGGGCTTTTCCACATACCCGCCGCCGACGGATTCGACGTGCGCGTCTCGGCCTTGTTGGCGGCGGCGTGGTTCGTCGTGTTCGCGCTGCCGCTGGTGTTATCCCGGCCGGTACCTGATCCGTGGGCCCCACTGCCCAGCTCACCCGGATTGTTGGGGGTGTACCGGGAGTTGTGGCGCGACCTTGTCGAGCAGTGGCACATGGACCGGCGCATCATCTACTTCCTTATCGCGAGTGCGATCTTCCGCGATGGGATGGTGGCGATGTTCGCACTGACCCCGGTCATCGCCAGCGGGGTCTTTCACTTATCCGGCGCCGACATCACACTGTTCGGGGTCGCCGGGAACGTGATGGCGGCAGTTGGCGCGGTACTGGGTGGGTTAATCGATACCCGTTTGGGTTCCAAGGGAATCATCGTCGGCTCGCTTGCCGCGATCGTCACCCTCGGCGTCCTGATGATGTGTCTGTCGGGTCAGTCCGCGTTCTGGATCTGTGGGCTTGCCATCGCGGCGTTCGTCGGCCCGCCGCAGTCAGCGGCCCGAACGCTAGTGCTGCGCATGGCGCCAGCCGGCCGGGAGGCGTTCGTCTTCGGTCTCTACACCATGACGGGGCGGGCGGTCTCTTTCGCGGGCCCATGGCTGTTCGCCACGTTTGCGTTGCTCTTCCACGCCACCCGTGCGGGAATCGCCGGGCCGGTGTTGATGATCGCGCTGGGACTGGTGGCGGTGATCTTCGTTAAGGTTCCCCGGTATGACCCGGTGACCGGCGAAAACGTCAGCGGCTCAAGCTAGCCCATACCGCTACAGGTCGCCATCTTCCCGGACGTGGTGCTCTTCTGCGTTCCGTTGACGAGCAGGGTGCAGGACACATCGTGCGAGAAGTCGGCCGCAATCACCACGGCGTTGGTCACCTGCTCGGCGTTCAGCTTGACCTCCTTGCGCCAGGGCAGCTTGACGTTGAACTCCATCTGCAGGGATCCGCTCGCATCGAAGTAGGTGACGTTCAGGGCGGGGCCGCGGCCGCCGACCTCGTAGACCACCGTCTCGGTGGCGGCCTGGCTGCCTTGCGTCGGAGGGTTCACCGGGATCGGCGGAATGGTGAAACTCGGTATCGGCGGCAGGCTCGGCACGCTGGGTGCTGTGGTCGTCGACGTCCGGGTGGACGGGGTGGCAATAACTGTGGGGGGCCGGTCATCTTCGCGTTGAATAAGGACGACGAGGGTGATGATTAACGCGACGATGACGACCAGCGCACCCACACCGACGACCCATAGCCAGAAGGTGTTCGATCGGCGTGGGGGCTCGGGATCCTGTGGGGGAGGTCCGTACGACCCGTATTGCTGCGGCAGCACCGCCGTTTGGTTGGGCTGGGCGGTGCTGGAGAGCGCGGGATACTCGAACGCCTGCGAGGCGTAGGCCGGGTCCTCGGGGTAATCCAACGGTTGGCTGGACTGCGACCACGGACCGTATGACGTGGAGCCGCCTGGGGCGGCCGCATCGTCGCGGCGGTTGCTGTCCATGGCCGCCAGGGTACCCGTCAAGCCATCAACGCAGGTGAAAGCCGGTCAACCGTGTTTTCGGTGGATCGTCGCCGGACGTGGGTAGATGGTGGGGTCGTGCTGTGATCCCGGTCACGGTACGGCACGATAGGGGCCATGACAGCGACCAAATCAACGGCTACCGAGAGTGTTCCACGGAGGAAACACAAGGACCGCACGCATTGGCTCTATATCGCGGTCATTGTCGCGGTAGTGCTCGGTGTGGTCGTCGGCATGCTGTGGCCGGGATTCGGAAAATCGGTGGGCGTACTCGGTGAGATTTTCGTCAGCCTCATCAAGATGATGATCAGCCCGGTGATCTTCTGCACGATCGTGCTCGGCATCGGATCCGTGCGTAAGGCCGCCAGTGTGGGCCGGGTCGGCGGATTGGCATTCGTATATTTCCTGGCGATGTCCACCGTCGCCTTGGCGATCGGGCTTGTCGTGGGCAATCTGCTCGCGCCCGGTACCGGGTTGCATCTGTCCGGGGCCAACCAGGGGGCGGGCGCCAAATACGCCGACCAGGCTCACGCCGCAGGTGGAACCTGGCATTTCATCAAATCGATTGTGCCGGAGACGATGTTCTCGGCATTGACCTCCGGCAGCGTGCTGCAAACGCTGTTCATCGCGTTGCTGGTCGGCTTCGCAGTGCAGGCCCTCGGATCCACCGGTGAGTCGATCGTGCGCGGTATCGGGATGCTCCAGAAGCTGGTCTTCAAGGTTCTCATCATGGTGTTGTGGCTGGCGCCCATCGGTGCTTTCGGCGCCATTGCCAATGTGGTCGGCCAGACCGGCTGGAACGCCGTGAAAGAGCTGGGCGCACTGATGCTCGGCTTCTATACGACGTGCGCGATCTTCATCTTCGGTGTGCTGGGGGTGTTGCTGTGGGTGGTGGCCCGGGTATCGATCTTCAAGCTGGTGCGCTACCTGGCACGCGAATACTTGCTGATCGTCTCGACCTCGTCCTCGGAATCGGCACTGCCGCGATTGATCGCGAAGATGACCCACCTCGGTGTCGAGAAGTCGACGGTGGGCATCGTCGTCCCGACCGGCTATTCGTTCAACCTGGACGGGACGGCGATCTATCTGACGATGGCCTCATTGTTTGTCGCCGACGCGATGGGAAAGCCGCTGTCGATCGGCGAACAGATCTCACTGCTGGTGTTCATGATCATCGCCTCTAAGGGTGCGGCCGGAGTGACCGGTGCCGGAATGGCCACGCTGGCAGGGGGACTGCAGAGCCATCGGCCCGATCTCGTCGACGGTGTGGGCATGATCGTCGGCATCGATCGGTTCATGTCCGAGGCGCGTGCGCTGACCAACTTCTCCGGCAATGCGGTGGCCACGTTGCTCATCGGAACCTGGACCAAGACGACGGATCGCGAGCGGGTCAAGACAGTGCTCTCGGGTGCCGATCCGTTCGACGAAACCACCATGCTCGACGACCACGCCGATACCGTTGCGGACGAGAAGGTGCCCGCGCCGGTGGTGAACTGACGGCAACGCCGTCAGTTCATGCGGTACGGGTAGTTGGCGACGATCGCGTCGGTGCGGTCGATGAGGCTGGCTGTCAGCACAATTCCGGTCTGGTTGTGCAGAATCTGGTGCCAGCGCCGCTTGGTCTTGATCTCGGTGATGAGCACGGTCACCTGGCGACCGTCGGCCTGCCGCTTCTTGACGTATTCCACCAGCGGGGTCACCAGGGATCGATACGCGGTAGGCAACACGATCAGCTCAAGTCCCGGGTTCCACTGATCCCAGCGCTTGGTCATCGCGTGCGCCTTCTGATCCGTGCGGCTGATGGTGACCGGCACCACCTCGCCACCCAGATGCAGTGCCGCCTCCAGCAGCTGGACCGTTCGTTTGTTGATGTCGTCGATCGGCACGATCACCAGGGGTGTCTGGTCCGGGGGATTGGGTGTCAGCGTGGGCAATTCATCGAGGGTTAGTTCGCGTTTGACGCCGAGGTAGTAGTTCTCGGTGCGCCCGAAAAGCAGAATCAGCAGGGGGATGACGATGACGAGCAGCCACGCGCCCTCGGTGAACTTACTGGCGAAGAACACCACCATGGCGAGGGCCGAGAGCGCCGCACCGAACCCATTGAGTACGGCCTTCCACTGCCAGCCGGATGTGCGGGTGCCGAACCAGTGTTTGACTAAACCAACTTGGCTGATGGTGAATCCGATGAACACCCCGATCGCGAACAGCGGCAATAGGCGGTGGGTATCGGCGTCACTGGCGATGAGGATCAGCGCCGAGAATGCGGCGAGCGCGGCGACGCCGTAGCGGTAGACTGGCTTCTCTGCCCGCAACGCGAACAAATGCGGCATCCGGTCGTCCTTGGCGAGCAGACTCATCAGCACCGGCAGTCCACCGAAGCTGGTGTTGGCCGCGAAGCCGAGGATCAGTGCCACGGTCACATTCGTGACGTAGAACGGAATTCCGGTGCCGAAGGCCGCCGCGGACAGTTGCGCCAGGATGGTCACGTCACCGCGGGGAACCACGTGGTGTGCCTTGATGAGAATGCTGAGGCCGATCAGCATGAGGCCCAACAGAATTCCCAGGGCGACCTCGGTGTGCTGGGCCCGTTTGATGGCGGGGGTCTTGAAGGCCGGGACGCCGTTCGCGATGGCTTCCACGCCCGTCAATGACGAACACCCGGCCGCGAATGCCTTGAGAACCAAGATGATGCCGAGGACGCTGACAGGCTCGACGGGGCCGAGGTCCTTGCCGATGACGGCCACGGGAGTGGAGTGTGCGAGTCCGAAGACGATGATCGCCAGGATGCACGCGATGAAGAGGAAGGTCGGCAGCATGAGCACCTTGGCCGACTCGCTGATGCCGATGAGATTGAGGATTGTCAGAATCGCCAGGCCGACCAGCGTGATGGACAGCAGATGCGGGGCTAGCGCGGGAAAGGCGCTCGCTAGGCTCGCCGCCCCGGCGGCCAGGCTCACCGCGACCGTGAGTACGTAGTCGACGACCAGGCTCGCGGCGGCCAGCAGGCTCGCGCCGCGGCCGAGGTCCTTCTTGGCCACGGCGTACGAGCCCCCGCCTTCGGGGTGCACGGCGATGACCTGGCGGTAGGAGAACACCAACACGATGAGCAGCACCGTGATCGCGATGGCCACCGGCAGGGTGAAGGCGATGGCACCGACCCCGCCCGCGATCAGGGCCAGGACGATGGCCTCCGGGCCGTAGGCCACCGAGGACAGCGCGTCCAGGGACAGTGCCGCGAGTCCGCCGACCGAGGTCAGTTTGTGCGCGTCCTCCTTGAGGGCACTGCGCAGGCGAGGGTCGGCGACGCGCGGCGGTACGGGAGGGGAGGGAGGCGCAGAAACCACCGGGGGAGAGTAGGCACAGACGTAGGGGTTTTCGTGGTTCTTTACGTGATCTTGAGGTCGCGACAGTGGTGTCAATCACGATGACATCTGCGAACCTATGTCCCCTGAGGTCAACGGATGTAGACTCACCGACATGAAGGGACTCAGTCTTACTGCGATGATCGCGATGGGTGCGGGTGCTGCCGCGATCGCCATGGCCTCCCCGGCACATGCCGATGACGTCAGCTTCAACGAGACACTGCACTCATACGGCATCTACGCGCCACCGGACAAGACTGCCTACCTCGGCAAGATCGCGTGCCACCGTCTGGACACGGGCCTGGACAAGGACGCCTACCAGGCGACCGATTTCCTGACCAAGAACCTCGATCGCACCACCTCCACCGAGCAGAAGTGGCAGTTCCTATCTGCTTCGATCGACGAGTACTGCCCCGAGCAGCGTCCCGTTCTGGAGCGCGCCGCCAGCCACACCTAGGCCGGTTCGTTCTTCACCGCGCTCAGCGAGCGCGGTGAAGAACGTCGAGTACCTGAGCCACTAGTCCGTCGATATCGGCACCGGTGGTGTCGAGGACGAGCTCAGGATTTTCCGGGGCCTCGTAGGGCGCCTCGACACCCGTTAAACCCTTCAACTCGCCTGCGCGGGCGCGTGCATACAGACCCTTGGGGTCTCGTTTCTCGCATTCGGCCAGCGGGGTGGCGATGTACACCTCGATGAACGGCAGCTTGGCTGCGGCGTTGATGCTGCGCGCGGTCTCTCGATCGGAGCGCAGCGGCGATACCAGCGATGCCAGCGCGACTACGCCGGCATCGGCGAAGAGCCGCGCGAGGTGCGACACCCGGCGGATATTCTCGGCGCGGTCGCCAGGAGAGAACCCGAGGTCATCGGAAAGTCCATGGCGCAGGTTGTCGCCGTCGAGCAGGTACGCGACCTGCCCGGACTCCACGAGTGCGCGTTCCACCGCCACCGCGATGGTCGACTTGCCGGATGCGGGCAGACCGGTGAACCAGATGATCGCACCGCGCTGAGTAGTGCTGTCCCAACGGTATTCGCGGTCCAGCGCCGAGGGGTGCCAGCGGATATCGGTGCGTGAGTGCGTTTCCGGTTTGACCTCACGCGCTTCGGTGATGGTGCCGGCGCCGACAGTGTCGTTGGACGCCTCGTCGATCAGGATGAACGCGCCGCTGTCTCTGCTGTCGGCATAGGAATCGGCCACCACGACCGAGCTGGTGCGCAGGGTGACCGAGCCGATGTCGTTGAGCGCCAATTCAACCGGGCCATCCAGCTCGTCCAGGGTCTCCGGATCCAGCCGGGTATGCAGAGCCTGAACGGTGGCCCGTACGGTCCGGGTGCCCTGCTTGAGTGCGAGCCGGTCACCCGCCCGCAACGGACCGTTAGTGAACCAGCAGACCGTGGCGTCGAGCTCACGCGCCAGCACCGGCAGCACAGCATCTTCTGCGCCGCTCACCAGCACGTCGCCGCGGCCCACATCGATATCGTCGGCCAATTCGATCGACACCGAAAGCGGAGCCACGCCGGTGGAACGGTTCTCGTCCAGAGTGTCCACCACCGTCACGGTTGACCGAGTTCCCGACGGCAGATTCACCACCGGATCTCCGACGCTGAGGGTGCCGCCCGCTAGCCGGCCGGTGTACCGGCGGCGCTGATCAGCCGTGGGACGAGAGACCCACTGCACGGGCAGGCGGAGCTTGGCGGGATCGGGCTGCGGCGGCGAAAGCTCAATGCCCTCTAGGTATTCGAGCAGGGTCGGCCCGCTGTACCACGTGGTGTTCTCGGAGCGGTGCACCACATTGTCGCCCAGCTTGGCCGCAATCGGGATGACTGTGATGTCCACCTTGCCCAGCCGGTCAGCCAGTAGATGCAGCTCGCGCTCTACCTCCGCGAACCGCTGCGCATCGAAGTCGACCAGGTCGATCTTGTTGACTGCGGCCACGAAATGCTTGATGCCCAACAACTTTGCGATGCGTGCGTGGCGACGGGTCTGGCGCAGCACCCCGGCACGTGCGTCGACCAGGAGAATGGCGACATGCGCGTTGGAGGCACCGGTGAACATGTTGCGGGTGTAGCGCTCGTGACCCGGAGTGTCGGCCAGGATGTAGCTTCGGCTCTCCGTGGAGAAAAAGCGATAGGCGACGTCGATCGTGATGCCCTGCTCGCGTTCGGCGCGCAGACCATCTGACAGCGCGGCGAGGTCGGCGTTCCCCTCGTCGTCGGTGACGGCCTCCAGATGGTCGACCGGCAGGCTGTCGGTGTCATGGAGCAGCCGTCCGATGAGCGTGCTCTTGCCGTCATCCACCGAACCGGCGGTGGCGATACGCAGTAGTTGGCGGGTGTCGACCGCGGTCTGGGTGCTCATCAGAAGTAGCCCTCTCGTTTCCGGTCTTCCATGGCAGCCACGGATGTGCGGTCATCGGCCCGAGTCTCGCCGCGTTCGGACACGGTGGCCGCGGAGATCTCCGCGATCACCCCTTCGATCTCGGTGGCCTGCGAGCGGACTGCACCGGTGATGGTCATGTCGCCGACGGTGCGGTAGCGCACCCATTCGGTGGCGGCAGTTTCGTCGCCGGCGGGGGTGGTGTACTCGGAGGTGGCCAGCAGAATGCCGTCACGCTCGAACACCTCGCGTTGATGGGCATAGTAGATCGAGGGCAGCTCAAGGTTTTCCAGCTGGATGTAGCGCCAGATGTCCAGTTCGGTCCAGTTGCTCAACGGAAAGACACGAACCTGTTCGCCCTTGCGGATGCGTCCGTTGTACAGCGACCAGGGTTCGGGTCGTTGTGCCCGCGGATCCCACTGGCCGAACTCGTCCCGGAAGCTCAGGATCCGCTCCTTGGCGCGGGCGCGTTCCTCGTCGCGCCGCGCGCCGCCGAATGCCGCATCGAAACCGCCGGCCTCCAACGCGTCCAGCAGGGTTCGGGTCTGCTGACGGTTACGCGAGGCGCCCGGGCCCGGATCGGCGACCCGCCCGGCATCGATCGTCTCCTGCACGGAGGCGACGATCAGTTTGTGGTCGTGCCCGATGGTTCGGCGATCACGGAACTCGATCACCTCGGGGAAATTGTGTCCGGTGTCGACGTGCAGCACCGGGAACGGCAGCGGTGCCGGCCGGAAGGCCTTCTCGGCCAACTTCAGCAAGACGATCGAGTCCTTGCCCGCGGAGAATAGCAGCACCGGGCGCTGCAGCTCGGCGGCCACCTCCCGGATGATGTGCACCGCTTCGGCCTCCAGCAGCCGAAGCTCGTTGACCTGCAACAGATCAGGTGTCGTCGCGGTGTCGCTCATAGTGGCAGCCCCTCTCTTTCCGCGTCGGTCCGGTATCGGTCCACCCAGTCGTCAGACCGCTGATCTGCCTGCCGTTCCAGCACGGGTGGTGGCGAGAGCCGGGGGTCTTGTCCCAGTGCCTCCAGAACGGTGGCGACCACCTGGGTCAGGTTGCGCCAGAGGTACGGGTACGAGACGTCGATGGGTTCGATGTTCTCTTCGGCGAACCAGCGGCGCCACCCCGCCTCCTGCGCCTGCAGCATGGTGATGACATGGGCGATGGCGCCGGCGTGATACTCGGCGCGGGCATCGCGCCCGGGATCCGGACGTCCGCGCCACACCCGGGTCTGCACCGCGCGCCAGAACGAAACCGCCTGGGACACAACGTCTGGTCGGTACACGTGCACCAGCACCGGGTTACTGCCGACCACATCGCGGATGCCGGCGAGCAATCCTTCGCCGGAACGCTCGGGAAGATCCTGTGCGCGGTCCAAGAGCAGCGAGGTCTGATTCCACATGAGCTTGCCGCCCCAGATTCCGTTGGGGGTGCGGCCCACGGTGCGGATGTAATCGCGCCAGATGGTCGCGGGCGCCAGGTCGGGCTTGCCTGCGTCCAAGGGATCGAGCAGACGCAGTATCGACTCGTCCTGTACGTCGGCGAACCATTCCCGTGGCTGTGGAGACATGCTCGTGGTCGGCAGGTATTGGAAGAACTCCTGTGGTTCGCCGGCCACGCCGGTCGCTCGCAGGGATTCCACCAGTAGGGTGCTGCCACTGCGCTGCGATGCGAGCACCAGATATGCGGCGGGATGGTCGGGCATGCGCAGTAGCCTAACCGCAATTGTTTTGTATTCGACTAATTGGGCTCGCCGTGAATTGCAATCATGGCGAAGGTAACTGTTGTTCGACACCACGCTCGTCGGCGATGGCGGAACGGTTGGCTCCGGGCCTGCCATGGATGCGTAGGAATGTCTCGGTGTAGCGCTCGGAAATGCGTGTGCCCGCAAAATCGGAGGGAATGACGTCGAGAGTCTTCTCTCGCCAATCGTTGAGGCGCAGCGCCAGATCGTCGGCGATGGCCTGGGACTTCTCGTTGGCATCGAGTCCCAGCAGGTTGTGCGCCTCGCCCGGATCGTTCACGAGGTCGTAGAGCTCGCGATGCGGGCGGGGATTGGTGATGTGTGTGGCGACGGCCCGGCCCGGTGGGCTGTCGGCAATATCCCACGGCAGGTCCAGCACCGGCCTGGGCGCATAATTCTCTATGTAGCTGTAATCCTTTGTTCGAATGGCTCGAATAGGATCAAAAGAATCGTGATATGTCTTCGCGGTGAATAGCTCGGAGCGGATTTGTTCCAGTTCGCCCGTCGACTTCAGAATATTGTCGGCATGTGAAATTCCCTGAACCTCCTCGGGAATGTCGACACCGAGCAAGCCCAACAGGGTGGGCAGTAGATCGACCCCGCTAAAGAGCTCGTCGTACCGGAGCGATTCGGTGGTGCGGCGCCGCGGTGGGCGGACGATCAATGCGATACCGGTACCGGCGTCGTACAGAGTGGACTTGGCCCGTGGCAACGCCGGGCCATGATCGGTCATGAAGACGACCCAGGTGTTCTCATCGAGGCCCGTCTCGGCCAGCACGTCCAGTAATTCACCGACCTTGGCGTCGGCCACCGCGATCGAGCCGTAGAACTCGGCGAGATCGTCGCGCACCTCGGGGGTATCGGGCAGATAGTCCGGGACATTCACCGTGCCGGCGTCGGACGGTTCATAACGCTCCCGAGGAAATGGGCGGTGCGTTTCGAAGAATCCGGCGGTCAGCAGGAACGGCGTGTTGGGGGAATTGCGCAACCAGCGGCTCGCGTGTTCCACCACGTATTCGCAATACGAGTTGGATACGTCGTACTCGTCGAATCCCAGGGTGGCCGGATACGCCGTTTCATGCTGCATTCCGAACAGTGCTGTGCGCCAGCCCGATCCAGACAGAATGTGGGGGAGTGTGCGCACCCCGGCGCGGTACTCCCAGCCGTGATGAGCCAGGCCGATAAGGCCGTTGCTCTGTGGGTACCGGCCAGTGAAAAGCGAACCACGCGACGGTGAGCACAGCGGTGCCGTGGCATGCGCGCGGGTGAACAGGATGCCATCGGCCGCCAGTTGGTCCAGGTGTGGGCTGGATACGTCGGGATGCCCGTAGACGCCCAAGTAGCGGCCGAGGTCGTGCCAATGCACGATTAGAACGTTGTCTCGTGACGCTTCGGTCACTGCGCTCCCTTCCTGGGGTTCGAGGGTCCACCCAACAGTGTGATCCGTTGTCTGGCAACCCTTCGGCTCACCACGAGAAACTAACTCTCAGGGTGCGCCCCGAAACCTCACGATATGACCGACTAGGCCACGGACGACACCGGCAGACCCAACAGGGCCTCATCAAGTGGTGATCTGCTGCGTGTCTAGCGAGAACCCCAATGCCACGACGGGGCTTTGAGCGCATCGAGCCCGACGATCTGCGTCTCGCCCCAGTCCTTGACAAGTTCGAGCCGCACAGCCGAACCGGCGGCGTCGAACCGGTCCTCGTCGCCGGCGAGGATCTCGCGCAACGGCCGCGCGGCAAGATGATCCACCAGCGCGTTGGCGTGGGTGATCACGACCACCTGGGTTTTCGCGGCCGCCGCGCGAATGAGCGTCGCCAGCGGAGCGATGAGATCGGGATGCAGCGACGTTTCCGGCTCGTTGAGCACCATCAGCGGCGGTGGTTCGGGACTCAACAGCGCGGCGGCCCACAACAGGAAACGCAGGGTGCCGTCGGACAACTCCGCGGCCCGCAGCGGACGCAGCATCCCGGACTGCTGAACCTGAAGATCGAAGATCCCCTCACGCACGGCGACTGCCACCGCGGCGCCATCGAAGGCAGCGGCGACAACCTTGTCCAGAGTGTCGCTGCGGGTCTCGATGATTGTCTGGATGGCGGCGGCTACGTCACTTCCGTCATTCGATAGCACTGTGGTGCGCGTGCCGATCTGCGGTTGACGTGCAGGTGCCAGCATGTCGACGCGGAATCCGTCGTAGAACCGCCAGCCACGCAGGGTGTCCCGAACTGCGCCTAATTCCGGGAATCTGCCCGGGAATTCGGAGAGCACACTGCGGTATGACGGCAGCGAGCGACTGAAACCCTCGAATCCGCGCCCCGAATCGGCACGTGCCTCAACGACGGGGCGGGTCCGTCGGACCAGGGTCGCGCTAGGACGAAGCGATGGTCCAGTGAACACGGCCTCCCGCTTGATCTCCGGGTCGCGACCGAAGGCAGACTCGCTGGGAATCGGCAGGCCAAGGTCTACCAGATAGCCAAAATCCGTTGACGCATAACCCAGTTCAATGGATACGGGTCGAGTGCGGACCGTGGGCTCAACGGTGCCGGTGCGTCGTGCGCCTTTGAGATTTTCCGGCCCGGCCCACATGGCCGATTGCAATCCGCCCTGCCGCGCCAGTGAACCGATGATCTCGCCCCGACCACAGTCGGCCAGTAGCTGCAGCGCCCGGTACAGCGAGGACTTTCCAGTGCCGTTAGCGCCGGTGATGACGGTGAGCTGGGTAAGTGGGAGTACCAGATCGCGCAGTGATCGGTATCCCCGGATGGCGACGGTGGTGAGCACGGGGTCAGGTTAGCCAGGGGTGCCGACAAGTCGCGTTACGCTGTGACTGTGTTCCGGGTGACGCTGATGGCGATTGCGGCACTGCTGTGTCTCACGGGAGTGACGGCATGCCGGACGGGCGTCGATTCTCTTACGCAGTGCCGGAACGTCTTCAGCCAATTGGATGCGAAGAATTGTCAGCTCACCTCAGCCGACTCGGTAGGGCTTCGATTCGAGAAATGGGTGGCTGGCACCTCCGCTCAGATTCGCATCTTTACTCAAAGCGGGATCATGGTGCAAAAGGTCAGCTCGAAGATCGAGGGTTCCGCCGAGTCAGGTGTCATGCTCCTGCGAGATCTGGACGGTGACGGCCGCGACGAGTTACTCCTTTCACTGGACACCGGTGGTGCGCACCCGAATTCGCAGTGGGCGTTGTGGCGCACGACCGGCGACTCCACGCAGTTCCGCGCGGTCCGCACCGGGGTGCCAGACGACATCATGCATCGCGAGGGAGCGTTGTTCGGCAGCTCCTTCTGGCAGGTGGGGAATGGACTCCTCGCGGAGTACGGGGCGGGTCCCACGCGCAGCTGGCTGACGCGGATCTACACATTCGATAGGAACCAGCTGGTTCCTATCGTGTCGGTTCAGAACGATGGGTTTCGGTTGGACGGCAGCATGAGTAGGTGTCGGTTGGAGAAGGCGTACGACCTTGTGCGCATCGGTCTCACGGTGGACGAGGCACGGGATCGTTTCTGCGCCGCTACCGAAGAGCGTCAACGGCATTAGATCACCCGGTTCTAAGCCTCGAAAGTGGTCGGTGTTCGGTACCATCACCCGGCATGGGGCTCGAGGGGATGCGCAAGTTAGCCATTGCGACGGCTGTGGTGACGATCAACCTGATCGGTCCACTTTGTTCCGCAGCGCCAGCGATCGCGGCCCCCGAGTTCCCGGACATCGACTCATTGCCCATGGCCTCGATCAAGTATCCCGCGGGCTTCGATCCGACCGACGGGAAACAGTGGCCAGTCGAGAACATCTTCTCGCCCGCCGACGGGGTGTACTGCCGGTTACGTCTGCAGGCGTGGGGGACCTTCCAAATGCCACCCGCGGATGTCGCCTGCGCGGGTGAGCTGCCTGGAATGCCGAACGGCGAGAACATCGCCCGTATTGATATCGGCACCTCAGGCGCCCCGCAGGCAAGATTCCTCAAAGGATCTAGCTCTTTGGGGGACCTCAAGACATACCCGCACTTTTCTGCCGGGAAACAATTGCAAGTGTTTCTCAATGTTCGGAGCATTCTGATGTCGTGTGGCAGCGGCAATGGAGAGGATTTCATCTTTGCCTGCCATGCCTGGAAAAGCCTTGGCGAGGCCGATTTCCCTCCGCACGGCTTTGTGCTGGCCGCTTCGGGCAGCTGGGTGTTCTGAGGGGCGATGAAACGCGAGATCGCTTCTGCACCGCCACGAGAGCATCGAGGGCGGTAGATGATCGAGCTGACTGCGCTGAAGTGGTTCACCATCACCGGGCGTGGCCCGGTGGTCATGATCGATTCAGCAGAGCTGGGGGCGCGCACAATCCAGATCGGCGATCATGTCGTGATCGACGGTACCGAGTACGCGATCTGGGGCATCGAAAGTTTCTATAAGCCGAACGTTGAGCCCGGTGTGATCCCGTACGGCCTGTTCGTCCGCGACCCAAATGAGGCTCCCCCGAGCTCCTACCGTCCAAACCCCGCGTTGCGCAACGCGTCCGCCATGGAGCCCGTCGCCCGGCTTTCTTGCTGACGACCGGAGTTCTTGCTGCGGTTCTGGTTTGGCCGTCCCTGATTCTTGTCGTCGCGTCGGGGAGTGCCGGCGGTGGCTCGTTCGGGGCGCTTGCCTTGCTGCGGCTCGTCGTTGAGGCGAAGGGTCAACCCGATGCGCTGACGCGGAATGTCGACATCGGCGACCTTGACCCGCACCACCTGGCCGGACTTGACCACCTCGTGTGGGTCGGACACGTACCGATCGGACATCGCCGAGACGTGCACGAGGCCATCCTGATGCACGCCGATATCAACAAACGCGCCGAAGGCAGCCACGTTGGTCACCACCCCCTCGAGCACCATGCCGACCTTCAGGTCCGACACCTTTTCGACGCCCGCCGCGAAGGTGGCCGTGGTGAACGCGGGCCGCGGGTCACGCCCCGGCTTCTCCAGTTCGCCGAGAATGTCTGTCACGGTGGGAATTCCGAACCGATCGTCGGCGAAGTCTGCGGGCTTGAGCGAGCGCAGCGAACGCTCGTTGCCGATCAGCTCGGCGAGGGTGACACCCGAACGGTCCAGAATCTTGCGTACCACCGGGTAGGACTCGGGATGCACCCCGGACGCGTCCAGCGGGTCGTCGCCTTCACGGATGCGCAGGAATCCGGCGCACTGCTCAAAGGCCTTGGGGCCCAGGCGGGGAACCTCCAGCAGTCCCTTGCGGCTACGGAAGGCGCCCACCTTCTCGCGGTGCGCGACGATGGACTCGGCCAGGGATTCCGTCACCCCGGATACCCGTGCGAGCAGCGGCACCGAGGCCGTGTTCAGGTCGACGCCGACGGCGTTCACGGCATCTTCGACCACCACGTTGAGACTGCGCGCGAGCGTGCCAGGAGTGACATCGTGCTGGTACTGCCCAACGCCGATCGACTTGGGTTCGATCTTCACCAACTCCGCCAACGGATCCTGCAGGCGCCGTGCGATCGACACCGCACCCCGCAACGTCACGTCGAGGTCGGGAAGCTCGTGCGCGGCGTAGGCGGAGGCCGAATAGACCGATGCGCCCGCCTCACTGACCATTGCCTTTGTCGGGGCCTTGGCGCCGGCGGCCTTGATGTCGGCGATGAGTTCGGCCGCCAGCGCATCGGTTTCGCGTGAAGCGGTGCCGTTGCCGACGGCGATCAGCTCGACCCCATGGCGCGCGACGAACGCCGCGAGAGTGGCCTTGGCCTCGTCCCACTTCTTCTGCGGCTGGTGGGGGTACACGGCGCAGGTGTCGACCACCTTGCCGGTGCCGTCCACGACGGCCACCTTGACGCCCGTCCGGAACCCGGGGTCCAGGCCCAGTGTGGCGCGAGTACCGGCGGGGGCCGCGAGCAGCAGATCCTTGAGGTTGCGTGCGAAGACGCCGACGGCGTCTTCCTCGGCGCGTTGGCGCAGCTTGAGGCGGGCATCGACGGACGCGGAGAACATGAGCTTGGCCCGCCAAGCCACCCGGACCGTACCGGCCAGCCACGGCGTCGCCGGGGTTTTCGCGGTCAGGTTGACTCCGAGCGATTGCGCGACCATGGCCTCATACGGCGCGTCGTCACCACCGTCGAAGTTGAGGGCGAGCACCTGCTCCTTCTCTCCGCGCATGACGGCCAGCACCCGGTGCGAGGGCATGGTCTCCAGGGGCTCGGAGAACTCAAAGTAGTCACGGTACTTTTGTGCTGCTTCGGTTTTCGCCGCGTCCTCCGACCATGGGGTGGTCCGCAGGGCGCCGTCGGCCCAGAACTTGGTGCGGGTGGCGCCGACGAGTTCGGCATCCTCGGCCGCACGCTCGATGAGGATGTGGCGCGCGCCGTCGAGTGCTGCGTTGGCATCGGCGACGTTCTCGGTCAGGAACTCGGCAGCCACCGCGTCGGGCACCAGACTCGGGTCCGCGAGCAGCCGGTCGGCCAGTGGTTCCAGCCCGGCCTCGCGGGCGATCTGTGCCTTGGTGCGCCGCTTGGGCTTGTACGGCAGGTAGATGTCCTCGACACGCGCCTTGGTGTCGGCCGAGAGCAGCGCCGCCTTGAGGTCGTCGGTGAGCTTGCCCTGTTCCTCAATGGAGGACAGCACCGCGGCGCGGCGCTCGTCGAGTTCCCGCAGGTACCGCAGCCGTTCTTCCAGAGTGCGCAGCTGGCCGTCGTCCAGGCTGCCGGTGACTTCCTTGCGGTATCGCGCGATGAACGGGACCGTCGCACCCTCGTCGAGCAGCCGAACTGCCGCCGTGACCTGGGCTTCGGCGACCTCCAGTTCCGCAGCGAGGCGGGCATTTACAGATTTCACGGTCACGCTCTGAGTCACGCCGAGGGACCCTACCCAATGCGGGGGACAGAGTTGGGGAGCGGATCGCGTGAGTTGGGCAATTTATGGCAAAAGGGCTACGTCAGCTGCGCTGATGCTGCTCCAGCAACGTCGCCGCGAAGCGGTACAGGGACAACAGGGAGCAAGGCGAGTGCGTGGCTGCAACCGCATGTGGACAAGCGGCGCATCAAACCCCTGCCGCCCAGGCTGTGTCAGGCCGTGTGGATGGGGCCGTGCGTCGAGTACGCCCGCCTGTGGCTGGCCCGAGCGGCCAAGTTCGACATGCTGGCCGCTGCGCCGACTCTAGGGCGTGCGGCGTGGGATGCGGGTAAAGGCGTGATCAGTACCGGCGCGTGAGCGGTTATGCCGGTCGGGGTGGTGCGAGGTTCAGCGCATTCGGGCATAGCTCGCTTTGCAGAATGTCGAGGTATACGTTGGGGGCGGGCGCGGGGGCGACGCCGGAGCCCACGGGGAACTGCGAGCCCACTTCTTCGGGCGGGACGCCGTTGCGCAGATCGCGGCATGCTTGGTGCCCCGCCTGGATCACGTACGGCTCGGCGTCTTTGTGGATGAAGACCCCGGCGTTGCGCAGGCTGTCCAGGAACGTGTGGTCATTCGCGTGGGCGATGCCGGCGCCGAACGGACCGCCCACTGACATGCCTGCGGCAGCGATCCCGACGACGATCCTGGTACGGAGCTTGTCCATGGTTGTTTCCTTTCCGGCCACCAGCATTATTGCCAGGGGAGCGGGCTTGGCATTGGCGAATTGCAAACTGGACAGGGGTGGGCGGGCTTTAGTTCAGGCCGCCGCCGATGACCAGGATCTCTCCAGTAATCCAGGAAGCACTGTCCGAGGCCTGCTCAAAGGCCGCACCCGCCGGTGTGGTTGGGGGATGGGCCCGTCTACCCACGAGCGGATACTCGACCACGCCGACGGCTGGATGTCGCCGACAATGCTTGGGGTGGAAGAGCTTCAGAAGGGGATCGGCGAACTCAATCTGCTGGCAGCGCACAAAGGCAAGCCACCGGTTCCGGTGATAGCGACCATCCTGGAGCCGCAGCCGGGAGATATCGAACGCCATGCGGATCTCGGGGTGCATCGTGTGCTGTTAGGCCTGCTGCCGGTGGAGTCCCGCGACGTCACGTTGCGCAAGCTGGACCGGTTGGCTGCATTGATGGCGTAAGAACGCCATCCGGGCCGACTCGCATGTGGTTCCGTCAATAACTGATCGGGCGTGACGGCGATGACTACCATGCGAACAGACTCAGCCAGTCGAGCTAGGGCGGTGCACATCGTGGGTGTCGATGCCGCCGATCTCGCAGAGTTGGAGTTCTTCGGAGGCAATCCGGTCAGTGCGCTTGCTCCGCTGGCCGAGCTGCTCTCGCCCCTTGAGGCGGCTCCCGGGCAGGTGCTCATGCGTCAGAGCGAACCGGCCGACTGGTTTCTGCTCCTGGGCTCGGGTGGTGGTGAGATTCTTCATACCGGAGAGAACGGGGATTCGGTCGTCGCGCACGTGGTGCCCGGCATGGTTGTCGGTGAGATAGCGCTCCTGCGCGGGACCGCCCGGACGGCGACCGTCGTCGCGACCGAACCGCTTCGAGGCTGGGCTGGCAGCAGTGACGCGTTCACAGCGATGCTTGAAATCCCCGGCGTGTCAGAGGCATTGGTGTCGACCGCGCGTCAGCGGCTAGCCACCTTCGTTACCCCTATTCCGGCGCATCTGCGCGACGGCGCCCAGTTCTATCTGCGGCCTATCCTCCCCGGTGACAGGCGGCGGCTGGCGAGGATGTCACGGCGAACGGTGTACCGCCGGTTTCTGGGAGTCCCCAGTAAGCGGATGATCACGTACCTCTTTGAGGTGGACTACCGCGACCACTTCGCATGGGCCCTCACCGATGAGCCCGACGGCCTTGAGGGTCTCGTCGTTGCCGATGCTCGATTCATCCGGCACCTCGACGAACCAGACAGTGCCGAGCTGGCCTTCACGGTCGGTGACGACTATCAGGGGCGCGGGATCGGAACACTGTTGATGGAGGCGCTATCGGTGTCGGCGCATGCCGACGGTATACGCCGATTCACGGCCTCTGTGCTCTCGGAGAACTACGCGATGCGCACCATTCTGAACCGGTTAGGTGCGCGCTGGGAATCGGATGGGCCGGGAGTGGTCACTACGGTCATCGATGTTCCCCATGTGCGGGAACTCAGTCTTTCTTCGCGGGTATCCCGGCAGATCCACGTCGCGACACGACAGGTGATTCAAACGTTGTGTTGACGATCAGCAAGCGCCCCCGGCAGGAATCGAACCTGCGACCTAGGGATTAGAAGGCCATACCACCTGGGCTTTTGCATTAACGGTCATAGTCGATGGTTGACGACGGCTTATGGAAATATATTGTGGCACAACGATATATCTATCGATGTTTGATGGCGATTGACGGCTGCTATCGAGGCTTCTGCGGGCTGACTGCGGGCTGGCTATGACGCCCGTGTCGTTGACGGGTACCAGTTGCGCTAAGTCCACCAGAGCAGCATCTTGTTTCACCCGGCCGATAACTTCGGCGGGTTTGTACTACTCGACCGGGGCGGTATTCGACGCCGACTGTGTGCTAGTACCCGCTGGATTGCGGGGTTCATCATCACACTTGTCGGAAAAAATGTTAAAAACACGCCCGCGACACGCCCGGGTCTGTCGGACCCCCGGAGTATGTGTGAGGAGCCAACGAGCGCCATCCAACGCCGAGAATTGACGACTACAGCAATCGAGCGTGGGGCAGCCCCTGGGGGGCGGAACAGCCAGCCAGAGGCTTTCGCGGGGCATGCGGCATCGCGTGCCCTGATTCCACCTACGTATTGAAGGAACACCTGTATGTCTGAATACAAGCTGGAGTATCAGTCCGGCCTGCTCACCCTGCCCGAGGCTGCGGATTACTGCCGCCTGCCAGAGGCCACTCTGCGCTGGTACCGAGCAACTGGCGCCGGCCCGAAGAGCGGAAAAATCGGCGCGAGGGTCATGTATCGCAAGAGCGATCTTGATCAGTACATCGAAGCGGCGTTCGCATCGGAGAGTCGATGAACACCTCAGACGCCCCGTCGCCGCTGACCGGCACCTGGCTGATGAACCAGGTCTTTCCACCTATGAACTGGATGGTTACCGGCCTAATCCCCGAAGGGTTTGGGGTTCTCGCGGCATCACCGAAGATCGGAAAGTCATGGCTCGTACTGGATATCGGCCTTGCGATCGCTGAAGGGCAGCCTGTGTTCGGCGTACCGACTGACAAACGCCCGGTGCTCTACCTGGCCTAGAGGACGGTCATCGGCGGCTGCAGGACCGCGCCCGGTTTCTACTCGGCGATAGACTGGGCTCCGAGAATTGGGCGTTCGATACGGACCCGACGAGCGCTCTAGAAGTCGCAAAGAGCTTCGCGCGTGAGCACCCTGACGGGTTCGTTATCGTAGACACGCTTCAACTAGTTGCACCGGATCGAGCGCGTCGCGAAAGCGGCTACTCCAGTGACTACAAGTTCGCGCGCGAGTTGAAAAGATATTGCCCCCGAGCAGGGTTCGCTGATCGCTGTACATCACACTAGAAAGGCAGACAGTGTCGATTTTCTCGACACTGTGAGCGGTACTCAGGGGATTGCTGGCGCGGCTGACTTTGTGACCGTGCTGGAGCGGCCACGCCAGAACGAAGAAGGCATGCTTCACGTGACTGGTCGTGACGTGGAGGAGGCGCGCTACAAGATGCGCTTCAACGATGGAAGATGGTCGCCAGACGGAGCAGATCTCGCAGAGGCTGCGCGGAAGGCCAGCGAAAAGCAGCTGACCGACCAAGCCTCAGCGATTGTGGCGTTTGTGGCGTCTCGTTCAACTACCAACGCAACAGACGTGGTCGCGAAATTCGGCATAAGTCAGGATGCAGCCCCTAAACGGCTACAACGGCTGTGTCAGGACGGGTTGATCGTCCGTTTGTCACCGGGTGTCTATGGCAGTGTCGCGGAGTCGTTCGCAGCATAACTACAGGTCACCGATTGGTGTCGTCTCATGTCGGCAATGTCGCCAACGACACGAAGACATGGCACGACCGGCTCATGTCGCCCATTTAGCGGTTAGACCTGCAGCGACGATCAAACGACACCACGACAAGCGAAAGCGCGAACTGTCCACCGCAGGGGGGATCGCAGCTATTTCGACCCGGCGCGAATCCATATCGAATGGAAATATGGCCAAGCTCTAGTTGGGCAGACGGCGTGAAATAGCTGCCGCCTTGCTCTGGGAAATCATCCGGAAAAATGGGGCAGATATACGTTCGGCTGATAAGTCTATGCCTGCATTTCGATCCGGCCGACTATCGACCGGGGCTCGCCCTATACAGGTTTGAACAAGCTTCCGCCCTGCCCGGGAAAATCGTCCGGGAAAATGGGACACACATACGCCCCACTAAAAACGGCTACCAGAAAATCAAGGAGCGAGCCATCATACTCGCTCCATTCGTCGTCTCGAGGGGCGTTAACTGCGATTGTCCAACCATCAGGGTCTTGAGATTGTTCAGTAACCCAATAGATGACATCGCCGTTGTCCGTAACGCCACACGCTTTTAGTGACGAAATCTGATGAGGGATTTCGTCTCCGATCTCTTTCAATTCGCGTAGCGCACCAGCTTGCATCGATATCTGGGTCTTGAGATCCAAGAATTTGTTGTCTGACTGGGGTTGGTATACCCACAAAAAATTGCCAAAACCCCCTGCGCCGTAGGTGTCAACGATTTCTCGATAGTCCGTTGGGGTAGTGAACCCAATGGCGGAATGTATGTTCATCCAGCCCCCTGTGGAGTCACTGCGGCTAGCTGTGACCGGCGGTGCCACAATAGCCGACAAATCATTTATAGAGGACATGTCCGTTCGTCCTTCCGATCCTAGTGGTTTATTAGGGTACCTTGTTCAGCACGGTGCCAGCGATCTCCAGGCCCTCCGAACTTGTAGCAACGATCTGTACGGCAGCAGGCATAAGCTCGTTTCCCTTGTACAAAGGCGTCACCACATAGTCAACCGTCCGTCCACTTTCAACAGCGGCCTGGACGACGGCTTCAAATCCGCGCATAGCCGGAGCATTCACGGGGTTCCCGATAAGCGCGACTATATTTCTGCTTTCAGTTCCTGAGCCTCCAAGAACCTTGGCCAAGAGATGTCCGCGAGCCTGCCCAGCAGCACCACCCAAGAATCCAGGTGGACGAACGTAATCAGGAGCCTTGGTGCCGGTCCTGATCATGTCGGGGGTGATGCGTGCTGTGATGCCTGTCGGGCGACCAAGGTTATCGACGCCGTGGAAGATGGCTTGTCCGCCCTGTTTGGTTGCGTCCGTGATAACCGATGTGCCGACCGGTTTTGAGGGCAGGGGTATGTCGTCTGCGGCGCGGACGGCGGCTTCACCACCTCGGATGCCTTCGACTCCTTTGAGTCCTCTTCCTATCGCGCCCAGGCCAGGCACGATACTGAGGCCGTCCAGTGCGAGGGACGCCTTGTCGGCACCTGATGCTTGGTCGAAATTGGTGGCGGTGCGAATGTCGGAAGGAATGTCGGGGACGATCCCGTAGGTGCTTTTGCTGAATTCAGACAATGCCCCCGAAAATTCCTGGGCCTTAGATGGTCCGGGCGGATATGCCTGCCGAGATACATTGTCTGGCACTCGCGGGATCTGAATCGGCGGTTGGCCGTTGTTGGTGAGCCGTTGATTCATGTCCGTGAGTGCAAGGGTTTGGTCGGTTAGCTCACGGCGGGCGTCGAACAGCGCTTGGCCTTGTCGTTTCACCTCGTCAGGGCTGGGAGCATTCTGCGGAGTCCGGTAACGCTGATCCGCAGATTTGTTCAGGACAGACTCTGCTTGCTTAACCCGGTCCTGTGCCTGGTTGACCAGATCGAGTTGCTTCTGTACGGCATCTGCTGAGGGTGGCGGTTGGAGAGTTCCTTGCAGGCTGCCCGCGTTGGGATTGCCCGGCGACGCAGGTTGGGTCGGCTGCTGGGGTCCACCGGCCATGTTGCCCAGTAACTGATTGGCAGAAGAGGGCTGCGATGGTGTGGGAGGCTTCGGAACATCGCCAGGCCCGTTGATCGGTGTGCGGGTCCATGACCCCGAGGTGTCGGTCAGTGCGTCGGCGGCTCCCGACGTGTCGGGCATGCCGGATGCACCGAGACTTGAAGCGGTGTTGACCATTCCGGAGACCTGGGAGACACCGCCAGCTACCTTGCCGGTCAGATCAGCGACTTGCCCGCCAGCTTGGGTGAGCTGCTGAACCTGTTCGGCCTGGGGTTTGAGTTGCGGGTTGGCATCGGCGGCGAGCTGGGCGCCCTGACCGGCGTTGTTGATCCATGTGGAGGCGATCGACGCACCGGAGCCCACGGCGTCGGCGGTATCGCTGATACCCCCGGATACGCCCTGTACCAGCGCGACCGCGTCCATGGGGTTCACGGCACCGGACTGCGCCGAGGATGCCAGGGACGCCCCGGCTTGGGCGGCGGACCCGAAGTTCTGT
>NZ_MAEV01000004.1:0-322828 GCF_002013385.1 Mycobacterium sp. D16R24 | reverse complement strand
GCAAATCATCACCGGTGATTCCACTGCGTGCATGGAGACCGCGAGGCCGACTTCTGTTACCTGCTGGCGCGATTGCCGCCGTCCTTGTCGGGGCGGTCGCGTCAATAACAACGCTAGTAGTGCTGGCGAGTAGCACAACGGGGCTCGTGCGCGGCGGTGAACGGATGGCTGTGCGATTGCATAATCTTCCACCTGGGGATGAATTTGCAGAGATCAACCGCGTGACGTACTGGCCGCCTGATTGGATTGCCGCGGTATGCGAGCAGCCGGTGTACCACTTGCGGACCCCAAATGAACGATTCCCTCATGCGATCGTGAGTTCTATATGTACGGCACGTGTTCGGCCGGATGGCGAGTCGGCCGATATCACGGTTGCGCGTTTCCCGGCTGAATTGCCCATGCAGGCCGATCTTTTCAATAGCAGTTACAAGTGGTATGCGTTCTCCTACGACGACGGCGCGATGGTCGTTTTCGCGACCTTCTCCGAAGTTGCGGCCGTGTATGACACCGGCTTTACCGAGTCCGTAGTACTGCAACCATTGAAGCAATTCGGCTTCCGCATCTATTCACGCCCCGGGCCTTAGCCGTACGGTCAAGACGTCCCGGATCTCTCAGCTGCCGGAATTTGTTTGAAGGGACGCGATGCAACCAGACGGGCCAGGATTCAGCTGGACGCACACGCTTCGCGTGCCGCCACGGGCCGAAGCGGTAGTGGCTTTCTGCGACAACATTAATCAGTCAACATATCGCGCGCGCCCATGCGCACCACGGCAATCCTGCGCCACTGCATTGAATGCCGGATACGCGGTCACCGTCCGGAATCGCAGCTCCGGCAAGGCCAGCCTGACCCACTACGCCGCAATGTACGACGTGCTGGGCTAGACCGAGCTCACCGGGCAAGACGATCGTCAACCTCTCCTCCGACTCCCCCGGGCAGGCCCGGAAGAGCGCCGCTTGGGTCACTGATCGAGGTGCGGCATTCGTATCCGCCGGGTACATGTCTCAGGGGGACGACATCTTGCACCCGCTGTCGTATCTCATCGTCAGCGGTCCCCAAGATCTCGTGACGGCACACGAGGAACTACTCAACGTGCTCAGCCCGGTGCAACTAGGTCGGCCCCGACCACGGCTTCTCACAGGTGTACTACCAAGCGGGGCTCACCTTGCTGTACCCCGTCATGCTGTCCTTCGAGCAGGCGTGGGCGATGGTCTAACGTTCCGACGGCGAAACCGAGCCTTACGTCGGCTACGCGGTGAAATTCATGGACTCCCTGAAGGAACTTCTGGTGCAATTCGCCGAGGCAGCCAAGATCGGCGACGCGCCATCGACGCGAGCGACGAACGCGGTGAGGCCGTCACCAGTTACCGGCTGATACGCGGCGACTGATCGGGCGGCGCGGTGAGGTACGCCCTCGACAACGTGAGGGCGACCACCACCACGACGACCAACACGTACACCGGCAACAGGTGCTCGAAATGCGTATACCCAATGGCGAAATGGATGCCCAGGACCGGCACGGTGCCGAACACGCACCCGATCAACAACGACCACCACACCCAGCGCTCACCGCGGCGCCAGCCCCACAGGCTGATCAGAAGTACCGCGAATCCGGCACCCACCAACGCACCGCCGAAACCCGCACGGTCATGCGCGATGAAGGATGGCAAGTGCTGGTTGGCGGCCCGCAGCGCCTCAGCGCTGGTGCCCAGGAAATCGAGATCGGTGGGTACGAAAACCGATGTCAGCCCGACCGTCGAAATCACCGCCCCGGCAACGAACAACCCACCGCCAACACCGATCATGAGCAGCTGTCCCCACAGCGCGCGCCGCCGCTCCGATTCGGGCCCCTCAACGATCGGCGGCCACTGCGGGGTCACGGGCTCACGCCACACGGCGAGGATCAGCAGGGGGAACAACCCGACAACGACGAGTGTGTGCAGTGGCTCGAGGAAACCCGTCACCAGGAAGTAGAAGTACGTCAGGAACGCGACCAGCCCCGAAATCAACAGCGCGTTACGTGCCCAGCGGTGCCCTTCCCTGATCCCACCCCAGGCCAACCCCAGATACAGAACACCGATGCCAATCATGTTGCCTGCCATGGTGAGCCGGTCATGCTGCAGAAACCCGACCAGATGATGGTTCACGCCGTGCAGGCCGTCGACTGAAAGTCCGAGGTAGTCGCGGTCGTACCACAGCAGCACGGGGCCCAAAGAGATGGCGGCCGCCCCGATACCCGCGACAATCAGACCGAGCCCAACCAGCACACCCCATATCCACGCGGGCCATCCGCGCGGATCGAACCCGATATCGCGCAATGCCTTTGGCGGCGAAGTCGGCGTAGCGGCCTCGATCACCCGGCTGAACCAGCCCGGCCCGGCATCAATCAAGACCGCCGGTGTGGCGAGCACCGTCGCCGACGGATCCGCCAGCGCGCGCACCGCGGCGTCCATCGAGGGTTCGGTCAGTCGCACCGTCCCGGCATCCCCGGGCAAGGACACCGCGTCGACGAAGGGCGCCACCGCATCGGCCAGCTCGGTAGTAGCGACGAGCGCGACAACCCGGCATCTGCGGTCGGCGGCCGCGCGCCGCACCGTGTCCACGTCGGCGGTGCCCACCGGTCCGATCTCGACGACACTGGCCCCCTGCACCGGCAACACCGCGACGGCCTCGCGCGCGATCGACGGCGGAACCGTCGCCCCGAACCGGCCGTGCCATTGCGGCGGAGCAGGCGGATGGTCGAACACCCAGGAAATCCAGCGCCGCCCGCCGGCGCGCGTCACCACCGCCGCCAGGACCTTCATCGCCCACACTCGTGTCCTGCGTTCACCGAGAACGGACGACGCGATCGGGCTCAGCGGGTGGTATGTCCAGTCCGGCATTGGCGAATTCTCGCACCCCGACCAGCAACGCACCGCGGATCTGAACTCGGTATCCAACTCGATGAGCCGACCACCCTCGAACGCGACTAGGCTCACAACGTGACCCTTCCGGCCGACCCCGCACCTGAATTCGCCGCCTACGCCCACCCCGAACGCCTCGTCTCCGCCGACTGGCTTTCCGGGCACCTCGGCACCCCCGGACTGTCCATCGTGGAGTCCGACGAAGACGTTCTGCTCTACGACATTGGGCACGTTCCCGGCGCGGTGAAGATCGACTGGCACGTCGACCTGAATGACGGCACCGTCCGCGACTACATCGACGGCGTGCAGTTCGCAGAGCTCATGAACCGCAAGGGGATCCGTCGCGAGGACACGGTTGTCATCTACGGCGACAAGTCCAACTGGTGGGCCGCCTACGCACTCTGGGTGTTCACGTTGTTCGGCCACCCCGACGTCCGGCTCCTCGACGGTGGGCGGGATCTGTGGATCTCCGAGGGACGCGACACCACACTCGACGTTCCAGCCAAGTACACCGAGGGCTACCCCGTGGTGGACCGCGACGACGCACCGATTCGCGCGTACGCCGACGACGTGCTGGCCCACCTCGGACATGGACCGCTGATCGATGTGCGTTCCCCCGCGGAATACACCGGCGAACGCACCCACATGCCCGATTACCCGGAAGAGGGCGCGTTGCGGGGTGGACACATCCCCACCGCAGTCTCGATCCCCTGGGCCAAGGCCGCCGCGGACGACAGCAGGTTCCGGCGCCGCGCCGAACTCGATGACATCTACGGCGATGTCATCGCCGCGGACGGCGACATCGTCGCCTACTGCCGCATCGGCGAGCGCTCCAGCCACACCTGGTTCGTCCTCACCCACCTGCTGGGCGTCGAGGGCGTGCGCAACTACGACGGCTCGTGGACCGAATGGGGCAACCGGGTCCGTACCCCGATCGTCAAGGGCGACAAACCAGGCGCGCCCCCTGCAGCATGAGCCTCCCCGCCGAACTCGCCGAGATCGTCGCCGATTTCAAGGCCGTCGAGGGACAGGACAAGCTTCGCCTGCTACTGGAATTCTCGGCCGAATTACCTGAGTTGCCATCGCATTTGGAACAGGCAGCGATGGAGCCGGTGCCGGAATGCCAGTCACCGCTGTTCCTGGACGTCGACGCCAGTGACCGCGACGGCGTGCGGCTCTATTTCAGTGCGCCCGCCGAAGCTCCAACGACGCGCGGGTTCGCCTCGATCCTGCATCAGGGTCTGGACGGCCAGTCCGCAGACGCAATCCTGGCGGTCCCCGACGACTTCTATGCGGACCTCGGATTGGCAGCGCTGATCAGCCCGCTGCGACTGCGGGGAATGTCGGCGATGCTGGCACGCATCAAGCGACGACTGTCCTGAACCTACTCGTCAGTAGGTAAAAACTTGGGGCGGCACACCCCATCCCGGATGTGTGTTTGATGCCCCGGATGCATAAACTCACTGCCGAGACTCTAAGAAAGCACTAAAACCAGGAGGCCAGGTGCCCAATCACGCCAGCTCGAAGATCAGCAAGGTACTCGTCGCCAACCGCGGTGAGATTGCGGTCCGGGTTATCCGCGCGGCGAAGGATGCTGGACTGGGCAGCGTCGCGATCTACGCAGAGCCCGACGCCGACGCACCCCACGTCCACCTGGCCGATGAGGCCTTCGGTATCGGCGGTAACACCGCCGCCGAGTCCTACCTGGACTTCGGCAAGATCCTGGAAGCCGCCGAGAAGTCCGGCGCCAACGCCATCCACCCCGGTTACGGCTTCCTCTCCGAGAACGCCGACTTCGCCCAGGCCGTCATCGACGCCGGGTTGATCTGGATCGGGCCCAGCCCGCAGTCCATCCGCGACCTCGGCGACAAGGTGACCGCCCGCCACATCGCCGCCCGGGCGCAGGCCCCGCTGGTCCCCGGCACCGCCGACCCCGTCAAAGACGCCGACGAGGTCGTCGCCTTCGCCAAGGAGCACGGTCTGCCGATCGCCATCAAGGCGGCATTCGGTGGCGGTGGCCGCGGCATGAAGGTGGCCCGCACCCTTGAAGAGGTACCCGAGCTGTTCGAGTCCGCCACCCGTGAGGCCGTCGCCGCCTTCGGTCGTGGTGAGTGCTTCGTGGAGCGCTACCTGGACAAGCCGCGCCACGTCGAGGCCCAGGTCATCGCCGACCAGCACGGCAACGTCATCGTCGCCGGTACCCGCGACTGCTCGCTGCAGCGCCGCTTCCAGAAGCTTGTCGAGGAGGCGCCCGCGCCGTTCCTCACCGACGCGCAGCGCAAGGAGATCCACGAGTCCGCCAAGCGCATCTGCAAGGAGGCCGGTTACTACGGCGCCGGCACCGTCGAATACCTGGTGGGCCAGGACGGCCTGATCTCGTTCCTCGAGGTCAACACCCGCCTTCAGGTGGAACACCCGGTCACCGAGGAGACCGCCGGCGTCGACCTGGTGCTCGAACAGTTCAAGATCGCCAACGGCGAGGCACTTGAGTTCACCGAGGACCCCGCGCCGCGCGGCCACTCGATCGAATTCCGCATCAACGGCGAGGACGCCGGCCGCAACTTCCTGCCCGCTCCCGGCCCGGTCAAGGTCTACAACACCCCTACCGGCCCCGGCGTGCGCCTGGACTCGGGTGTGCAGGCCGGTTCGGTGATCGGCGGACAGTTCGACTCGATGCTGGCCAAGCTGATCGTCACCGGTCGCGACCGCAATGAGGCGCTGGCACGCTCGCGTCGCGCCCTGGCCGAGTTCAACGTTGAGGGCCTGGCCACCGTCATCCCGTTCCACCGCGCCGTGGTCTCCGATCCCGCCTTCATCGGCGACGAGGACGGCTTCACCGTGCACACCCGCTGGATCGAGACCGAGTGGGACAACACCGTCGAGCCGTTCACGGCCGACGCCGCTGAGGCCGACGCGGACGAGGTTCTGCCCCGCCAGAAGCTGGTCGTAGAGGTTGGCGGCCGTCGTCTCGAGGTGTCGCTGCCCGGTGACATCTCGCTTGGTGGTGGCGGTGGCGCCGCGAACGGTGTCATCCGCAAGAAGCCCAAGGCCCGCAAGCGTGGTGGCCACGGCGGCGGCGCCGCCACCGGCGACTCGGTGACGGCTCCGATGCAGGGCACCGTCGTGAAGGTCGCCGTCGAAGAGGGCCAGGAGGTCGAGGCCGGCGAGCTGATCGTGGTGCTGGAAGCCATGAAGATGGAAAACCCCGTCACCGCGCACAAGGCCGGCACCGTCACCGGGCTGAGCGTCGAGGCCGGTGCCGCCATCACCCAGGGCACGGTCATCGCAGAGATCAAGTAGGACTTTTGTCGCCGAGCGTGAAGCTGTGGCGGGATTCGCACCGAATTGCCGCCATGGTTTCACGCTCGACGCATTTCTAGACTCATGGAACCCATCGAGATCAACGCGGGCGCATGGTACTTGCGCGCCCTGCGTGCCGACGAACGCTTGGACGACCGTCCGGCATTGACCTCACTCGGTGTCGACGACTCCGAGTACGTGTCCGCGCGCACGGCCGACTGGGACTCCGATCGCCTCTACAGCTGGGCCGTCTGCGAACCCACCACTGCCGAGATGGTCGCCGAGGTTCTGCTCGACCCCGCCACCGGCACCATCGAGTCGAGGGCGCGCACCGACTATCCCGGCTCACCGGGCGCAGAGCAGGAAGCCGTCGCGGCGGTACGGCGCTTCGCCGACGCGATGCTCGCGTGACGGAAGAATCCACTTGACCTCGAGTGCACTTTAGGTACGACGATGGGCGCGTGAACACGTCAACCACCCCACTGCGCCTCGCCGTGATCTGCGCCAGTACGCGTGATGGTCGGTTCGGTCCCACCGTGGCCAATTGGATCGCAGAAAAGGCCCGGCATCATCCGTCGTTCCAGGCGGGATACATCGACCTCGCGGAGTATCCACTGCCCCTTCACCTTTCCCGGAGAGAGGGCGCTGAAGGCACCGCCCAGCTGGCCAAGGTGACGGCACGGTTGCGTATCGCCGACGCCTTCCTCGTGGTCACTCCCGAGTACAACCACAGCTTCCCCGCCCCGCTGAAGAACCTGATCGACTGGCATCACAGCGAATGGCAGGCCAAACCGGTCGGATTCACGTCGTACGGCGGCATGTCGGGCGGACTACGCGCCATCGAGCAGCTGCGGCTGGTATTCGCCGAACTGCACGCCGTGACCACCCGGGATGTGGTGAGTTTCCATGGTGTGTGGAGCCAGTTCGACGATGCCGGCCGACTCGTCGATAGCCGCGATGCCGAAACCGCCGCCAAGACAATGCTCGACGAGCTGGCGTGGTGGGGCTCCGCGCTGCGGACAGCGCGTGAGCACTCCCCCTATGCCTGGTAAGACCCGATGCCTAGTGAGACTGTGCGAGCACCCTCGATACCGCGGCCACCGCAGCGTCGATCTCCTCGGCGCTGACAATCAGCGGTGGACGGAACCGCACGCTGTTCTCGCCGCTGGGCAACAGGATCACGTGCTCCTGCGACCATAGGCGCTGCACCAGGCGATCGCGCTCCTCGGAGCTCGGCAGACTGAACGCGCACATCAACCCGCGGCCCCGCACATCGCTCACCTCACCGTGCCGCAGCGCAAGGGTCTGCAGGCGGTCGAGCAGATACTCGCCCATCCGCGCCGCGTTGCCGAAAAGCCGCTGCGACTCAATCACTTCCAGAATGCGGCGGGAGCGCACCATGTCGACCAGGTTTCCACCCCAGGTGGAGTTGATACGCGAGCTGACGGCGAAAACATTGTCGGCCACCTCGTCAACGCGACCACCCGCCATGACCCCACACACCTGCGTCTTCTTCCCAAAGGCGATGACGTCGGGGATCACGCCCAGCTGCTGGAAGGCCCAGGCCGTTCCGGTAAGTCCGCACCCGGTTTGCACCTCGTCGAAGACGAACAGGGCGTCATTTTCATGGCATAGCGCACGCATGGCGTGGAAGAACTCCGGACGGAAATGGTGATCTCCGCCCTCTCCCTGAATCGGCTCGGCGATGAAACATGCTATGTCGTGCGGATTTTCGGCGAATGCGCGGCGCGCCTGCGCCAGCGCCGCCGTCTCCAGCTCATCGATATCGGCATCCGGACGCAGGTACGGTGCGTCGATTCGCGGCCAGTCGAACTTGGGGAACCGTGCCACCTTGTTGGGGTCGGTGTTCGTCAACGACATGGTGTATCCGCTGCGACCGTGGAAGGCCTCCCGCAGATGTAACACCTTGGTACCCAAGGCCGGATCGATTCCGTGCGCCTCGTTCCAGCGGCTCTTCCAGTCGAAGGCGACCTTCAGCGCGTTCTCGACGGCCAGTGCGCCGCCGTCGACGAAGAACAGGTGCGGAAGCGCCGGATCACCGAGCGCGCGCGCGAATGTGTCCACGAACCGGGCCATCTCGACGGTGTAGATATCCGAATTGCTCGGCTTGTTGATGGCGGCCCGGGTCAGTTCGGCACGAAACTCAGCATCCTCGGCAAGCATCGGGTGATTCATACCCAGCGCCGACGAGGCGAAGAACGTGAACATGTCGAGATAGGTGGTCCCGTCGCGCGCATCCACCAGGTACGCCCCACGCGAACGCTCCAGGTCGAGGACGAGGTCCATGCCGTCGGCCAGAATGCTGCGCCGCAGCACCTCATGCACTCGGTCCGGTGTCACCGATTCCGGACGCGCTACCTCGCCATCGACCGTGGAACCAGCCTGGGACCCCGGAAACATTAGTGCGGTCATAGACCCACAATAACGCAGTATTTACGACTTCTCTACATCAAGACAAGAATTTTTACGGCACAAGCTGGCGACCATCGTAAAAAGTTTGTAAGATGATGGTGCTTCGCGTGCGAACGTTGGCTGTGGTGCGAATCAGCTGCAGCAGCTCTTCGAGCGCACGCGGCGAGGGCACCCGCACCAGGAGGACGTAACTTTCCTCGCCCGCCACCGAGTGGCACGACTCGATGGCGTCGATGTGCTCAAGCCGTGCCGGAGCATCATCGGGTTGTGAAGGATCGAGAGGGGTGATTGCCACGAACGCCGACAGCATTTGGCCCACCGACTCGGGATTGACCCGGGCCGCGTACCCGGTGAGAACACCGCGAGATTCCAGCCGTCGCACGCGAGTCTGCACCGCCGAGATCGACAGCCCGGCCTTAGCCGCCAAATGCGCAAGGGTCGCCCGGCCATCGCGAGCCAACTCGCGCACCAGAATTCGATCGACGTCATCGAGCGGACGCTCGGGTGCTCTCTCGGAATCCGCAGTCACGGGGGCAGAGTACCGCGACCAGAGACCACAAG
Source organism: Mycobacterium sp. D16R24 (assembly GCF_002013385.1). Taxonomy (NCBI): domain Bacteria; kingdom Bacillati; phylum Actinomycetota; class Actinomycetes; order Mycobacteriales; family Mycobacteriaceae; genus Mycobacterium; species Mycobacterium sp. D16R24. The sequence continues at coordinate 313,633 of NZ_MAEV01000004.1, read as the reverse complement.
GAACGGACTTGCGCAGGCCAATCACCTCAACTCTGAGACGAATACGATGACGGCACTCATCCCATGCTGGGAACTCCGGGCAGGTTTCGCGGCGGCACTCTCACGGATGTATGGGACTGAGGTTCCCGCATACAACACATTGGTCGATGTCAGCACCGAGGTGAACCAGACTTACGCCACAGCACATCCGGACGCCGAACGGCTCGGATCGATCGAGCGGGTGACCGCCGAACGCCATGGTGCGATCCGCGTGGGCAACCCGCGGGAACTCGCCGCCGTTGCCGACCTGTTCGAAGCATTCGGGATGTATCCCGTCGACTTCTACGACCTGCGTGACGCCGCGTCCCCGGTGCCCGTGGTATCCACGGCGTTCCGGCCGATCGACGAAAAAGAACTGGCGCTCAACCCCTTCCGCGTGTTCACCTCGATGCTCGCAACCGCCGACCGCCGATTCTTCGACACGGGCCTGCGTACCCGCGTAGAGAATTTTGTCGAGCAGCGAGAGCTGTTCGATCCGGCGCTACTGGCACACGCGCGCATGATCAGCGCTGCCGGCGGAGCCACTCCGGCACAGGCCGGGGACTTCATTCACGAGGCCGTCAGGTCCTTCGCGCTGTCCAGCGCCCCCATCGACCGTGCCTGGTATGACGAACTTTCCGCGGTCTCACCCGTTGCCGCCGATATCGCCGGCGTGGGCGGCACCCATATCAACCATCTGACACCGCGCGTGCTCGATATCGACGACCTGTACCGGCGGATGACGGCACGTGGCATCACCATGATCGACGCGATTCAAGGTCCGCCCCGGTGGCCTGGGCCCGATGTTCTCCTACGGCAGACCTCATTCCGGGCGCTGGCCGAGCCACGTCGTTTCCGCATGAGTGACGGTTCCGTGGCCAGCGACACGCTGCGGGTCCGGTTCGGCGAAGTCGAGGCCAGAGGCATAGCCCTGACCCCCGCCGGCCGCACCCGCTACGACGACGCCATGGCCGCCATCGATGCCGCGCACGCAGATCCCGAACGGGCCGCGTCCATATGGGCCGATCACTTTCCCGATACCGAAGCCGGGTTGGCCGAGCAGGAACTCGCGTACTTCCGTACGGACACCGGCCCCGAAGGTGAGATCGTGCGCAGCCCCATCGTGTACGAGGACTTCCTGCCGCGCTCGGCCGCCGGGATCTTCCGATCCAATCTTGATGACGACGGTTCCTACGGGGACGGCGCCGATCGTGGCACCGCCGACTATTCGAAGGATTGGATGTCCGGCGCCATCGGCCGGGACATTCACGATCCATATGCGCTCTACGCCACCATCGCCGCACAATCTGACCTCACGATAGGAGCCGACCGATGACCACCACCCTGCCTACCTCATCCCCCGAGGTGCTGCCGTCCGCCGAGGAGTTGCGCGCACGGGCCCGGAACGCACTGCGCTGGATCGGCGCTGATCTAGAACTGAGCACGGAGTCGGGCAAGCATGGCGGCGTTGCGGTCCGCACCCCCATTACCGGTGACACGCTTTTCACGCTCGCGGCGAGCTCCACGGAGGATGTCGACAACGCCATCGCCGAAGCTGCCCAAGCATTTTCACAATGGCGCACCACCCCCGCACCCGTCCGCGGGGCGTTGGTGGCCCGTCTCGGCGAGCTGCTGACAGACCACAAGAAAGATCTGGCCGAGTTGGTGACCATCGAGGCCGGAAAGATTGTCTCCGAGGCCCTCGGCGAGGTGCAGGAGATGATCGACATCTGCCAATTCGCGGTCGGACTGTCCCGGCAGCTGTACGGCAAGACGATGGCGTCCGAGCGCGCGGGGCATCGCCTGATGGAATCCTGGCATCCGCTCGGCGTCGTCGGGGTCATCTCGGCGTTCAACTTTCCGGTCGCCGTGTGGTCGTGGAACACCGCGATTGCCCTGGTCTGCGGCGACACCGTGGTGTGGAAGCCGTCTGAGCTGACGCCATTGACTGCCGTTGCCTGCCAGGCACTTCTGGACCGAGCAGCCGCCGACGTCGGGGCGCCCCCGGAAGTCAGCCGATTGATCCAGGGCGGCCGCGAGGTCGGCGAACAACTCGTCGACGATCCCCGCGTCGCGTTGGTGAGTGCGACCGGATCGGTGCGGATGGGCCAGCAGGTCGGCCCGCGGGTAGCCGCGCGCTTCGGCAGATCACTGCTCGAGTTGGGCGGTAACAACGCGGCGATCGTGACTCCCTCGGCAGACCTGGATCTGGCGGTGCGCGGCATCGTGTTCTCTGCTGCGGGTACCGCCGGTCAGCGCTGTACCACCTTGCGGCGGTTGATTGTTCACCACTCTGTCGCCGATGCACTGGTCGAACGCATCGTCAACGCCTACGGCCAGCTTCCGGTGGGCGATCCATTCGACGAGCGCACGTTGATCGGCCCACTGATCAACGAGAAATCGTTCCGCGATATGCAGGACGCCCTGGAAACTGCTCGCGCGCAAGGCGGGACCGTCATCGGCGGTGAACATCGGGAGCTGGGTGATGGCGCCTACTACGTCACCCCCGCCGTCGTGCGGATGCCCGAACAGGGCGACGTCGTGCACCGGGAGACCTTCGCCCCGATCCTGTACGTGCTGGGCTACGACACTCTCGACGAGGCGATCGCGCTGAACAACGCGGTACCTCAGGGCCTTTCCTCCGCGATCTTCACCCTGGACATGCGCGAGGCGGAACGCTTTCTGGCCGCCGACGGATCCGACTGCGGAATCGCGAACGTCAACATCGGCACCTCAGGGGCCGAGATCGGCGGAGCGTTCGGCGGAGAGAAGGAGACCGGTGGCGGCCGCGAGTCCGGGTCCGACTCGTGGAAGGCCTACATGCGACGCGCCACAAACACCGTCAACTACTCCACGGAACTGCCGTTGGCCCAGGGCGTTCACTTCGGCTAATCGGACGGGCTAATCGGACGCGCTACCAGGGGTGAGGCTGGAAGTCCTTCAGGAAGCAGCCGTACAGATCGATGCCGCGCTCACCCTGAACAATGGGGTCATACACCCGGGCGGCACCGTCCACGAGATCCAACGGCGCCCGGAATCCCTCTTGTGCCAAACGCACCTTGCTGCTGTGCGGACGCTCATCGGTGATCCAGCCGGTATCGACGGCGGTCATCAGGATGCCCTCGGAAAACAGTTCGCCCGCACTGGTCCTGGTCAGCATGTTCAACGCGGCCTTGGCCATGTTCGTGTGCGGATGCCCCGGCCCCTTATAGCCGCGCGAGAAATTGCCCTCCATCGCCGATACGTTCACCACATACTTGCGCTTGGCGGTGGAGGCACGCAGCGCGGGACGCAGCCGCGATAACAGAATGAAGGGCGCCACGCTGTTACACAGTTGCACCTCAAGCAGTTCCAGCGGGTCAATCTGATCGACCGTCTGCACCCAGCTGTTGGTATCGACGAGATCGGGTAGCAGCCCACCGGCATCGACAGCCGTGCCGTCGGCGACCCGGTCCGGCGTGGCCGAGCCAGCGGTCAACGCCAACGACACCAGCGAGTGCGCGGCGGCCTCGGATCCCTCTCCGAGCGCCAAGGTGTGCGGATGCAACTCACTGGAATCGCCCATCGCGGTAATCGGGACCCGCGCGGCGGCGCCGCTGAGCGGCGCCTGTTCTGCGTCAACCAAGGACGTGTAGGAGCCCGGGCTGCGACGGACCGTCTGAGCGGCATTGTTGATCAGGATGTCCAACGGGCCCTGTGCGGCAACTTCATCGGCGAAACGCGCCACCTGCGCGGGGTCGCGCAGGTCGATGCCCACGATGCTCAGCCGGTCAAGCCAGCTGGCCGCATCCGGCAGCTGAGCGAATCTGCGGGCCGCATCCCGCGGGAACCGGGTGGTAATGGTGAGACTTGCCCCGTCGCGCAACAACATCAAGGCGATGTACATCCCGATCTTGGCGCGACCACCGGTTAACACGGCCCGCCGCCCGGTCAGGTCGGTACGCTGATCGCGCCGGGACCTGTTGGCGGGCGCGCAATCCGGGCACAGTTGATGGTGGAACGCATCGATCTCGGTGTATCTGACCTTGCAGATGTAGCAATGCTGCGGGCGCCGCAGCGTCCCCAGAGCATCACCACCACGCAGCGGCAGCCCCGCCGTCTCGTCGTCGATCCGATCCGCCGATCCCGTGGCGGTCGCACCGATTACCGCGCGGTCGGCATCCAGCTCCGCTTGGCGCGCCTGGCGACGGCGCTGTCTCTTGAGAATCTTGAAAAGTTTCGCGACCCCGCGCTGCACAGCAATCGACTCGGGATGATCGGGCGCAAGCTCGGCGGCCTGATCCAGAACACGCCCAAAGATGGCCATGTCCTCGGGGTCGATGTGCTTAGCCACCGAAGCAGTGTAATGAGGCGGCCAGTACCTCTCGTAATCGCAGATCTGGCGAAACCGGTCGAACCTGACGAGTGCTCACCGATCGCGCCAAGTGAAGACCTACCGCCTAGTAAAATCTGCTGGATGACCGACGACTCCGATGCAGTTCGCCCGAGCGGCTCATCGCCTCGCCGTCGGCTCACCCCCGAAGATCGGCGCGCCGAGCTCCTCGAGTTTGGAACTCAACTATTTGGCGAACGTCACTATGACGACGTCCGCATGGATGAGGTAGCTGAGCAGGCAGGTGTCTCACGGGCGCTGCTGTACCGCTACTTTCCCGACAAGCGCTCGTTCTACACCGCGGTGATGCAGGCCGAGTACGACAGGCTCTACGACGCCACGATCTCGCTGGACATGGACCCAACGCTCACGGGTTTCGAGCGTCTGCGGCGCACCCTCCTGGTGTATCTGCACTACCAGGAAGAGCATCCCTATGCGCCGGTGACGGTCTTCCGCATGATCGATTCGGCCGATCCCACCGTGGCCGCCATCGAACAACAGGAATACGACAAGCAGACCGACCGCATCATGGCTGTCGTCGAACATGTCGCCGGCGACGAATTGACGCCTGCTCTTGTCACCATCCTGCGGGTGGTCATCCGAGCATGGCTGACGTTCAACCAGGAGCTGGCTCGCCAACGAGCCATCAACCCGGATCTCGATGTCGACTGGCTCGCCGATACCTCCGCGCACGCCATGATCGACGCGGTGCGGCGGGTGCCGAATATCCCGAAGGCTGTCGTCGATCTCATGGGCGCCGATTAATTGTCGGTCCTTGTTGGCACGATGGTCTGATGAGCAGCGAGTCCGGTCCACTCGCCCGGTTCTCGGCACCCACTCGGGAATGGTTCGCCGAATCATTCCCGGCTCCCACGCAGGCTCAGTCCGGTGCTTGGCAGTCCATCGCTAAGGGCGACAACACCCTCGTCGTCGCCCCCACCGGATCCGGCAAGACTCTCGCGGCGTTTCTGTGGGCCATCGACACCCTGGCCAGTGCGGACCCCGACCGGCGCGGGCCGGATGTCGCCGGCAATGCGGCTCCGGGCCTGCATGTCGCCGGCAGTGCGGCTCCGGGAACCCGGGTCCTGTACATCTCGCCACTCAAAGCACTCGCCGTCGATGTCGAGCGAAATCTGCGTGCCCCTCTTGCCGGAATCGCTCGGACCGCACAGCGGATGGGCCTGCCCGAGCCCTCGATCACCATCGGGGTGCGCTCAGGCGACACGCCAGCGCAGCGCCGCCGCGCGTTAATCTCCTCTCCCCCGGACATTCTCATCACCACGCCCGAATCGCTGTTCCTGATGCTGACCTCGGCCGCGCGCGAAACATTGGGAACGGTCACCACCGTCATCGTGGACGAGGTGCACGCGGTGGCCGGAACCAAACGCGGCGCACATCTCGCGCTCTCCCTTGAACGGCTGGACAGCAGGCTTTCCACGCCGGCACAGCGAATTGGCCTGTCTGCGACGGTGAAACCCGCAGCCGAGGTCGCCCGCTTCCTGTCCGGTCGCGCTCCGGCCGCCGTCGTCGCTCCCGCCAGTCCTAAGACCTTCGACCTGTCGGTGGTGGTGCCTGTTCCGGATATGAGCGCCCCCGACACCTATCCGAATCCGGAATCCGGCGCCGATTCGCCCCGGACGGGCGGAAACACGATGTGGCCGCATGTGGAGCAGCGCATCGTCGACCTCATCGAGGCACACCACTCGAGCATTGTCTTTGCCAATTCACGTCGCCTCGCCGAGCGGCTCACCGCCAGGTTCAACGAGATTCACGCCGAACGCCTCGGCGTGGACCTCACTCCGGCACCCAATCCCGGTGTACCCGGAGGCCCCCCGGCGCACATCATGGGCAGCGGGCAGACCTATGGCGCCGCACCGCTGCTGGCCCGAGCGCATCACGGCTCGGTGAGCAAGGAACAGCGCGCGAACATCGAGGACGACCTCAAGACCGGCCGACTCAGATGCGTGGTGGCCACCAGCAGCCTGGAGCTCGGAATCGACATGGGTGCCGTGGATCTGGTGGTTCAGGTGGAGGCGCCGCCGTCGGTGGCCAGTGGACTGCAACGCATCGGTAGGGCCGGCCACCAAGTGGGTGAGGTCTCCAGAGGCGTGCTCTTCCCGAAGCACCGCACCGATCTGTTGGGCTGCGCGGTCACGGTGCGGCGCATGCTCGACGGCGATATCGAGACCCTGCACGTGCCCGCCAATCCGCTGGACATTCTGGCCCAACACACGGTGGCAGCGTGCGCCTTGGATCCGCTGGACGTTGAGACCTGGTTCGATGTCGTCAGGCGCAGCGCCCCCTTCAGCTCCTTGCCGCGCAGCGCGTTTGACGCAGTACTTGACCTGCTCAGCGGCAAATACCCCTCCACCGACTTCGCCGAGCTGCGTCCGCGTGTCGTCTACGACAGAGACGAAGGAACGCTCACCGGACGACCCGGAGCGCAGCGGCTGGCGGTGACGTCCGGTGGCGCCATTCCCGATCGCGGCCTGTTCACGGTGTACATGTATGGCGGCGCCGAAGGCGAGAAGCCCTCACGGGTAGGGGAACTCGATGAGGAAATGGTGTACGAATCACGGCCGGGCGACGTGATCTCATTGGGTGCCACCAGCTGGCGCATTACCGAGATCACCCATGAGCGGGTCGTGGTGGTCCCGGCCTTCGGGCAACCGGGCAGGTTGCCGTTCTGGCGCGGCGACGCAGCGGGGCGGCCCGCCGAGCTGGGCATGGCACTGGGACACCTCACCGGCGAACTGGCCGCCGCACGCGATGCAGAATTCGAAATACGTTGCGCTGCTATGGGATTAGATGACTTTGCCATGGGTAATCTCCGCACGCTACTCACCGACCAGCTGCAGTCGACGGGCTCCGTCCCCACCGACACGACGCTGATCGTCGAGAGATTCCGTGACGAGCTCGGCGACTGGCGCATCGTGCTGCATTCACCGTACGGACTACGGGTCAACGGCCCGCTGGCACTCGCCGTCTCCGATCGGCTCCAGCAGCGCTACGGCCTCAGCGAGTCACCCACCGCCACCGACGACGGCATCGTGGTGCGGCTCCCCGACACCGACGACAACCCGCCCGGAGCAAGTCTTTTCGTCTTCGATGCTGCGGAAATCGAGGCCATCGTGACGCGAGAGGTGGGCGGGTCCGCACTGTTCGCGGCGCGGTTCCGTGAGTGCGCGGCGCGCGCCCTGCTGCTGCCCCGCCGAACTCCCGGCCGCCGATCGCCGCTATGGCAGCAGCGCCAGCGCGCCGCGCAGCTGCTGGACGTCGCACGCAAGCATTCCGATTTCCCGATAGTGCTGGAGGCGCTGCGCGAATGCCTCCAGGACGTTTACGACATCGATACCTTGGTGCGGTTGATGTCCGGTATCGAGCAGCGCCGGATCCGGATCGTCGAGGTGCAGACCGACACGCCCTCCCCCTTCGCGGCCGCTCAACTGTTCAGCTATGTCGGCGGATTCATGTACGACGAGGATCGCCCACTGGCCGAGCGACGGGCCGCGGCGCTCTCCCTGGACACCGGTCTGCTCGCCGAGCTCATGGGCCGCGTGGAACTGCGAGAGCTGCTCGACCCGGCCGTCATCGAGACCACCGAAAGACAACTGCAGCATCTTGCCGACGAGCGCAAGGCCCGTGACCCCGAGGGCCTTGCCGACCTGTTCCGTCTCCTCGGTCCCCTCACCACCGACGAGGTCAGCGCGCGTTGCACCGGTACCGGGACAGACTGGCTGCACGAGCTCGTCGCGGCCCGCCGCGTGGTCGAGACCCACTACGGGCAGTGTGCCTGGTGGGCAGCCGTCGAAGATGTGGCTCGATTGCGTGACGCACTCGGGGTGCCCGTACCTCCGGGTGTGCCCGCGGCCTTCACCGACGCGACGGCAGACCCGCTCGGAGAGCTGCTGGGCCGATACGCACGCACACACGGCCCATTCACCACCGGGCAGGCGGCCGAACGCTTCGGCATCGGAGTCCGCGTTGCCGCCGACGCACTGACGGCGATGGCCACCCGCGGCCAGTTGGTGCGCGGCGAATTCACCAGCCAATATGACGTAGGTGCCACAGATTCTGAGCAGTGGTGCGATGCGGAGGTCCTCCGGATTCTGCGTCGACGGTCCCTCGCGGCACTGCGCGCACAGGTGGAACCCGTCAGCACAGCGTCGTTCGCACGGTTCCTGCCCGATTGGCAGTACCTCGATTCCAGCCTGCGCGGGGTCGAAGGGGTGGCCACCGTCATCGACCAACTCGCCGGGGTACCGATACCCGCATCCGCGTGGGAGCCGCTGATTCTGGCGCGCCGGGTTCGCGACTACTCCCCCCAGATGCTCGATGAACTACTGGCCTCCGGGGAGGCGGTCTGGTCCGGGCACGGCTCGATCACCGCACAGGATGGCTGGATCGCATTGCACCCGAGTGGGGTCGCGCCGGCCACACTCGCCGCCACCGATCCCGTTGTTCTCGACGAGGCGCACCGGGCGATCCTTGACGGCCTTGCCGCCGGCGGCGGATTCTTCTTCCGCCAATTCGGCGAGGGTGCGACCAAAGCGGCTTTGTGGGATCTGGTCTGGGCGGGGCAGGCGACGGGAGACACCTTCGCACCCGTACGAGCGCTCCTGGGCACCAGCACTACATCACGTACCGCGCACCGAAACCGGCGAGCTCCCCGACTGCGCGCCTACACGCCAATCCCCACCGCGGCACCGGTCGATCCCGCGGTCGCTGGCCGGTGGTCATTACTCCCGGAGAGGCTGGCCGACGGTACCGAGCGCTCGCACATGCAGGCCGAATTGCTGCTCGGACGGTATGGCGTGGTGACCAAGGGCAGCGTCGCCGCCGAGGGTGTCGCGGGCGGATTCGCGTGGCTGTACAAGGTGTTGTCGACGTTCGAGGACAACGGACGCTGCCGCCGAGGCTATTTCGTCGAATCGCTCGGGGGTGCGCAGTTCGCCTCTCCCACGACCGTGGACAGGTTGCGCGAGTATCTCGACACCGTCGACGACGAGCCCGCACCGTGCCGGGCCACGGTGCTGGCGGCGACCGATCCGGCCAATCCGTATGGCGCGGCGCTGGTGTGGCCGCGGGCAGCGTCCGACTCCGGTCATCGACCGGGCCGTAAGGCCGGGGCGCTCGTGGCGCTCGTTGACGGCCATCTGGTTCTCTACATCGAAAGGGGCGGCAAGTCGCTACTCAGCTTCGTGACCGACCCCACGATGCTGCACACCGCCGCATTGGGCACGATGGAATTGGTCCGCGAGGGCGGGCTCGATGGTCTGGTGATCGAAAGAGCCGATGGCAGATCGGTCTTCGACATCGGGGAGTCGGCCGTAATCACAGCCTTGCTGGAGGCCGGTTTCGCGCGGACGCCGAAAGGATTGCGGGTACGTCGATGAGCGCCTGCGCGAAGAGGAAACAGTACCGATGAGCGCCTGCGCGAAGAGGAGACGGTGCACGTGAAGGTGACCCGGTTCGACCACATCGTGATCAACTGCACCGACGTGGCGACGACCGCGGCCTGGTATCAGCGCGTCCTCGGCATGACTCGGGAAACATTCGGCCCCGCACGCCGTACGGCCCTGACATTCGGCAACCAGAAGATCAACCTGCGACCGATCAGGGCGACCCAGGACGAGTGGTTCACCGGCCGGGCCGCGGCCGCCGGATCGGATGACCTGTGCTTCATCACCGATTCCTCGCCGGCCGAGGTTCGCGAGCACCTCGGCGCATGCGGTGTGGACATCGAGCAGGGCCCGGTGACCAAGACCGGGGCACTGGGTGAAATGACATCGCACTACTGCCGCGACCCGGACGGAAACCTCATCGAGATCGCGGTGTACCCGTGACCAACAACCACTACCACCACCTCGCCTTCGGCGCGGACGCGCTCGAGCGGCAGCGGGCCAACGGCAGCTATGTCGCCTACGGCACACATCTGGAACGCCCCGATGACGGCCCCGACGGCCTCGGGTCACGGGAGCTACGGATGATCGCCGAGGCGACTCAGTTCTGTCTGGGCACTGTCACCCCGACAGGATGGCCATACCTGCAATATCGCAGCGGCCCTGCGGGATTCGTCCGTCACCTCGGCGGCAACACACTGCGGTTCATCGATCTTCCGGGCAACAATCAGTTCGTGACGCTGGGGAACCTCGCGGCCGACGATCGATTGGCGATGTTCTTCGTCGACTACCCACGCAAGCAGCGCCTCAAGTTGTTCGGGCGCGGCGCCGTGCACGACGGCGAACGCCGCGAGATCGATATCGCGGTAGAGGCATTCGACTGGAACTGCTCGCGCAGCATCATTCCCCGCTATGACCAGCAGTACCTTTCCGATCTCGGCAAGGCCTATCAAGAAAAAGCACAGGCCCGAGAGGCCGAGCTGACGGCCGAAATCGATAAGCTCCGCGCCCGCATTGCCGAGCTCGAAGCCACGCGACCATGAATCCCCTCGCCGGCAATCGGGTGCTACGCACCCACTCGGCACGGTTCAGGGACTGACTGGAGGAATATCCCGGCAACGAAATCGGGTGCCCGGAGTGGAAGCACGTCGAAGACCACTTCTCGGAGCAAGTCACCACCGGCGGCATCCGTCGGCTCGACCAGGACGAGCTGACCGCACTGCTTTATCTCATCGCCCGGAGCTGGGATATGAGCCGGATGGTCGCGTGGTTGTCGAACACAACTACTTTGTCCAATCTCGGCGACCTTGAGCAAGAAGACTTCCTGCTCCTGGCCCGGCGGGCCGCCACCGTCCAGGGCACCGAATACGACGACGCCCGATACCAATTCGCGGCCTCCGGTATTCGCGATCTCATCGACGTGTCCTGGACCTCGGTCGAAGAGGAACACCACAAGATCGGCTGTCTGCAATGTCTCAGTGAGTATGTCGGCGACGAGACCCTGCTGCGCGAATACCTCGACAAGGCAGCGGATCTACCGGGACGCTACCTGCGGGACTGCGCCGAACATCTCCGGGCGTCACTGCCGTAGCGCCCTCGCCGATTCGTACCGGACCTCCGTCCCGGTGAACGGGTCCCGGAATGCCAGCGAGCGCGCCACGAGTTGCAGCGGCCGGGTGAAGTCAGTCGATGCCACCGCCACAACCTCGGGATAGAGCGAGTCGTTGACAATCGGGATTCCCAGGCTGTTCATGTGCACCCGCAGCTGATGGGTCTGCCCGGTGCTCGGAGTCAGGCGGTACCTGCCTGTCGAACCATCGTGATCGAGCAGCTCGATATGCGTCTCGGCGTTCACCGGACCCGGCTCCTCACTCGCCTGAAGGATGCTGCGCCGCTTGATGATCCTGCTCCGCAGCGTCACCGGCAGGAAGACATCCGGGTCGACGGGCGCCAACGCCTCGTAGATCTTGACCACCTGGCGTTGCGCGAACAGCGACTGATATGCGCCGCGGGCCTCGCGGCGCACCGTGAACAGCAGCACTCCGGCGGTGAGCCGGTCGAGGCGGTGTGCGGGTGCCAGTTCCGGCAGGTCCAGTGTCTTACGCAACCGCACCAGCGCTGTCTCGGTGACATGGCCACCGCGCGGCATCGTGGCGAGGAAATGCGGCTTGTCAACCACTAGAACGTCATCATCCCAGTGCAATATGTCGATGGCGAAGGGAACAGGGACCTCCGCGGCCACTTCGCGATAGGTGTACACCGACGATCCCGCGCGCAGATGTGTCTCCGCGGTGACGGCCACACCCTCGGCGTCGACAACCTCGCCACCGCTCACCTTCCCGGCGGCGGCCGGACCGAATCGGGACACCAGCTCATCAACCACCCGCCCGTCTTCTCGCAGGCGAATTCGGACCGGCCCCAAGCCGTCCCGGACCGGTAGCGGTGGCTCTGGAGCCCTCCTTCTCGGGCTCATCAGCGGGACTGACTGCCGAGTCTTACTTGGATGGAGACAGTACGTCGGTCACCGGTTCGACGATGAACGAGCGTGCCTCGGGTGCCGCGACCCGTAGCGCATCTGCCGACGCGTCATCGGGCTGACGCTGCGAGCGCACCTCGGCATCCACCCGCGCACGGTAGGTATCCACCTCGCGCACAATGTCTTCCGCAGACCAGCCGAGGACCGGAGCCACCAGCTCGGCGACCTCTTGGGCGCAATCGACGCCACGATGCGGGTACTCGATGGCAATACGCATGCGCCGGGCGAGAATGTCCTCCAGATGCAAGGCACCTTCGGCCACCACCGCGTACAGCGCCTCCACCTTCAAGTACATCGGCGCCTTGGCAATCGGCTCCAGCAAGGTGTGATCCGAGCCCGCACACGCCAGCACCTCGCCGATCAGCGAACCGTACCGGTCCAGCAGATGCCGCACCCGGTAGGGATGCAGGCCGTAGGTCTCCCCCACATGCTCGGTCTGATTGATCAGCGCGAAGTACCCGTCGGCACCGAGCAGCGGCACCTTCTCGGTGATCGACGGCGCGACCCTTGCCGGCACGAATTCGCTGGCCATATCAATGGCATCGGAGGCCATGACGCGATAGGTCGTGTACTTGCCGCCCGCGATGGCCACCAGCCCCGGCGCCGCCACCGCGACGGCGTGCTCACGGGAAAGCTTGGACGTGTCGTCATCCTCACCGGCCAGCAGTGGCCGCAGGCCCGCGTACACCCCATCGATATCGTTGTGTGTCAACGGTGTTGCCAGCACCGTGTTCACCTTGTTCAGGATGTAGTCGATATCCACCTTGGTGGCCGCCGGATGTGCCAGGTCGAGATTCCATTCGGTATCGGTCGTCCCGATGATCCAGTGGTTGCCCCACGGGATGACGAACAGCACCGACTTTTCGGTCCGCAGGATGATCGCCACTTCGCTGACGACCCTGTCCCGTGGCACCACGATGTGAACGCCCTTGGACGCGGTCACCCGGAACCGGCCGCGGGTACGCGACAGCGCCTGGATCTCATCGGTCCACACCCCGGTGGCATTGACGACGACATGCCCGCGAACCTCGGTCTCGGCGCCGTTCTCGGTGTCGCGCACCACCACGCCGGTGACGCGATCACCCTCACGCAACAGCGAGACCACCTGAGTGGATGTTCTGACGACGGCCCCGTAGTGCGCCGCCGTACGGGCCACGTTCATGGTGTGCCGGGCGTCGTCAACCACGGTGTCGTAGTAGCGGATACCGCCGATGAGCGAGTTGCGCTTCAGCCCCGGCGCCAGCCGCAGTGCACCGGCGCGGGTGAGGTGTTTTTGGGCGGGAACAGATTTCGCGCCACCCATCTGGTCGTACAAAAAGATGCCGGCGGCAATGTAGGGACGTTCCCACCACCGATTGGTCAGCGGGAACAAGAACGGCAGCGGCTTGACCAGATGTGGCGCCAGCGTCGAGAGCGACAGCTCACGTTCGCGCAATGCCTCCTGGACCAAACCGAATTCGAGCTGCTCCAGATAACGCAGGCCGCCGTGGAACATCTTCGAGGAGCGGCTCGACGTCCCGGCGGCGAAGTCACGCGCCTCGACCAGCGCGACCTTCAGCCCGCGCGTGGCCGCGTCGAGAGCCGATCCGGCACCGACCACACCACCGCCGATCACGATGACATCGAACTGCTCGGATCCCAGGCGCTCCCAGTTCAGCGAACGGGCCTGCGGTCCCAGGAACGTGTAGGTCGGTCCACCCGATACCGATGGGCTGGTTGCGTCACTCACGACTGCTCCCTTCCACTCCCACTATCGGGCCCCGGAGTCCTTCCAGAAAGCCACGTTACCGGCCGCTAGTGCTCTCGTCTGTGATGCACGCCGCTGTAGCGCATGTCGCCCGAGGTCAGTCCAGGTCATCGTGGGCAATCAGCTGGCGTGCCGCCTCCGTCACCGAGCCGGACAGAGACGGGTACACCGACAGCGTCTGCGCGAGATCGTTGACTGAGAGCAAGTTCTGCACCGCGAGGGCGATGGGCAAAATCAGCTCGGAGGCATTCGCGGCCACCACGACGCCACCGATCACCACACCGGTGGCCGGGCGGCAGAAGATCTTGACGAAACCACGCTTGAGGCCCGACATTTTGGCCCGGGGGTTCGTATGCAGGGGCAGCGTGACCGTCCGCGCCGGCACCTCACCGTTGTCGATGGCCGCCTGGGACACCCCCACGGCGGCGATCTCCGGGCGAGTGAACACCGCGGCGGCAACGGTTTTCAACTTGATGGGATGCACCGCGTCACCGAGTGCGTGATACATGGCAATGCGGCCCTGCATGGCCGCCACCGAGGCCAGCGGCAGCAGGCCCGTGCAGTCGCCCGCGGCGTAAATGCCGGCCACCGAGGTGCGCGACACCCGGTCGACGGTGAGGTAGCCGCCGGGGCCGAGCGTGATGCCGACCCGTTCCAGGCCCAGGCCCGCGGTGTTCGGAATCGACCCCACGGTCATCAGCACATGGCTGCCGTCGACCACCCGGCCGTCGGCCATCGCGACGCGGACGCCGGTATCGGTTCTTGTCACCGAATCGGCCCGAGCGTTCTTGACGAGCGTCACACCGCGTTCGGCCAGCGTGTCCTCCAGGACCAGGGCCGCATCCTCGTCCTCGTGCGGCAGCACGCGGTCCCGGCTGGCCACCACGGTCACCTGAACGCCCAGCTCCGTGTACGCGTGGACGAACTCGGCACCCGTCACACCCGATCCGACCACGATGAGGTGCTCGGGCAGCTCCTCCAGGTCATAGAGCTGGCGCCAGGTGAGGATCCGTTCCCCGTCGGGGCGGGCATGAGACAGCACCCGTGGGCTGGCGCCGGTGGCAATGAGCACCACATCGGCTTCCAGGATGGTGCTTGTCCCATCCGCGGCGGTGGCCTTGACCCGGTGAAACGCCATCCCGACCACATGATCGACCAGCTCGGCACGCCCGGAGATCAGACGTACCCCGGCGTTGCGCAGCCGCTCGGCGATATCGGCTGACTGCTCGGAGGCAAGACGCTTGACGCGGTGGTGGATCTGCGGAAGCGAGATCTTGGCGTGCTCCACGTCGATGTCAAAGCCCAGGTTGGGCGCGCGCCGCAGGTCGGTGCGCACACCGGTGGACGCGATGAACGTCTTGGACGGCACGCAATCGAAGAGCACGCACGCGCCGCCGATACCGTCCGAGTCGATCACCGTGACCTCGGTGGCGCTTCGCTCATGGGCGGCGGCCACAAGCGCCGCCTCGTATCCCGCTGGTCCTCCACCAATGATCACGATGCGCGTTGCCACGGCATCAAACCTACAAGTACAGACCCGACCCGGCTTGCCATCGTGGGGCAACCTTGCCGTCATCTCCACCACAGGACCACTAGGCTTGCCCCCGTGCCGCTCTACGCCGCTTATGGCTCCAACATGCATCCCGAACAGATGTTGCAGCGGGCGCCGCACTCGCCCATGGCCGGCACCGGCTGGCTACACGGCTGGCGGCTGACCTTCGGCGGTGAGGACATCGGCTGGGAAGGCGCGCTGGCCACGGTCGTGCAAGACCCCCACTCGAGGGTTTTCGTCGTGCTCTACGACATGACCGGGGCCGACGAGAAGAACCTCGATCGCTGGGAAGGTTCGGAGCTTGGCATCCACACCAAGATCCGTTGCCGGATCGACCGGGAATCCTCCGACACGACCATCGACCCGGTGCTGGCCTGGCTCTATGTCGTCAACGCCTACGAGGGTGGGCTACCGTCCGCACGGTACCTGGGCGTGATGGCCGATGCCGCAGAAATCGCCGGCGCCCCAGAGGATTACGTACACGGATTGCGCACCCGGGCATCGCGCAATATCGGCCCCGGAACGAGCTAGACGGAGCCCTGCGCGGCGCTTTGTTCGACGAGATTGACCAGCGTCCGCACACCGACGCCAAGCGCCCGTTCATCGATATCGAAGTTCGGTTGGTGGATATCGAGCTGCGGGCCCGATCCCGACCACACGCCCAGTCTTGCCATCGCGCCGGGCACCTCCTCCAAATACCAGGAGAAGTCCTCACCACCACCGGACTGGGTGGTCTCCGCGAGCGCGTCCAACCCGATGGCCTCGATTGCCCGCACGAAGATGTGCGTGGACTCGGGCTCGTTGATGACGGGCGGGACACCGCGGCGGTAGTTGAGGGTGTAATCGATGCGCAGCGGAGCCAACAGCCCCTCGATCACATCGCGGACGGTGCTCTCCAGCGTGATCCACACGTCACGGCTGCCGGTGCGCACCGTGCCGGCCAATGAGCCGATCTGTGGAATGGCGTTGGCCGCCTGGCCCGCGTTGACGGCCCCCCACACCATGACGGTGCCGGCCCGCGGATCAATGCGACGACTCAGCATCCCCGGCAATCCGGTGATGACAGTTCCGAGCCCGTACACCAAGTCGGCCGTCAGATGTGGCCGCGAGGTATGCCCGCCCGGGGAGTGCAACGTGACTTCGACGGTGTCCGCGGCCGAGGTGATCGCCCCCGCACGGACTGCCACCTTGCCCACCTCGAGACGCGGATCGCAGTGCAGCGCAAAAATTCTCGCTACACCGGCCATCGCCCCGGCGGCCACCACGTCGATGGCGCCTCCCGGCATGACCTCCTCGGCGGGCTGGAAGATGAGGCGCACACCCGAGGGCAGCGAGGGAGCCGAGTTGAGGGCCATGGCCGCACCCAGCAGGATCGCGGTGTGTGCGTCGTGCCCACAGGCGTGCGCGACGTTCGGCACCGTCGAGGAGTAGGACGCCCCGGTGCGTTCCTGCATCGGCAACGCATCCATGTCCGCGCGCAGCGCCACCCGCGGACCGTCCTCGGGCCCGAAGTCGCAGGTGATTCCGGTACCTCCGGGCAGCACCTTGGGATTGAGCCCGGCCTCAGCCAACCGCGCGGCTACATATTCAGTGGTGGCATGCTCCTGGCGCGCCAACTCGGGATGTGCGTGGATATGGCGGCGCCACCGGACCAGCGCCTCGTAGTTCTCGGCGAGCCAATGCTCGGCTATGGCAGACAGGGATGCGCCACCTGCGTGAAGACCATCATGTTCGCTCATACCGTCACCGTCCTGCGCGCCAGCCGATCCAGCACTCGGGAGCGCTCGGCGTCGTTCTCGGCCAGTCGTACCACGGTGCGTGCCAGCATCTTCGCGCCTTCAACCACGGCCCGATCAGCACCTGGTTCCCTGGCGGCCTTCTCGAAATCGGGTTGGTGGATGACCGCTCCGCCCGAATCGATGCCGATGACCGGGTGAATACCGGGCAGCATCTGCGTCACGTTGCCCATATCGGTACTACCCAAGGGCACATTGGCCTCGAATTCCGCGGGCACCGGCGTACGGCCGACGGACTCCATTTCCTCGCGAAACACCTCAACCAGCCATGGATCCGGCGTCAGCTCCAGGTATGGCGGCGAAGATTCGATGAGTTCGTGGCTACATCCCGTCGCCATCGCGCCCGCGGCGAAGCATGCGTAAACCTTCTCCTCCAGCTCACGCAGAGACGCTGATTCCACGGCACGCATTGTGTACTGCATCGCGGCGCGGGCCGGGATGATGTTGGCCGCCTCCCCGCCCTCGGTGACGATGCCGTGGATCAGCTGTCCGGGTGACAGATGCTGACGCAACAGACCGATTGAGACCTGCGCGACGGTGACCGCGTCGGCGGCGTTGATTCCGAGGTGCGGCGCGACCGCGGCGTGCGATTCCTTGCCGTGGTAGGCGACCATCACGTCGGTCAGCGCGAGGGAGCGCGCGCCCGCGATATCGATCGGCCCGGGGTGCAGCATCACCGCCGCCGCGATGTCGTCGAAGGCACCCGCCTTGAGCAGAAGTGCCTTACCGCCCCCGTACTCCTCGGCCGGCGTGCCGATAACCACCACGGTGAGTCCGAGGGCATCGGCGACCTCGGCGAGCCCCAAGCCGGTGCCGACGGCGGATGCCGCGATGATGTTGTGGCCGCATGCGTGGCCGATCCCGGGCAGCGCGTCGTACTCGGCGCAAACACCGATGACCAGCGGGCCATCTCCATAAGTGGCGCGGAACGCCGTGTCCATACCGCCCTGACCGGTGACAATCTCGAATCCGCGCTCGGCGAGCAGCCGCTGCGTTTTCAGGGCGCTGCGAACCTCATGGAACGCCAGCTCGGGTTCGGCGTGAATGTCGTGCGATAACGCCACCAGATCCGTCGCCACGGCGTCCACGACCGTGCTGACGGTCTGGGCATGCGCGGCGGACGACGCTCCAGTGGTCAAGGGCATTAGATCAGTATCCCATCATGGTTAGGCTCCATAGCTGTGACCGATAAGCGGCCTGCGCGAAGCGGCGACAGCACCGATGAGGCTCCGGATGCCGCGGCGTCCCTCGCGGCCGCGGAGATCGCGGCGCGCACCGGCGTCGCATCCCACCCCGTCGCGGTGGTTCTCGGATCGGGTTGGGCTCCGGCAGCAGCCGAACTGGGCACCCCCGCCACGAGCATCCCGATGGCCGACCTACCCGGATTCAGCCCACCCAGTGCGGCCGGACACGGCGGTTCGGTGCTGTCGATCCCCATCGGCGACAGCGGCCAGCGGATGCTGGTACTGCTGGGCAGGATTCACGCCTACGAGGGTCACGACCTGCGTCACGTCGTCCACCCCGTGCGCACCGCCTGCGCCGCGGGCGCCCGGACCATCGTGCTCACCAACGCCGCCGGAGGACTACGCGAGGACTACACAGTGGGTCAGCCGGTGCTGATCAGCGACCATCTCAACCTGACGGCCCGCTCGCCGTTGGTGGGTGCGCAGTTCGTCGACCTTGTCGACGCGTATGCGCCGCGATTACGGGCGCTGGCGCGGGAGATCGACGACAGCCTCGCCGAGGGGGTGTACACGGGTCTGCCCGGCCCGCATTACGAGACCCCCGCGGAGATCCGCATGCTGCGCACGCTGGGCGCGGACCTGGTGGGCATGTCGACCGTGCACGAGACCATCGCGGCCCGTGCTGCCGGGGCCGAGGTGCTGGGCGTGTCTCTGGTAACCAACCTCGCGGCCGGAATGACCGGAGAGTCCCTCAACCATGAGGAGGTGCTGGCCGCCGGGCGCGCGTCGGCCACTCGCATGGGCCAACTTCTCAGCTCGGTGATTGGTCGGTTATGACGGAGTCCCCGCCGGCAGCACACGCGATCCAAGAGTGGATCGACCATGACCCCGACCCCGAGACCGCCGCCGAGCTGCGCACCTGCTCCGATGAGGAGCTGGCGCAGCGATTCTCCGAGCCACTGGTGTTCGGCACGGCTGGCCTGCGCGGCACCGTCCGCGGCGGCCCCAACGGCATGAACCTGGCCGTCGTGCTGCGTACCACCTACGCGCTGGCCAAGGTTCTCAAGGATCGGTGCCTCGGCGGCTCGACCGTGGTGGTGGGTCGTGATGCGCGGCACGGATCGGAGAAGTTCGCGCAGGGTGCGGCGGAAGTGCTCGCGGCCGAGGGGTTCAAGGTAGTGCTCCTGCCCCGCCCGCTGCCCACACCGGTGCTCGCGTTCGCGGTACGCCACCTGGATGCGGCAGCGGGCATCCAGATCACCGCATCCCACAACCCGCCCACCGACAACGGCTACAAAGTGTATTGGTCGGGCGGCGCACAGATCATCTCCCCTACCGATCGTGATATCGAATCGACAACAGCCGCAGCACCTTTCGCCGATCAGATTCCACGCATCCCCGTCACTCCCACCGACGACACCTTGGTGGATGCCTACATCCAACGTGCCGCCACGGTGCGCCGGGGCTCCGGCGGTGTCCGCGTCGCACTCACCGCACTGCACGGAGTCGGCGGGGCCACCGCCCTGGACACGCTGAATGCCGCAGGTATCACCGACATCCACGTGGTGGACAACCAGTTCCAGCCGGATCCGGACTTTCCTACAGTCGCGTTTCCGAATCCCGAGGAACCGGGGGCCTCCGATGCGGTGCTGACCCGGGCCGCCGAGGTCGACGCCGACCTGGCCATCGCGCTGGATCCGGACGCCGACAGGTGCGCCATCGGCATCCCCACCACGACCGGTTGGCGCATGCTCTCCGGGGATGAAACCGGTTGGCTACTCGGTGATTACATCCTCTCCACGCAACCACATTCATCCACTCCGCCGGTAGTGGCCAGCACGGTGGTCTCCTCCCGCATGCTCGCACGCATCGCGGCATCTCTCGGCGCTCGGCATGTGGAAACTCTCACCGGATTCAAATGGCTTGTCCGGGCAGCAGATTTCGACCTTGTCTACGCGTATGAGGAAGCCATCGGGCATTGCGTGGATCCAGCCACCGTGCGGGACAAGGACGGTATCTCCGCCGCGGTGCTCGCATGCGACCTCGTGACACACCTGCGCGAGCTCGGATCGAGTGTGGAGGAAAAGCTCGAGAACCTGGCGATCAGGCACGGCATCCATGTCACCTCGCAGGTCTCGCTGCGCATGGACTCCCTCGCCGACATCACCGCCGTGATGGCGCGCCTGCGGGGGAACCTTCCCGCCGCGCTGTCCGGGTTCCCGATCACCGTCGAGGACCTCCTGGAACGACGGGGTCAACAGCGCACCGACGCGGTGATACTTTCCGGCGAGATCGGGGGTTCGTCCATCCGGCTGGTGATCCGCCCCTCGGGAACCGAACCAAAGGTCAAGTGCTACATCGAGGTCCGCGAGCCCGTCATCACCGATGCGACCGTCGCACGGATCTGGGCGGGCGTGGTGGTCTCCGAGCTGGAGGCCTACGCCCGCAACATCTAACTAGGCGCAATTTATCTGGGACCGAACTGACGATCGCCGGCATCGCCCAGGCCCGGCACGATGTATGCCGCATCAGTGAGACCCTCGTCGACGGTGGCCGTGAACAATCGCGCGGACGTCGACGGGCCGTAGCGTGCGACCCCCTCCCGGACCGCCTCAACCCCCTGCGGTGCCGCGACCACACACAACATCGTCAGGTCGGTGGCGCCGCGGGAATGCAACAGGTCGAGCGTATGGACCATCGACCCGCCGGTCGCCAGCATCGGGTCCAGGACGAATACCGGTTGTTGCGACAAGTCGGCCGGCAGAGATTCCAGATACGGGGTGGGTTGCCACGTCTCCTCGTCGCGCGCCATGCCGACGAACCCGACCCGCGCCTCGGGGATGAGGGCATGGGCCTGATCCACCATGCCCAACCCCGCCCGCAGAACCGGGACCAGCAACGGCGGATTCGCCAAACGGAACCCCGTCGTCACCGCCACCGGTGTGCGCACCGCGGAGGACTCCACCGGTGCCGAGCGGGTCGCCTCATAGACGAGCATCAGGGTCAGATCCCGCAGCGCGGCACGGAAAGCCGCGTTATCGGTGCCGGCATCGCGAAGGGTGGTCAGCCGGGCCGCGGCAAGTGGGTGCTCAACTACGTGCACATGCATGCCCCAGACCCTAGAACAGCAAGCTTCGATGCCGTCGATCCCGGACACTGCGGGAATGTGACGGGCATCACGCGTGAAGCAGCGCACGCTTTCGCATCGATATCGTTCCTGAGGCAGCCCGAACAGCTATGCTGAGCAGGTAATACAGCGGGGTGGCCACGTTGCCAAAAAAATCTTTCAAAAGTTTTGAGAAAGATGGAACCGAATCGCGACTACCCCCGTCGTATCCAAGTACAAGGCGAAAACTGCCCGAAAACAGGCGGTAGCCGAACCACCGAGGAGATGGAGGGGACATGTCAGACGGATTAGCAGCCGACACAGACCTGCTGCGTGGCGTGGGCGGAGTTCAGCTGGGGATGGGCGGAACGCTCGCGGCGGTGGGTACCGCAGTCAGCATTTTCCCGGTCGCCGCACTCGCGCCGATCTTCGGTCCGATTGGCGCGCAGTACCTGGGCGCATTCGCCGCAACCTCCGCCAAGCAGGGGCTGGACGTCGGCCAGCTCGCCATGGGCGTCACCGAGTCCGGTGTCAGCACCAACCTGGCGAGCAAGGGCTACGACGACGATGACGACAACGTCGGCCAGAACATCAACGCCACTGTCGAGGGAATCGAGGCGTAATCATGGTTGAGACAGGCCCAACCTCGCCCAGCCGTTTGGCCGAGGCGACCAACACGAACTACCCGAGCTTCGAAAACAACCCCTTCTCCGCGGGGCTGATCGGGCCAGCCTTGGACATGGCAGGCACTGTCGGTAACGGCCAGTTCAAGGAGGGCCAGGACCCCAGCAAGATGCTGGAGGGCGGCATGCAGGTCATGCAGCAGGTCATGCAGCAAGGCATGCAGGCGGGAAGCCAGCTCATCGGCTCCTTCGCCGGTGCGGCGGCTCAGGCTCTGGGGCAATTCGCCGGCATGGCCGGCCAGGCGTTGAGCAGCATGGCCACCCGCAGCGGCGCCATGGGCGCCAATGTCGGACAGGCATCCGAGTCCACCGGCCGCGCCAGCGCTCTGATCACGGAGGCCCTGCAACAGTTCCAGCACACCTCTGAGGTGCTGACACCGCTGATCGGCATCTTCCCTCCCGCCGCTGCTGAGCTCGCTCAGGCAGCATCCGAGTGCGCCACCAAGGTCTCGGCGTACACCGCGACGCTCGAGGGCGAGCTAACCGGACAGGCCGGTGAACTGACAGGGATGGCGGGCGCCGACATGGGCAACCCCGCCACACCCGCATCCGGGAGCGTCCAGCCCGCCATGTCGGCCATGCAGGGCGGCATCCAGGCCGGAACTCAGGCGATGTCCGGCGTCGCGAGCGGCGTCACCCAGACCATGAGCTCGATGGGTCAGGGACTCGGCCAGATCCCGCAGGCTCTTACCGGCTTGCTCGGCGGTGGTGGAGCCAGTGGCGCCAGTAGCGCGCTGGGCGGCGCCAACATGAGCGGTATCGCCGCCGGTGCACTGGCCAACCCGTTCGGTGCCGGTGGCGGCCACGCCTCCTCCACCGCTGGTGGAACCAGCAGCGGATTGGGTAGCTCCAACGCCAGTGCGGCCAAGATGCTGCTTGACCCGCGCAGCATGGGCAAGGGTGCACAGCTGTTCCTGCCCGACGGCAGCACCAGCCAGGCCCCGAACGCCGCCGCGGCGGAAGCCGTGCGCAAGGCGCTCAGCCAGGTGGGTGTGCCCTACGAGTGGGGCGGCACCAAGCCCGGTGTCGGTCTGGACTGCAGTGGTCTGACTCAGTGGGCCTACGGACAGTCCGGCGTGGACATCCCCCGCCTCGCACAGGAGCAGGGCGTCGGTGTCCGGGTCGATCAAGGATCTGTCATGCCGGGTGACCTGGCGGTGTGGGACGGCCACGTCGCCATGGTGATCGGCAACGGCATGATGGTCGAAGCCGGTGACCCGGTGCAGATCTCCCCGATCCGAACCACCAACGCCGGGCAGGGATTCCATGGATTCTACCGACCCACTTCCTAGTTCAGGAGTGCCGCGGCCCGAGCCGCGTGCGAGCATCGATATGACAAATCGTGCTCGCACGCTGCGGGTCAAGGTGTCCGAATTCGGTCTGCCGCTTGAGGTTCAGATCGAACCCGACATGCTCGCCCGCGGCGCGTCGGCAGTCGCACGGGAGGTCTTGAACCTGTGCGAACTGGGTGCCGCGCGCTGCGGAGCGGCCCGCCGCGAAGAACTCGCCGAGACCGGTATCCCGGATTACATCCTGGACAAGCTGGGTCTGGCGACACCTGCGCAGGTCGCCGACCTGGAATTGCGCCAATCCGAAGAGCAGATGGAACGGAGATCCTGATGACGGAGCCAGACCTCAACTTCTTCAAGGCGCTCGAACAGCAGTACCAGGAGACCATGGCGAAGGCTCGCGCCGGCGGCCACATCCTGAACAGTGCAGTCGAAGAGCTCAAAGACCTTCGCGGATGGGCGCGTTCGGCGCAGGGCCATGTGGAGGCGGAAGCCAACGGCAACGGCGCGCTGACCAATCTGAGACTCGACGACTCGGTCACCAAACTGTCTCCCAACCTCGTCGGGCAGATCGTGGTGGCCACCGCTGCCGCGGCCGCGGGCCAGGCGTTCGATCACCGCGAGCGGGTGTTCGCTCAGCTGATGGTCGATCTGAAGGACCCGCAGCCGTAACCGGCTTCGGGCCTACAGCCCCGCGCGGTCTCGGTGTGAATCGGTCAGAAAGACCGTGTTTTTGGCGTCTCGCCAGTCTTGGCTGAGTCGGTCACCTCGATAGGCGTACGGTCGCAGCCCTGCTGGCTGCAGCAGGGACACCACTTCGTCCGAGGGCGTCTCGATGATCATCACCGGCTGCGAAGCGGTGATAGTGGCGAGCCCACCACGAATCACCGCGGCCTCCATCCCCTGCACGTCGATCTTGATCACCTGAGGATCTAGGCCGAAATCATCCAGTCGGCGAACCTGTACGGGATGGCGTTCGATCGTCAGTTTTGATTCGTCGAATCCCGCCATGGTGTCGGGGTTGAGCCAACCGCGCGCCTCACCCTCGTCGAGAGAGGCCAGACCGTCGTAGACGAAGTTGCGGTATCGCGGAACAAACAGATCGAAGGTGCCGTCCGCATCAGAGAGTCCGCAGGCATGTACGTGCACGGTGCTGCTCTCATATCGGCGGCTAAGCCGCTGAGCAAGAACGGCATTGGGCTCGAAACTCACTATCGTCTCTGGTGCGGCGGTGCGCTGCAGCGCACAAATACTCTGACCCCAGTTGCCTCCGATGTCGACCGCCTCGGAGATGGGTCCCAGGCGGCCCAGGAGGTGGAATTCGGGATCGATGCGCCACCCGAACCATCGAGTGCCCATGTTGTACGCGCCGAACTTGAGCGGCCGCAGAAACGGTAGATAGGTTTGCGCCATTCTCAACGCCGCCATGCTCACGTGGGCAGACTAGTCGACCGATACCCCGGCACCTGCTCGATGACCAGGCACCCGGTTCAGCACCGTGACGTGGCACGTGGATATCCAGGGTCGCCGTCACACCTACCGACCCCTCGCATCTGCATCGGTAGGTGCTCGCGGCGACCAAGACGATGAGCTTGTTTGCGGCTAAGCGGCCGCGAACATGGCACATCTACGCTGCGGGCACGGCCCGAAGGAACAGGGTCCGTACTTAGCCCGCCGATCGCGGGAGCCAGCAGAAAATATCGCGTCTGACCTGCCCCGCGCAACCTTTTCGGAATTCTCGCCACAATGCTCCGGAAGGGGCACTGACCGAGTGCTGCGGGTTGCTCCGCTGATAACATCCGCATGTGGCGCGCGAGTGGCTTCTCTTGGAAACACTCGGCGACGAGCCAACTGTCATCGCCTCCGGCAATCAGCCGCGGAACATGGTTCCTCTCAGCGCTTTTCTTCGGCGTAATCGAAATCTTGGCCTGATTCGCCGCATCATCACCGCGGCGACAAAGGCCAATAGGTCCGCCAGCATCGGCCCACCCGACTCCGATTCGGTCATCGATATCCGACCGATCGCCATGCTCGACGGTCGGGTCCACGGAGTGTGGCTGTGGACGGGATCGACACCCCCACCCGCCGCTCCCCCAGCCGAAGGCGGGGCAGTAGTCCTCAACGCCGACACCGGCGCCCTGCACATGAGCGACGGTGCGGCCCTGGCCATGGGAATGGCTGCCACCGAGCCGCATGCCGAGATCAGCATGCCCGAGCTCTACCGCTACCTGACACCGAATCCCGGCGAGACGGACGTCCTGGGGCTCATGGTGACCGCGACGGAAGACATGACCTACTGCGCCACCTGGCCCGGGGTGGACAGCGACGGCAATCCCACCCTGTGCCACTTCGCAAGCCGACTGGTCGTGGAACCCAACAACGAAGGTGTCCCGGAGCGGCTGGGGCGCGCGATCAACCTGCGAGTCGGCCGATCAGTGCCACCGGTTCCGCTGCTCGAACAACGCGTCCTCGAGGCCGCCGCCGAACCCGGCGCGTATCGCGCGCTGGTGATGATCGCTTCACGGAAACTGATCAAGTGGATTGATCCGCCTGCGCCGGAATGGCATTGGGAGTTCGACCCGCTGGGCCG
The DNA here is from genome assembly GCF_002013385.1 of Mycobacterium sp. D16R24. Lineage (NCBI taxonomy): Bacteria > Bacillati > Actinomycetota > Actinomycetes > Mycobacteriales > Mycobacteriaceae > Mycobacterium > Mycobacterium sp. D16R24. The sequence continues at coordinate 287,358 of NZ_MAEV01000004.1, read as the reverse complement.
CCCCAAGATTCACCCGGACGACGAAGCGAATCTGAACTTCATGATCGACAATGCCGTATTCGGTGCGACCGAGGCGGTAATCCGGTTCCGCTGCCACGATGACAGCTGGGAATCGCTGCACTGCTCGACCAATGTGGTCAGGTTGAGCGAAGACGCCACCGTCGCGCTCATCACGCACCGGCGCAGGCCCGCGAAGCCTCTCTAGTCGCCCATCTGGAGACAGCTCCGGCGTCCGCCAGTTCGCCCGAAATTGCTAACATCCCGGCATGTCGCGCGATTGGATGCTGCTAGAGACCCTGAGTGAGGAACCCACGGTCATAGCCATCGGATTGCAGGCCCGAAATATGACGCCGCTCGAGTTGGTGCTGGGCCGCAACCGGCACCGCCCGTTAATCGAGGCGACGATCACCGAATCCCGGCGCACGGGCGAACCGGCTGTGGTTGTTACCCCGGCTGGGGACCGCGTCGTGCGCGTGCATCCGATATCCATGGGGCAGGGAGATATCCACGGCGTCCAGGTGTGGTTCGGGCCGGCAGACCTCGAGCCGCCGCGTCGGCCCATCGCCGGGGCTTGCCTGGGCGATCTGGACACTTCGGTCACGACGCTCACCGCGGAGTACTTCGACGTGATGGGTTTCGACCCGCGCAACAGATCCGAGAAACAGGCCATCGCCGAAGGCCTGGCACCTGTGTTACCGAGTCCTCACAACGCCGAATTGATGGCGAATGCCGTGAACCCCGAACCCGAGGCGACCTTTTGCGGAACATGTCTAGCCGCCGACTACCAAGGAAACGTCCTCCAAGTCCACTATGCCGGACGGGCATCCAAGGAAATCAATGCGGCAGGCGCCGTGGAGCGCATCAACAGGATCGTCTGCACACGGGTGGAGAACAGCCCTGCCGAACCTCGGGTGGGGCTGGCACAGCAGATCCTGGACGCGGTCGCGACCCCCGGGGCGCATCGGCTGCTGATCAATGTCGACACCTTCGCCGTCCTCAAGTGGATCGACGAGCCGTTCCCCGACCTGGCATGGCGCTATGACCCCGATCGACCCGAGAGCATCCATCCCGAGGACACGGCCGTGGCGCGAAACATGCGGGAGGAGCTTCGGTCGGGATCGACGGCCGGAGTGCTCCGCATGCGAGCAGTCTCCGGCGGATGGCTGCGACTGAACGCCTCTGCCACGAAGTTCGCATTACGTGACAACGCTTTTGCGGCCCTGGTCACCCTAACGGCCGCGCCATCGGCCAATGCTGAATCGTAAATCGCCCGGACGCGGGCGGCCGTCGCCGCCGCGCGTCCGCCGGTTCTCGCGGTGGGTCTTTCGCTCAACCCAGCCGTTCTGGCTAGGCTTGCCGCATGGCTGCTGACATCGTTCCCATCGAACTCGGGCTCACAGAGGGTGACGTGGTCACCCTGTGGGCCCCGCGGTGGCGCGACGCCGGGGACGAGTGGGAGGCGTTTCTCGGCAAGGACGACGATCTGTACGTGTTCGAGTCGGTGGCCGATCTGGTGGCCTTCGTGCGAACCGACAACGACAACGATCTGGTCGATCACCCGGCGTGGTCGACCCTCGGGGCGCTGTCGGCCGACGAGCTTGAGCCCGACGACGACAATCGCTTCGACCTGATCGGCGTACCGGAGCTGGTTGCCGACAAGCCGAGCGAGGACGCCGTCGACACGCTGCGCGCCACCCTCGCGATCGTGGCCTCCATCGGCGCGGTCTGCGAACTGGCACCCATCAACAAGCTCATCAACGGCAACCCGGTGCTGGCCACACTGTCGGGTGGAGCCGAAAGCTTTACGGGCAAGGACGGATTGAAGCGGTGGAACCAGATCGGTGCCATCGTCGGCAAGTCCTGGGACTCGGTGGTCGACGCCATCGACGAGATTGCCGCGACGCCGGACGTGGATGAGGAGCTCTCCGCCGCCGCGGATGCCGAGCTGCTTGCGGCCGCGGAGAATGCCGTCGACAACGAGGACGACCTCGAGGATGACGACGAACTGGATCTGCTCGACGAGGAATCCGACTCGGAGACCGACAGCTCCGAAGACGACGAAGACGCCGTGGATGACGCCGAGGACGAATCGGCCGACGAAGACGAAGATGTCGACGAGGAAGACGCGGACGACGACCCGATTCTCGGCGGTGACGAGGATTTCTGGCTGGCAGTCGGTATCGACCCGATCCAGATGATCACCAACTCGGGAACCTTCTACACGCTGCGCTGCTACCTCAACGACGAACCGATCTTCTTGGGACGCAACGGAAGAATCAGCGTGTTCGGTTCCGAGCGGGCATTGGCCCGGTACCTCGCCGACGAGCACGATCACGATCTGGCCGACCTGAGCACCTACGACGACATCCGCACCGCTGCCACCGATGGCTCACTGCGGATCGACATCACCGACGACAACATCTACGTGTTCACCGGGCTCGCCGATGACCTCGAAGACGGCATCGACGAGGTAGACCGGGATCAGCTTGAGCTGGCGGTGGAGCTGCTCACCGATGTCGCCGAGTACTCCGAGGACGACAGCGTCGACGCGGAGCTGGACAGCGATACCCCACTGGGCAAGCTGGTCGGGCATCTGCTCGAACCGGACAAGCACGACGAGCCCAAGGGCCCATTCGCGGACGCGGCCGAGAGCTGGCGGACGCTGGAGCGCGCGATGGAAGCGCGGCTGCGCCGCGAATGATGCGTGCCTAGCCGATCAGGACGGCGTATCCCGGTTTGATCACGTCATCGATGATCGCCAACCGTTCGTCGAACGGGATGAAGGCTGATTTCATCGCGTTGATGGTGAATCGCTGAAGGTCACTCCAGCCGTATCCGAACGTCTCGACGAGTCGCAGCATCTCGCGGCTCATCGAGGTATCGCTCATCAGCCGGTTGTCGGTGTTCACGGTCACCCGGAACCTCAGCCGCGCCAGCAGGTCGAAGGGGTGGTCGGCGATGCTGTCGACCGCCCCCGTCTGCACATTCGAGCTCGGACACAGCTCTAAAGGCACCCGCTTGTCGCGCAGCAGCGAGGACAGTCGGCCGAGGTGGGCCGTGCCGTCGGGGTCGATATCGATATCGTCGACGATCCGCACCCCATGACCCAGCCGATCGGCACCACAGAAGGCGATCGCCTCGTGGATCGAGGGCAATCCGAATCCCTCACCGGCATGGATGGTGAACCGGGAGTTCGCATTCCGCATGTATTCGAAGGCGTCCAGGTGGCGACTCGGCGGATAACCCGCCTCGGCCCCGGCGATATCGAAGCCGACGGCACCCCGGTCACGGAATTTCACGGCCAGCTCGGCGATTTCCCGAGACCGTGCGGCATGCCGCATCGCGGTGACCAGCGTGCGTACCTTGATGCGCTTCCCAGCCGCGCTCGCCTGCCGCTCCCCGTCGGCGAATCCGGCCAACACGGCGTCCATCACGTCATCGAGAGTCAGCCCCGCATCGATGTGAAGCTCCGGCGCGAAACGCACCTCCGCATACACCACGCCATCGGCCGCGAGGTCCTCGACGCACTCAGCAGCGACGCGGTGCAGCGACGCCGCCGTCTGCATCACACCCACGGTGTGCGCGAAGGTCTCCAGGTACTGCTCCAGGGAGCCACTGTCGGCGGCGGTGCGGAACCACGAGGCCAGGGCACTCTCGTCCTCGGCCGGCAGGTTCTCGTACCCGGATTCCCGGGCCAGATCCAGGACGGTACCGGGCCGCAGCCCGCCGTCCAGATGATCATGCAGAAGCGCTTTGGGAGCCTGGGTGATTGACACCAAATCAAGTTCGGCCGTCACACCGAAAGTCTATCGATGATGAGTGCGGTAGTGGCGGGCGCCGCACCGATACCCCATCCACCGTCCAGGGCGAGGAGTGCGGCCGGCAAACGTTCGGGGGTGTCGGTGTACAGCGTGAACAGCGGTTCGCCTGCGACAACCGTGTCGCCCGGGCGGCGGTGAATACGCACCCCGGCGCCGTACTGCACAGTCTCCCCCGGACGGCTGCGTCCGGCTCCGAGTCGCCATGCGGCGAGCCCGACCGGCATCGCGTCGACATGGTGCATGACCCCGCTGGACGGAGCGAGCACAGTCTCCTGACACTGCCCGACCGGCAGCGGCACCGAGAGATCACCGCCTTGTGCGCGGATCATCGCCCGGAACACGTCCATCGCTGTGCCGTCAGTCAACGTCGCGGCCGGGTCCTTGCCGTCGATACCGGCCGCGGCAAGCATCTCGCGGGCCAGAGCCAGGGTGAGTGCGACAACGTCATCGGGCCCTCCCCCGGCCAGCACGTCGAGTGATTCCTGCACCTCGACAGCGTTTCCGGCGGTGAGCCCGAGCGGTGTATCCATCGCGGTCAGCAGAGCGCTGGTCGCGACCCCGTGTGCGGTGCCCAGATCAACCATCGCCGAAGCCAATTCACGAGCCTGCCGCTCGGACTTCATGAACGCACCCGTACCCACCTTGACATCCAGGACTAGCGCCGCGGTTCCCTCGGCCAGCTTCTTGCTCATGATCGACCCGGCGATCAGCGGTATCGATTCCACGGTGCCGGTGATATCGCGCAGCGCGTACAGCTTTCGGTCGGCGGGCGCCAATGATGCCCCTGCGGCGCAGATCACCGCCCCGACATCGGAAAGCTGGTGACGTATCTCCTCGTTGGTGAGGTCAACACGGATCCCCGCGATGGACTCGAGCTTGTCCAGGGTGCCGCCGGTGTGTCCGAGACCGCGCCCGGACAGCTGGGGCACCGCTGCCCCACAGGCGGCCACGACCGCGACCAGCGGCAGGCTGATCTTGTCGCCCACTCCTCCGGTGGAGTGCTTGTCGACGGTCGGCCGGGACAAACCCGACAGATCCAGCCGCTCCCCTGAGGCCAATATCGCCGCGGTCCACGCCGTCGTCTCGGCGGTGTCCATACCGCGCAGATAAATCGCCATGAGCAGCGCCGCGACCTGCTCCTCGCCGATGCCGCCGCGGGTGTACTCACCGATCAGCCAGTCGATGGCCCCGGAACTCAGTTCCCCGCCGTCGCGCTTGGCAGCGATGATCGACGGCATATCGAACGCGTACTCGCTTGGCCCCGAAGTGCTCATCAGATCCGGCCCCGGTCCAGGTCATCGGGGCCGAAGGCCTCCGGGAGTAGCTCCGCGAGTCGTCGCGGCGCATCTGCGTGATCAATCAACAGGTCGGGGCCGCCGTGTTCGAGAAGTAGCTGTCGGCACCGGCCGCAGGGCATCAGCGGCTCACCGCGCGAATCGACACAAGACAGTGCCCGTAGCCGTCCTCCCCCGGTGGAGAACAGGGCGCACACGACAGAACACTCCGCACAGAGACCCAGGCCATATGAGACATTCTCCACATTGCAGCCGACGACCACCCGACCATCGTCGACGAGCGCGGCGGCACCCACCGGGTATTTCGAATACGGCGCATACGAATGTTTCGTTACTGCATATGCCTTGTCCCGCAACTCTTTCCAATTGATCAACATGATCGGAAAACCTCCCTGTCGGCCCTATGAAAGTCGCGTCGGCTCATCATTTGCTCGTGCAAGGTTTACCTAACTTACTTTGGAGTACGGTGCTTTTCGGCACTTTTCTGTGCTCACGCGATTTCGGCGCCACCTCGGAATGGGTTTAGAGTTCGGGAGACGGTTCGCCGACCACCGTTGGGCCATCGGTTGCGCGTCATGGACGCCCCCATTGACCGCGCCATTTGGCCCCAGTCCACCATTGGTGTTGGAGGCCCACGTGACGACTGCGACGCCCGATACGGCCACATCTGGCCGCGAAGGTAATCGCCTCAAGCGATCGCTATACCGTGGTGATCCAGGAATGTGGTCCTGGGTCCTGCATCGCATTACCGGTGCCACGATTTTCTTCTTCCTCTTTGTTCACGTCTTGGATACTGCCCTCGTACGGGTGAGCCCCGAGGTGTACAACTCGGTGATCGAGACCTACAAGACCCCGATCGTCGGGCTGATGGAACTCGGGCTGGTAGCGGCGGTCCTGTACCACGCGCTCAATGGTGTCCGAGTCATCCTCGTCGATTTCTGGTCAAAGGGCCCGCGTTATCAGCGGGTCATGCTGTGGATCATCGGCGCCACCTGGTTTGTGGTGATGGTTCCCGCGGTAACCCGGATTCTCATGCACATGGCGGAGCGATTCCTGTGACAACACCTCAGACCGGCCCCAATGTGAGCACTCGCGCCAGCGGTCGCCTCGCTCCCGTGATGGAGCGCAACTACGACCGCCCCGCCGCGCTGGACAATCCACGCGCGCCCCGGCGCGGGTCGGGCATGCCCAACTTCGAGAAGTACGCGTGGATCTTCATGCGTCTGTCGGGCGTCGTCCTGATCTTCCTGGCACTCGGCCACCTGTTCATCATGCTGATGTGGGACAACGGCGTGTACCGCCTGGACTTCAACTTCGTGGCGCAGCGCTGGGCAAGCCCGTTCTGGCAGACCTGGGACCTGACGATGCTGTGGCTCGCGCAGCTGCACGGCGGTAATGGCATGCGCACGATCATCGCCGATTACACCCGCAAGGATTCGACCCGGTTCTGGCTCAATTGCCTGCTGGCGCTGTCGATCATCTTCACGGTTGTGCTCGGCACGTACGTCCTGCTGACCTTCAACCCGAACATCGGTTAGGGGCTTTTTCACTATGGGTTCCCCCATCATTCAGGAACATCGGTACGACGTCGTCATCGTCGGCGCGGGCGGCGCGGGTATGCGCGCCGCCGTGGAGGCCGGACCTCGCGTTCGTACGGCGGTATTGACCAAGCTGTACCCGACACGTAGTCACACCGGCGCCGCCCAGGGCGGCATGTGCGCCGCGCTCGCCAATGTCGAGGAAGACAACTGGGAGTGGCACACCTTCGACACCGTCAAGGGCGGCGACTATCTCGCCGACCAGGACGCCGTGGAGATCATGTGCAAGGAGGCCATCGACGCCGTCCTCGACCTCGAGAAGATGGGCATGCCGTTCAACCGGACGCCCCAGGGCCGAATCGACCAGCGCCGCTTCGGTGGTCACACTCGCGACCACGGTAAGGCGCCGGTGCGCCGGGCCTGCTACGCCGCGGACCGCACCGGCCACATGATCCTGCAGACGCTGTACCAAAACTGCGTCAAGCATGATGTCGAGTTCTTCAACGAGTTCTACGCGCTGGATGTCGTGCTCACCGAGACGCCCAACGGCCCGGTAGCCACCGGCATCGTCGCCTACGAGCTCGCAACCGGCGACATCCATGTGTTCCACGCCAAGGCAATCGTTTTCGCCACCGGTGGTTCGGGCCGCATGTACAAGACCACTTCCAACGCGCACACCCTGACCGGCGACGGCCTGGGCATCGTGTTCCGCAAGGGACTGCCGCTGGAGGACATGGAGTTCCACCAGTTCCACCCGACAGGCCTTGCCGGTCTGGGCATCCTGATCTCCGAGGCAGTGCGCGGTGAGGGCGGTCGTCTGCTCAACGCCGACGGTGAACGCTTCATGGAGCGCTACGCCCCCACCATCGTCGACCTGGCACCCCGCGACATCGTCGCGCGGTCAATGGTTCTCGAGGTGCTCGAGGGCCGTGGCGCCGGACCGAACAAGGACTACGTCTACATCGACGTGCGTCACCTCGGCGCCGACGTCCTGGAAGCGAAGCTGCCGGACATCACCGAATTCGCCCGCACGTACCTGGGCGTCGACCCGGTCACCGAACTGGTTCCGGTCTACCCGACCTGTCACTACGTCATGGGCGGCATCCCGACCAACATCAAGGGACAGGTGCTGCGCGACAACGACAACGTTGTCCCCGGTCTGTATGCGGCCGGCGAGTGCGCCTGCGTATCGGTGCATGGCGCCAACCGGTTGGGCACCAACTCGCTGTTGGACATCAACGTGTTCGGTCGCCGGGCGGGTATCGCCGCGGCCGAGTACGCCGAAGCCCACGACTTCGTCGAACTGCCGGAGAACCCGGCCACGATGGTCACCGACTGGGTAGCGGACGTGCTGTCCGAGCACGGCGACGAGCGGGTTGCCGACATCCGTACCGAGCTGCAGCAGTCGATGGACAACAACGCCGCGGTGTTCCGCACCGAAGAAACGCTCAAGCAGGCGTTGCAGGACATTCACCGCCTCAAGGAGCGGTATAGCCGAATCACGGTGCACGACAAGGGCAAGCGCTACAACAGCGATCTGCTCGAGGCCATCGAGCTGGGCTTCCTGCTCGAACTCGCCGAGGTGACCGTGGTCGGCGCGCTCAACCGCAAGGAATCCCGCGGCGGCCACGCCCGCGAGGACTACCCGAACCGCGACGACACCAACTACATGCGACACACCATGGCGTACAAGCAGGGTGCCGAGCTGCTGTCCGACATCCGGCTGGACTACAAGCCCGTCGTCCAGACCCGGTACGAGCCGATGGAACGGAAGTACTGAGATGACTGCGGTTATCGAGAAAGCCGAAGCAGGCGACCCGCCGCTGCCGCCGATCCCCGAGGGCGCGGTCATGGTGGAACTCAAGATTCAGCGCTTCAACCCCGAGGATCCGGACGCCGCCGGGTGGCAGAGCTTCCGCGTGCCGTGCCTGCCGACGGACCGGCTGCTGAATCTGCTGCTGTACGTAAAGGGCTACCTGGACGGCACGCTGACCTTCCGCCGCTCCTGCGCACACGGCGTGTGCGGCTCGGATGCCATGCGGATCAACGGCGTGAACCGGCTAGCCTGCAAGGTCCTGATGCGCGATCTGCTGCCCAAGAAACCCAAGAAGATGCTCACCATCACCATCGAGCCGATCCGCGGTCTCCCCGTGGAAAAGGACCTCGTGGTCAACATGGAGCCCTTCTTCGATGCGTTCCGCGCCGTGAAGCCGTACATGATCACCAGCGGCAACCAGCCGACACGCGAATACATCCAGAGCCAGACCGACCGCGCGCGCTTCGATGACACCACCAAGTGCATCCTGTGCGCCTGCTGCACCACCAGCTGCCCGGTGTTCTGGAGCGACGGAAGCTACTTCGGCCCCGCGGCGATCGTCAACGCGCACCGGTTCATCTTCGACAGCCGCGACGAGGCTGCCGCAGAACGCCTGGACATCCTCAATGACGTCGACGGAGTGTGGCGCTGCCGCACCACGTTCAACTGCACGGACGCCTGCCCGCGCGGTATCGAGGTCACCAAGGCGATCCAGGAAGTCAAGCGCGCACTGATGTTCGCGCGCTAGCCGGTTCGATCTATCTACACGGCCCCTGTCACACATCTGCGGGCTGTCTCGTCCTACGGGTATGACTGAAACACCACGCACAACAACACGCATCGAGCCCGTTGCCCCGCACCACGCCTCACTGCTCACCCGCATCATGTACCGGGTCGCCAAACGGCGATACGGCCAAGTGCCCGAGCCGTTTACGGTCATCGCGCACCACCGCAAGCTGATGGTCGCGGCCGCGATGCACGAGCAGATGCTGAGCAGCGCCTCGCGTGTGTTACCGGTGAGCGTCCGTGAACTCGCGGTGTTCTGGACCGCCCGTACGGTGGGCTGCTCCTGGTGCGTCGACTTCGGCTCCATGCTGCAGCGGCTCGACGGCTTGGACGTCGAGCGCCTCAAGGCCGTAGAGGGATATGCGACGTCCCCTCTATTCACCGACGACGAGCGTGCCGCCATCGCATACGCCGACGCGATGACCGGCAATCCACACGACATCACCGACGAACAGGTCGAGGACCTGCGGCGGCGGTTCGGCGACGCCGGAGTGATCGAGCTGACCTATCAGATCGGCGTCGAGAACATGCGTGCCCGCACCTACGCGGCGCTCGGAATCACCGAGCAGGGCTTCAATTCCGGCGATGCCTGCCGGGTTCCGTGGGCGACTTCCCAGGACTCCCTGGACGCCTAGCCGCTACGCAGCGGTGTGCCGGTGAATTTGTCGGGATTGCTGACGTCCCAGACTGCCAGCACCTTGCCGTCCTGCACCGTGTAGCCGCTGACACGGGGCAGCACTGGCCTGAAGTCCGGGTCGGTGTCTGTCTCGGTCAGATACATGCCGAACTGCCCATTCACCAACGCCGGATTGATGGCCTGCATCATCTGTGGGCCGTAACGGTCCAGCAAGCCCAGCAGGAAACGGGCCACCTTGTCGGGGCCATGGATGACCCGGACGGCGGTGGGCGCCTTGCCGTTGGAATCCCCCGTCATCGTCACGTCCGGATGTAGCAGTCGGACAACGACTTCCAGACTGCCCGACATGAGGGCCTCGAGCAGCTTGCCGACCACCTCGTTGTGCTCGGCATCGGGCACCGGTTCCGGGGCCGCCGTCACCGCCCGGCGCGCACGCGAGGCGAGTTGCCGCGCCGCCGCGTCGCTGATGCCGAGAATCTCGGCAATCTGCTTGAACGGCACCGCGAATCCGTCGTGCAAGACAAACGCGACACGCTGATCCGGCGCCAGGCGGTCTAGCACCACCATGGCCGCAAAACGCGCATCCTCACTGGCCACCAGCGCGGCCAGCGGATCATTGCCGTCCAGACCGGTGACCACCGGCTCCGGAAGCCACTCCCCCACATAGGTTTCCCTGCGATAGGTGGCGGATCGCAGCAGGTCCAATCCCAGCCGGGAGACCACGGTGGTCAGCCACGCCGGCAAGTCCTCGATCTCGGCGGTCGCGGAGTGCAGGCGCAGCCAGGCGTCCTGGACGATGTCCTCGGCGTCGGCAACGCTGCCGGTGAGCCGATAGGACACCGCCTGCAGTCTCGGGCGCAGCGCCTCGAATTCGTCGGTGCGATCACGAACCGGAACTGCCATCACTTCAGGGTATGCCTGCAATAGGGTGAGCCCATGGCCAAGCCGTCGATCGATCCCGTCCGCTGGCAGCCGCCCGGAGTACGGGCGCTATCCCTGAACCCGCAGCCCCTGCCCTCACTGACGGTGGTGCCGGTCCCCGGTCACGGTCCCGAGGATGTCGTGGCCGATGCAGCGGGCAACATCTGGGCCGGTGTGGTGGATGGAAAGATTCTCCGCATCTCGCCCGACGGTGCCGAGATCACGCATGTCGCAACCACTGAGCACCCACCCTTGGGCCTGCATATCGCGCGCGATGGACGCGTGCTGATCTGCAGCCGCGACAAGCTGCTGGCGCTCGATCCGGCCTCTGCGGATATCGAGCCACTTGTCACCAAGGTTGATGGACCGCCACTGATCTTCTGCTCGAATGTCACCGAAGCATCCGATGGGACAATCTATTTCAGCGAGTCGACGGCGCGTTTCCCGTTCGAGGAGTACCGGGCGGCGGCCATCGAAGGGCGAGGCACCGGCCGGGTGTTTCGCCGCGACACCGACGGAACCGTCACCACGATCGCCGACGGCCTGTACTTCACCAATGGGGTCACCCTGACCGCCGACGAATCCCGGTTGGTGTACGCCGAGACCATTGGGCGCCGCCTGAGCACGATCAAACTGTCGGGTATCGGGCAGGGCGAGACATCACGGCTCGCCGAGGAACTGCCGTGCATGCCCGACAACATGAGCACCGGCTCCGACGGCCGGATCTGGGTGGCGATGGCGGGGCCGCGAAATGCCGCGCTGGAGGCACTGGTGCCGCGCGCACCGATACTGCGGAAGCTCATCTGGCAACTACCCGAATCGATTCAGCCCGCTGTCACCGCCGATGCCTGGGTTGTCGCGTTCCATCCGGACACCGGAGCAGCGGTAGCGAACATCCGCGGCCGTAACCCGGGCCTGCAGACCACCACCGGTGTCGTCGAATCCGGCGGCCGTCTCTGGTTGGGTTGCATTGGGTCGTCGGCCGTCGGTCACCTCAGCCTGGCCGATATCGCACCGTCTACGTAGTAGGCCGATAAGTCACATCCGACACAGGCGTAACATCCCCCAGTTCAGGGTGGTGTTCACTTACTGTGGCAAGGCGATGACCACCTGGATTTCTGCGCCCGATCGCCGCCTGTCGCTGCGGACCGCCGCGACGCGCCTCGCCGCGGCCACCGCCGCCGGGCTGATCGTCGCCACCTTCCCTTTAAGCACACCGCTTGCCGCCGCCGAACCCGGATTCACGCCGCCGGATACCAGCGGGTGCCCCTATAAGGTCGTCACGCCTCCGGCGGTCGACACCTCCGAGGTACCCAAGGCAGGCGGAGATCCACCCGCACCGCTCCCGGTGCCCGCCAAGCCCATCGGCGGCGAGATGCTCGGGAGCTGCGATGTGATTACCCCGGACGGTGCCGGGCCCATCCCCAACGATATTTCCGCGGAGTCCTGGCTTATCGCCGACCTGAACACAGGAAATGTGGTGGCCGCCAAGGACCCCCACGCCCGGCACCGACCCGCCAGTGTCATCAAGGTGCTGATCGCGATGGATGCCATCAACAACCTGAACCTCAACCAGGCGGTAGTGGGAACCCAGGACGACGCGAACAGCGAGGGCACCAGGGTCGGCGTCGACGTCGGCGGCACCTACACCGTCCGGCAACTGCTCACCGGTCTGCTCATGAACTCGGGCAACGACGCCGCACACGCACTGGCCGTCCAGCTCGGCGGCATGAATGAGACCGTCGCCAAGCTCAACGACATGGCGCAGAAACTCGGCGCGCGAGACACCCGGGTGGCGACTCCCTCGGGTCTCGATGGTCCCGGCATGAGCACCTCGGCCTACGACCTGGGGCTGTTCTACAAGTACGCGTTCGCGGACCCCACCTTCGCCGATCTGGTGTCGGCACCGAAGGCGACGTTCCCGGGCCACCCTGCGAAACCCGGCGAGCACGACGACCATCCGTCCTACGAGATGACGAACGACAACCGGTTGCTCTACAACTACCCCGGTGCGCTCGGCGGGAAGACCGGATACACCGATGATGCGCAACAGACCTTCGTCGGCGCAGCCGAACGCGACGGCCGGCGCTTGGTCGTCACCATGCTGCGCGGCACGCGTCTTCCGATTGCACCGTGGGAGCAGGCGGCCCATCTGCTCGACTACGGGTTCTCGACCCCACGCGACGCCTCGATCGGCAAGCTCGTCGACCCCGACCCATCGCTGCTGACCAAGCCGCATGCCGATAACGCGGCCACTCCCCAAGCGGCCGGCCTCAGCGCCGACGCGGTGAACAGCGTCCCCGTCCGGGTGGGCGTGACCATCATCGGCGCGATGATCGTCTTCGGACTCATCCTCGCGGCGAGATCACTCAACCGCCGCCAGGCCTAGGCCCTATTTACCAGCCTTAGTTGACGGCCTTAGTCACCGCCGCGGCCTAGCCACGAAATACCCAGCGCGCCAAGAGCTCCTGCCCCAAAGGCGGCGATAACCCCCAGCTTCGAGGGCCGCTCGACGGTCTCGACCCGCGTGGTGATCACCACCGGGTTGGGCGGCGGCACATACACGAATGACCGGTTCGCATCGGATGTGGCCGCCCACGCGGTGGCATACAACAGCAGGCGGGCCGTGATGTAGGCGAACACCATGATGCCGAGCACCGGACCAAACGTGGAGCCCGCCGGGCCATGCATGATCACGCTCAGGTAGATCGAGGCGACCTGTTTGAACAGCTCGAAACCGATCGCCGCGATGAGCCCGGCCCGCACAGCACTCGAAAACGGCAGCCGCTCCCTCGGCAGCCGCGCGATCATCCAGGTGAACAACGCCCACGACAACACCGTCGCTATCGCGATCGTGACGACTTTGAGCAGGACCGCCGGTATGGAGACGTCATGCAGCCCCACCCAGCCGAGTATTCGCAGGATGGTTTTCTCGTTACCGACGACCGTGACCGCAATGGTGAGGGCCAGCGCCACGAAGGTTGAGCCCAAGGCCACCAAGTCCGACAGCTTGCCCCTCACGAATCCGTCGGAGTCGTTGGGCTGCTCCCACATGGCGCTGAGCGCCGCACGCACATTGGCCATCCACCCCAGCCCGGCCCACGCCGCGGTCGCAAGACCTGCGATACCCAGGCTGGTACGCGAGGCAATGGCTGTATCCATCAGATCGATTAGCTGATTGCCCACCGCGCCGGAGATCGCCCCGCTGATCCGGCCACGTAGCTCCGCAATCGTGTCCGGGCGCCTGGACAACACAAAGCCCATGACCGCGAAGCCGACCATCATGAGAGGGAACAGCGCAAAAACCGTGAAATATGTGATTCCCGCGGCGTAGAAGTTGCCGTTTACCTTCTGGTAGCGCTCCTGCATGCGCATGATGTGATCGAACCAGGGAAACCGTGCACGATAGCGGTCGAGAATCCCGGGCTTGTCGTCTTCGGCCACCACTCACCGCCTCTGTTCTTCGCTACCTCGCGGGCCGGACAAACCCTATCCGGTCGTAGACCTCGGTGAGCGTCTTCTCCGCCAGCTCCCGGGCGCGCGCCGCGCCTGCCGCCAGGATGTCGTCAAGCGCCACGGTATCGGTGAGCAGCTCATTCGTCCGATCACGTACCGGCGTGACGAACTCGACGAGCGCCTCGGCGGTGTCCTTTTTCAGATCGCCGTAACCGCGCCCGGCGTAGCCGTCGACGAGCGTGTCGATATCGGCACCGGTGAGTGCGGACTGGATGCTCAGCAGGTTCGAGACACCCGGCTTGGCTTCTCTGTCGAAACGAATCTCTCGGTCGCTGTCAGTCTGCGCCGACTTGATCTTCTTGGCCGAAACCGCCGGATCGTCGAGCAGGTTGATCAACCCGGCAGAGGTCGAGGCCGACTTGCTCATCTTCACCGTCGGGTCCTGCAGGTCGTAGATCCGCGCCGCGTTCTTCGGCACGAATGTCTCCGGCAGCACGAAGGTCTCGCCGTAGCGACCGTTGAACCGCTGCGCCACATCGCGAGTCAGTTCGAGGTGCTGACGCTGATCGTCCCCCACCGGCACCACATTCGTCTGGTACAGCAGGATGTCGGCCGCCATCAGCACGGGATAGGTGAACAGGCCGACGGTGGTGGCATCGTTGCCCTGCTTGGCGGACTTGTCCTTGAACTGCGTCATCCGCGACGCCTCGCCGTAGCCCGTCAAACATCCCAGCACCCAAGCCAATTCGGTGTGCGCCGGAACATGGCTTTGCACGAAGATGGCGCTTTCCGCGGGATCGACGCCAAGCGCTACATACTGGGCGACCACCGCGCGGGTACGTCGGCGCAGTTCGTCGGGATCCTGCGCCACCGTGATGGCGTGCAGGTCCACGACGCAGAAGAGCGCTTCGTACTCATGCTGCAACCGCACCCACTGCTGCACCGCGCCCAACACATTTCCGAGGTGCAGGGAATCGGCGGTGGGTTGGATACCGGAGAACAGGCGTCCCCGGAGGGCGGCATCAGCAGTCATAGTGCATCCATCCTGGCATGACCGGTCAACGCGATTCTGGCAGCCGCTCTTCGCGCGCGACGCTCATCGGTATTCGACCGTCACCGGCGCGTGGTCGGACCAGCGCAGTGCGTAGGCGTCCGCGCGCTCGACCCGTGCCGTGTGCGCACGTCGCCCCAGATCGGAAGTGGCAAGGTGATAGTCGATGCGCCAGCCCGCGTCATTGTCGAAGGCCTTACCCCGCCACGACCACCAGCTGTACGGTCCGTCGACATCGGGATGCAGCTGCCGGAAGCTGTCGACCCATCCGGCCTCCAGCAGCGAGCCGACCCAGGCCCGCTCCTGGGGCAGGAAGCCCGCCTTCTTTTGGTTCGCCTTCCACGCCTTGATGTCTCGCTCGGTGTGCCCGATGTTCCAGTCGCCGCAGATCACCACGTCGCGCCCACTGCCCGCCAGCGTGGCCATTCTGGTACCCACCGCCGCCATGAAGCGCTCCTTCTCCTCCTGGCGCTCCGTACCGGCTTCTCCAGTGGGCAGGTAGATGCTCGCCACCGTGAGATCGCCGATCTGGGCCTCCAGGTACCGGCCGGCCTCGTCGAATTCGCCGCCGTCGGCGTCCAGCGTCGCCTTGGTGGAGGCGGCCGGGACTCGGCTGAGGATGCCGACGCCGTTGCGCCCCTTCACGCTCGACGAGGCGTTCACCACGTGCCACCCCGCGGCGAGTGCCGGGGCCAGCGCCTCGTGAAGCTGCTCGTCCTCCGCACGTACCTCCTGCAGGCACACGATGTCGGCGGTCGTCTGCTCCAGCCAGGGCAGCAGCCCCCGGTTCTCGGCGGATCGCTCCTTGACGGCGGCACGAATGCCATTGACGTTGATGGTGGTGACGGTGATCATCGGTCGCCGACGATAGTCGAGTGGTGTGACAGTGATGAGCACCACGGGGCACGGTAAGTTGACGCAACAGACACTAATGTCAACGCCGACGTTGGCGCACTAGGAGGACCGCATGCTGGAAGCCATTTTGTCGAAGCCGTCGAGCAGGCGGGCACCCATCGAGATGGGTGAGGGCGAGCCGGTTCTGCTGCTGCATCCGTTCATGCTGTCGCAGTCGGTCTGGGAGACCGTGGCCGAGCAGCTCGCCGATGCTGGGTATGAGGTGTTCGCGCCCACCTACCCCGGACACAACGGCGGTGGACCAATGCCCCCGCTGCCTCCGCTGTCGCAGCGCTCGGTCGATGTGTACCTGGATCAGGTCGAACAGATCATGGACCAGAAGGGCTGGGAGACAGCGCATCTGGTAGGAAACTCGCTGGGTGGCTGGATCGCTCTGGGCCTGGCATTGCGTGGCCGTGCCCGCAGTGTCACGGCCATCGCGCCGGCGGGCGGCTGGACCAAGTACTCACCACTGAAGGCGGAGATCGTGGTGAAGTTCGCGGCCATGCTCCCCTGGCTGGCGTTCTCTCGGCTGTTGGGCCGCCGCGCGGCGGGCCTGCCGTTCGTCAAGTTCGCCACCGCCCGCGCGCTGTGCGGAGAGGCCGAGGCGCTGAGCCTTCCTGACTTCCACAGCATCTTCGAGGACATCACGCACTGCCCCGCGTACTTCGCGTCGTTGACGTCGATTCTGCCGGCGCCGGGCCTGCAGAACCTGAACACCATCTCGGTACCGGCCCAGCTGGTGCTGTGTGAGAAGGACGAGATCGTGCCTCCGGGCCGGTTCGGGAAGCTCATCAGCCAGGGCCTGCCCGCCGACGCACGACGGATCACCCTGGCGGGCATGGGTCACGTGCCCATGCTCGAGGCCCCGGGTCAGGTCACCGAGGTGATCACCGATCTGATCGACCCGCTGGTCGCCGCCAAGCGCGCCACAGCCTCCGACGTCGGCTAGGCATGTCGCCGAGTGTGAACCTGTGGCGGAGTTTCGGCTGATTCACCGCCCAGGTTTCACACTCGACGCATCGAGCTACACCTCGACGGATGCCAAGGCGGCGTTGAAGGTCTGGCTCGGCCGCATCACCGCAGTGGTCTTCGCGGCGTCCGGCTGGTAGTAGCCACCGATATCGGCAGGGCTGCCCTGCACCGCGGCAAGTTCCGCCACGATCGCATCCTCGTTCTCGACCAATTGCTTGGCCAGCGGCGCGAACAGCTCGGCCAGCTCAACGTCCTCGGTCTGCGCGGCAAGCTCGGCCGCCCAGTACAGAGCCAGGTAGAACTGGCTGCCGCGGTTGTCGAGCTCACCAGCCTTGCGTGACGGGCTCTTGTCGTTCTCCAGCAGCTTCCCGGTCGCGGCATCCAGCGTGGTGGCCAGGATCTTGGCCCGCGGGTTCCCGGTCTTGATACCCAGGTCCTCCAGGCTCACGGCCAACGCCAGGAACTCGCCGAGTGAATCCCACCGCAGGTGGTTCTCCTCGACCAGCTGGCTGACGTGCTTGGGCGCCGAACCACCGGCCCCGGTCTCGTACAACCCGCCACCGGCCATCAGCGGCACGATGGAGAGCATCTTGGCGCTGGTGCCCAGCTCCAGAATCGGGAACAGGTCGGTCAGGTAATCGCGCAGGATGTTGCCGGTCGCCGAGATCGTATCCAGCCCGCGGATCACCCGTTCCATGGTGTACCGAATGGCCCACACCTGCGGCATGATCTGGATCTCGAGGCCCTCGGTGTCGTGATCCTTGAGGTAGGTCTTGACCTTCTTGCGCAGCTCGTTCTCGTGCGGACGCTCGGTGTCCAGCCAGAACACCACGGTCATTCCGGATTCCCGCGCGCGGGTGACGGCCAGCTTCACCCAGTCCCGGATCGCGGCATCGGTGACGACCGGCATGCGCCAGATATCGCCAGCCTCCACGTTCTGGCTCAGCAGCACCTCGCCGGTGTCGATGTCGACGATGTCGGCGACACCGGCCTCGGTGATCTCGAACGTCTTGTCGTGACTGCCGTACTCCTCGGCCTTCTGTGCCATGAGACCGACATTGGGCACGGTGCCCATGGTGGTCGGGTCGAACTGGCCGTGGGTCTTGCAGAAGTTGATCATCTCCTGGTAAATCCGCGAGAAGGTCGACTCGGGGTTGACGGCCTTGGTGTCCTTGAGCTTGCCGTCCGCGCCGTACATCTTTCCGCCGGCCCGGATCATGGCGGGCATGGAAGCGTCCACGATCACGTCGCTGGGCGAGTGGAAGTTCGAGATGCCCTTGGCCGAATCCACCATGGCCAGTTCGGGGCGGTGCTCGTGGCAGGCATGCAGGTCGCGGATGATCTCCTCATGCTGCGAGGCGGGCAGCGCCTCGATCTTGCTGTAAAGGTCGGACATGCCGTTGTTGACGTTCACGCCCAGCTCGTCGAACAGCGCCTGGTGCTTGGCGAAGGCATCCTTGTAGAAGATCTTCACCGCGTGTCCGAAAACGATGGGGTGACTGACCCGCATCATGGTGGCCTTGACGTGCAGAGAGAGCATCACGCCGGTCTTGTACGCATCCTCGATCTGCTCTTCATAGAAGGCGCAGAGCGCCTTCTTGCTCATGAACATGCTGTCGATGATGTCGCCCTCGCCCAGCTTCACCTCGGCCTTGAGCACTGTGGCCTCGCCCGTCGCCGTCGTGAGCACCATCTTCACCTTGCGGGCGCGATCCAGCGTCAACGACTTCTCACCGTGGTAGAAGTCGCCTTCCTTCATGGTCGCGACGTGGGTGCGCGACGCCTGCGACCACTCGCCCATGCTGTGCGGGTGCTTGCGCGCGTACTCCTTCACCGCACGCGGCGCACGACGGTCCGAGTTGCCTTCGCGCAGAACGGGGTTCACGGCACTGCCGAGACACTTGGTGTACCGCGCCAAGATGTCCTTCTCTTCGTCGTTCTGCGGGTCTTCTGGGTAGTCGGGCAGCTTGTAGCCCTTGCCCTGCAGTTCCTTGATGGCGGCCAGCAGCTGCGGCACCGACGCGCTGACGTTCGGCAGCTTGATGATGTTCGTCTCCGGCAACTGCGTCAGGCGGCCCAGCTCGGCCAGGTTGTCCGGAACCCGCTGGTCTTCGGGAAGGTAGTCGGAGAACTCGGAGAGGATGCGCGCGGCAACGGAAATATCGGTGGTTTGGACGTCGATACCTGCCGGCCCGGCGAAGGCCCGGATGATCGGCAAGAAGGAGTACGTCGCGAGTAGCGGCGCCTCGTCTGTCAGCGTGTAGATGATGGTTGGCTGCTGCGCACTCATGGTCACTCCCGGCGTCGTTGGTCGGTCAGAATCTGAGGTAGATCTGGCGACCGGTGGGTCGCCAGGCTCGTCCTATTCAGTATCACGTCGTCTCCGAGCCTAGGCGGGCGGACGGCCTGTGATTGCGCTCCCATCGCGGCTTCCCCAGCACCGTCGAGTGGCGCCTGGCATACCTGGTGGCAACCATTCGGTGAATTGCGATAGGCTTCTCACTGGTCATGAGCACCAGCGTCAAGCCCCGGCTCGCTGGTCGGCAACCCTCCAACCGCGGTGGGGTGCCCCGGGTGATGACCAGGTTGAGTAGCCGACTGGGTTATGAAAGGACAGTCGGCCACACGGCAAGCGCGGGTCCGATGGCGGGCCCCGAGAAGACAGGTTGGCCCGATGAAGTATTTGTCCCCCGGGGGTGAATCCCTGCATACCTGTTGTCGTTGTTGTCGCTGTCGCATGCTCTAAACCGCCAGCCCCGCACCGACCACCAGGAGGTTTCCATGACCGATATCGATCCCACCGCCCAGTGGGCGTTTGAGACCAAGCAGATCCACGCGGGCCAGTCCCCCGATGCGGCAACCAACGCCCGGGCTCTGCCGATCTACCAGACCACGTCGTACGTCTTCAACGACACCGCACACGCGGCGGCGCTGTTCGGCCTGTCCGAAGAGGGCAACATTTACACGCGCATCGGCAACCCGACCCAAGACGTCGTGGAGCAGCGCATCGCCGCCCTCGAGGGCGGTGTGGCGGCGCTGCTGCTGGCGTCCGGACAGGCAGCCGCAACCTTGGCCATCCTCAACATCGCGCAGGCCGGCGACAACATCGTGTCCAGCCCGCGCCTGTACGGCGGCACCTACAACCTGCTGCACTACACGTTGCCGCGTCTGGGCGTCACGACCACCTTCGTCGAGGATCCCGACGATCTGGAGTCCTGGCGCCGGGCCATCACCCCGCAGACCAAGGCACTCTTCGCCGAGTCGATCTCCAACCCGCAGAACGACATTCTCGATATTCCCGGCATTTCGGAGATCGCGCACGCGGCAGGCGTCCCCCTCATCGTCGATAACACCGTCGCCACGCCGTATTTGATTCAGCCGCTGACGCACGGCGCCGACATCGTGGTGCACTCGGCCACCAAATACCTTGGTGGACACGGTAATGCGATCGGCGGGGTGATCATCGACGGCGGCACCTTCGATTGGACACAGGGCCGCCACCCCGGATTCACCACGCCAGACCCGAGCTACCACGGCGTGGTCTTCGCCGACCTGGGCGCACCGGCTTACGCACTCAAGGCCCGCGTGCAGCTACTGCGCGACCTCGGCCCCGCCATCTCGCCGTTCAACGCGTTCCTCATCGCCCAGGGCCTGGAGACGTTGAGCCTGCGCGTGCAGCGCCATGTAGAAAATGCGGAACGCGTCGCTAATTACCTCGTCGCCCAGCCGGGGGTCACCCACGTCAACTACGCCGGGCTGCCCACCTCCCCCTGGCACGAACGCGCGAAAGAGCTGGCCCCCAAGGGTGCCGGCGCCGTACTCGCCTTCGAGCTGGACGGCGGCGCTGAGGCGGCCACCACCTTCATCGATTCGCTGACCTTGCACAGCCAGGTCGCCAACATCGGTGACGTGCGATCGCTCGTGATCCACCCCGCGACGACGACGCACGCGCAGCTCGCACCCGCCGAACAGGTGGCCTCCGGTGTTACGCCGGGACTGGTCCGCTTGGCGGTCGGCATCGAGGGCATCGACGACATCCTGGCCGATCTGGACAGCGGATTCGCCGCGGTGCGGCGACTCGAACAGGCCGCGGCGGTGGCATCATCGTGACCTTGACCGACGATCTTCGCGCAAGCGGCTCATCCGCCGACCAGCAGCTTCCCGCGTCATGCATCGCCCTGCCCCAGGGCGATGAGATCGCCTATGTACCAATAGGTTCGATCACGCTGGAAAGTGGCGCTGTCATCGACGACGTGACCGTGGCGGTACAGAGCTGGGGAGAGCTCTCGCCGCGCCGCGATAACGTCGTCTTCGTCTGCCATGCGCTCACCGCCGACTCACATGTGGTCGGAACCGCCGGTCCCGACCACATCACCGGCGGCTGGTGGGAAGGAATCATCGGCCCGGGTGCAGCGATCGACACCGACCAGTGGTGTGCGGTCGCCACCAACGTGCTGGGCGGCTGCCGTGGCACAACCGGCCCGACTTCCCTTGCCGAGGACGGAAAGCCCTGGGGCTCGCGGTTCCCCGAGGTGTCGGTGCGCGATCAGGTGAATGCCGACATCGCCGCACTCGCACAATTCGGGATCACCGAGATCGCCGCCGTCGTCGGCGGATCGATGGGTGGCGCGCGCGCACTGGAATGGGCTGTCATGCAACCGGATTCGGTGCGTGCGGCGCTGGTGCTGGCAGTCGGCGCCCGTGCCACCGGCGATCAGATCGGCACCCAGAACACGCAGATCGCCGCCATCCAGTCCGATCCGGACTGGATGGGTGGCGACTACCACGGCAGCGGACGCGCCCCCGAAAAGGGACTGAACCTCGCCCGGCGCATCGCACATCTGACCTATCGCGGCGAGGTCGAGCTGGACACCAGGTTTGGCAACGATCCCCAGGTCGGCCCGGACGGGCCCGAGGATCCGTGGGCCGGTGGCCGATACGCGGTGCAGAGCTACCTCGAACATCAGGGCGACAAGTTCGTTCGGCGCTTCGACGCCGGCAGCTACGTCATCTTGACCGAGGCACTCAACCGGCACGACGTCGGGCGGAGCCGTGGCGGCGTGGAGAAGGCGCTGCGCGGCTGCCCTGTCCCCGTCGTCGTCGGCGGCATCACGTCCGACCGGCTGTACCCGCTACGGCTGCAGGCGGAATTAGCGGACCTGCTGCCCGGTTGTACCGGCTTGCGGGTGGTGGAATCGGTGCACGGCCACGACGCGTTCCTCATCGAGTTCGACGCGGTGAGCGAGCTGGTGCGGGAAACACTCGCCCTGTCCAAGTCAACACAGGCTTCGTAACGGAACCCGAGGAGCGCGAATGCCGGACGCACACGCAGAGCCATCGCTGTCGTTCGGTTCCCAGGCTGCGGCCTACGAGCGGGGCCGCCCCTCCTACCCACCCGAGGCCATCGACTGGCTACTGCCGGCCGGAGCACACGACGTCCTGGATCTGGGTGCCGGCACCGGGAAGCTGACCACCCGCCTGGTGGAGCGCGGACTCAACGTGGTCGCGGTGGATCCCCTCGCCGAAATGCTTGAGGTGCTGAGCAACTCGCTCCCCGATACCCCAGCGCTACTGGGTTCCGCCGAGGAGATTCCGCTGCCGGACAACAGTGTGGATGCGGTATTGGTGGCGCAGGCCTGGCACTGGGTGGATCCCGAACGTGCCATTCCCGAAGTCGCTCGTGTGCTGCGCCCCGGCGGCCGACTGGGGCTGGTGTGGAACACCCGCGATGAACGGCTGGGCTGGGTCGCCAATCTCGGCAAAATCATCGGCAGCGAGAACGATCCGTTCAACCACGCCGTCAGCCTGCCCGCACCGTTCACCGGGCAAGAGCGACACCAGGTCGAGTGGACGAGTTACCTTACGCCGCAAGCACTTCTGGACATGGTGGCCTCGCGCAGCTACTGCATAACCGCCCCCGAGGCCGCCCGAAAGAAGACACTGCAACAGGTACGAGAGCTACTGGCCACCCACCCGGCGTTGGCACAATCGACGGGCCTGGCGCTGCCCTATGTCACCGTGAGCATCCGGGCGAACCTGAACCAATAGGGGCACCCCCGGATCGGGTGCCCCGGTTCACAGAGACGAACCCGCCCGGTGCCGCTACGGTGTACCCGTGCGTACGGATCGCCGCCTGCTGGCAGCCCTCTTTGTCACCACCACACTGCTGATCCCGACACTTGCCGGCTGTGGATCCAACGGATCGTCTTCGGACGCCAAGAATGAGTCCGCATCCGCCACCAGCAGCACCCCCACCGAACGGCACACGCGGCAGTTCATCCCGGAGCTGGGCATCTACGTCACCGTCCCGCACGACTGGGTGGCCTTCTCCGACGGGGTGCACGACAACAAGGGACTGGTCACCTACCAGGTCCGGCCCAAGTGGGAGTCGTCGGAGTTCGCGCAGTATGTGCGCATCCGTAAGTTGGCGCCTTCGGATGACGCCCCCGAAGTGAAGGACTGGTTGGCATCGTCGAACGCCGACGCGGTGAGCGCCTTCGTCAAGACCCGAAAGTCGAAAGTCACTGCGGATAAAAGAGATTCATGGGACGGCCCCAACCTGCCCGGAGCCTCGGCCAGCCTGGAACTGGAGAAGCCCCCTGCCACAGAGGGCAAGCCGCCGGTTGCCACTACGCCGAAGATCTACGTGGCGTTTGTCGGACAGGGCGATCAGCGTTGGCAGATCGCCACGAGCAACACCGGCAGTCCCAGCGGAGAGCCGTCCGAACAGTTCCTCAGCGAGCAGGCCGACTCCATTGCACGCTCGGTGCAGCTGCTCAAGTAGGCGCCTATCCGGTGCCCAGCGGGTCGATCGTCAGCGCCAGATAAACCATCACCGCCGCTACGGCGCCGAGGGCACCGACGTCAAAGGTCTTACCGCGTACCGCCAATAACCCCGCAGTCTCGTCGGTAAGCACCAGCCGCAGCGCTGCGGCCACACCCACAGCGATTCCCACGACCAGCGCGCCGCGCCGCCAACGGTCGGCGACCACCAATCCCAGCGCCACCAGGAACACCGCAGACACCGCCAGGATCGGCCACTGCTGACGGGTGAAGCGGCGGATGGCGTCAAGTATCGCCGGGAGAAGACCGCGTGACTCGGGCTGCAGGGCCGTCACGAACGTTCCGCCCGCTCGATCACGTTGGTGAGCAAGAAGGCTCGGGTCAACGGCCCGACTCCACCAGGATTGGGCGAGACGTATCCGGCGACGTCCCAGACGTCCGGCGCCACATCGCCGGTCAACGTGTCGTCGACACGACTCACGCCGACATCCATCACCGCGGCGCCCGGCTTGATCATGTCGGCGGTCACCATATGCGGCACCCCGGCGGCGGCGACGACGATGTCGGCCTGCCGGGTCAGTGCGGCCAGATCGCGAGTTCCGGTGTGACACAGCGTGACCGTCGCATTTTCCGAACGCCGGGTCAGCAGCAGCCCGAGCGGACGGCCCACCGTGACGCCACGGCCGATCACCACGACATGCGCACCGTCGAGCTTGACGTCGTAGCGGCGCAGCAGATACACGATTCCGCGCGGTGTGCAGGGCAGCGGTGCTTCCTTGCCCAGCACCAGCCGGCCCAGGTTCGTCGGATGCAGACCATCGGCGTCCTTGTCGGGGTCGATGCGCTCCAGCGCCTCGTTCTCGTTGAGGTGCTTGGGCAGCGGCAACTGCACGATGTATCCGGTGCAGTCCGGGTTGGCGTTCAGCTCGTCGATGGTCGCGCACAGCGTGGCCTGATCGATATCGGCCGGCAGATCGCGGCGGATCGAGTTGATGCCCACCTTGGCGCAGTCGTTGTGCTTGCCGCGGACATAGGCCTGCGAGCCCGGGTCATCCCCGACGAGGATGGTGCCCAGGCCCGGTGTCCTGCCCGCCGCAGTGAGCGCCGCGGCGCGCGTGGCCAGCTCCACAAAGATCTCGTCGCGGGTGGCCTTACCGTCAAGTCGAGTCGCCGTCACACGCTCAGTATTCCAGCTGTCACCAGGTGTCCCAGTGCAGGACGTCCGAGAGCGGCTGACGCTTGGCCAGCCGGAAGTCGGTACCGACGGTGTATGCGATGGGGAACAGCCCGCCCTGGGTGACCTTGTCGAACGGGATGCCCAGGATGTCGGCAGTGCGCTTCTCACCGTCGTCCATCAGGTGCAACGTCGTCCAGGCCGATCCCAAACCACGGTTACGCGCGGCGAGCATGAAGCTCCACACCGCGGGCAGCAGCGATCCCCAGGTGGACGCCGCCCCGACCACAGGCAGGTTGTCGAGACGCCCCTCGATGCAGGGAATCAGGAACAGCGGTGCCCGCTCGAAGTTCTCGGCGAGGTAGCCGGCCGAGTCCACCACCTTGTCGCGTCGCTCCCCCCGGGTGTCGCCCTCGGCGTACTCGGGGCCCTGGCCGGTGGCGTACTTGTTCCAGCCCGCGCGGTAGATGTCGGCGATGGCCTTCTTCTTGTCGGCGTCCTCGACGATGACAAAGTGCCAGCCCTGATGGTTGGAACCGGTCGGCGCCTGCATCGCGATGTTCAGACATTCCTCGATGACCGAACGTTCGACGGGCCTGTCGAAATCGAGGCGCTTGCGCACCGAACGGGTGGTGGTCAGAACTTCATCGGCTGACAGATTCAGGGAGGTCATGAGACGAACGTACAACGCGTGGCCGAGCCGAAAAGTAGGAGTGCATATCCAGAATTCGCCAGCCCCTTCCGCGGCGTAATCTCCGGAACGTGGCCGCCGACGTTCGCAATATCCCCGATGTGCTGGCACCCGCACGGCTTGGCCCCATCACGCTGCGCAATCGGACGATCAAGGCCGCGACATTTGAGGCCGCCTCCCCCGACGCACTGGTCACCGGCGATCTCATCGAGTACCACCGCAGGCCCGCACTGGGCGGAGTCGGCATGACCACGGTCGCGTACTGCGCCGTCGCCCCAGAAGGCCGCACGGAGTACGGCCAGGTATGGATGCGCGAGGAGGCGCTGCCGGGGTTGCGGCGCCTTACCGACGCCATCCACGACACCGGCGCCGCGGTCTCGGCGCAGATCGGCCATGCCGGCCCGGTGGCCAACGCACGATCGAACGGGTCACGTGCCCTCTCCCCGATCCGGTTCTTCAACCCGTTGGGCATGAAGTTCGCCCGACGGGCCAGCGCCTCCGACATCGAGGGCGTGATCGCCGCGCATGCGAATGCGGCCCGTCTCGCCATCGAGGCCGGTTTCGACGCCGTCGAAATCCATTTGGGCCACGGATACTTCGTGAGTTCCTTCCTGAGCCCGCTGTTCAACCGGCGGGGAGACGAGTACGGCGGATCGCTGGCCAACCGAGCCAAGGTGGCGCGCGCGGTGGTTCAGGCGGTACGCAAGGTGGCCGGTAACCGGCTGGCCGTGACCGCGAAACTCACCATGACCGACGGCATCCGCGGGGGCATTCCCCTTGAGGAATCCCTGCAGACCGCGCGGTGGCTGCAAGAAGACGGCGGACTCGATGCCCTCGAACTCACCGCGGGCAGCTCCCTGGTCAACCCCATGTATCTGTTCCGCGGCGAGGTGCCGATCCGCGAACTCGCCAAGGGCTTCCCCAAACCCCTCGGATGGGGCGTGCGCGTCACGGGAAAGAAGTTCTTCCGGTCCTACCCCTACCGCGACGCGTTCCTGCTCGACGACGCCCGCCGGTTCCGTGCCGAACTGGACATGCCACTGATTCTGTTGGGCGGTATCGCCGGCGGCGACACCATGGACCTGGCGATGGCGGAAGGCTTTGAGTTCGTGGCCATGGGCCGCGCGCTGCTGGCCGATCCGGATCTGGTGAATCGGGTGGCGGCCGACCGGACCACTCATTCGCGGTGCACGCACTGCAATCAGTGCATGGCCACGATTTTCAGCCGAACCCACTGCGTCCTTACCTGAGTATTGACCTAGCATCGGCTCCCATGACGACTGCGCCCGAGCCACGCAGGCCGGGTATCGCCGAAGCCGTCGTCAGCTGGCTGTTGTGGGTGTTAGCGAGTATCACGGCGTGCGTCGTCGCATTCGCGGCCATCTTCCCCGTCGGGTTCGGCGGCGCCTTCCCCGAGCAGGCCGATGACGCCGGCAAGGTATTCGTCTGGTCGTTGCTGACGGTGCTGATGTGCATGGTGTCGCCGGTAGCGATGGGCATCGGACACTGGCGCCAGTGCCACATTTGGTATTGGCCGGCGCTGTGCGTCGCCGCGCTTGCCCGGACCTTGTATCTGGTCCAGTCCCTGTAGCCGCGCCCGGCGCGGGAAGGACGGTCCCACCGCGCGACCCGATACAGTCGGTGACGATGACTGGTCGGGAAGCACCCACTCTCACCGTGGTATTCGATGGTGACGAACGAAAGTTCGCACCCGGGCACGACATTCATATCGGCCGCGATATCCACGCCGATGTACGCATCACGCACCCCTTGGTGTCGCGTATTCACCTGATAATCAGGTTTGTCGACGGCAAATGGATCGCCGAGGACCAACGCAGCCTCAACGGCATCTTCGTCAACGGTCGCCAGGTCGGTTGGGTCGAGGTGCGCGATGACACGGTGATCAACCTCGGTGACCCGGGCGGACCTCGGATGACGTTCGCCCTCGGCGGTCTCGGCGGCGAGACACAGCTGGGGATCGCTCCCCCCACTATGCGCGGTCATGTGTCGGGCCTGCAGCCGGCTGCCTACACCGGCACTCAGCAGCACTACCCGACCGGCGGATACCAGTCCGGTCCGCAGACCTACGGGCAGCCGCCTAGCCAGCAGCACCCGTACAGCGCACCGCCCTCGGGGCCCCAAACCTATGGGGCCTCCGGGCCCACCCGCCCGCGCCAGCAGTACCCGTCAGCGCCCACCCCGATACCCGCCGCGCACTCCGCCGAGCCGGTAGAGCCGTTCGGTACCCGCGCGATGCGGGCGCTGGGCATCGGCGGCGGCGCGCCGAAACCGTCACCCGGTGCCGTCACCGTCGGCCGTGCCCCCGACAACACCATCGTCGTCAACGACGTGCTGGCCTCACGGCACCACGCCTTGTTGCTTCCCACCGCTGGTGGCCTGGAAATCCAGGACCTGCACACCATCAACGGCACCTTCGTCAACGGTGTCCAGGTGGAGCAGGCAACGGTGCGCGAGGGCGACACCGTCACCATCGGTAACGTCGACCTCGTCGTCCAAGACGGCACACTCGTCAAACCCACGATCGCCACCCGCGTCGGCGGTCTTGAGGTGCAGGGCATCGACTTCACCGTCGAGGGTGGCAAGAAGCTGCTCGACAACATCAGCTTCTCGGCAGGGCCCGGCTCGCTCACCGCGGTCATCGGCCCCTCGGGCGCCGGCAAGTCCACCCTGGCCCGGCTGATCGTCGGCAACACCCAACCGTCGGCGGGCATGGTGTCCTTCGAAGGTCACGGGGTGCACGCCGAGTACGCCGTGATGCGAAACCGCATTGGCATGGTGCCGCAGGACGATGTGGTGCACCCGCAGCTGACCGTCAGCCAGGCGCTGCATTACGCCGCCGAGCTGCGACTGCCGCCGGACACCAGCAAGGAAGACCGCGAACAGGTGGTGTCCCGGGTTCTCGAGGAACTCGAGATGACCAAGCACGCCGAGACCCGCGTCGACAAGCTCTCTGGTGGACAGCGCAAGCGCGCCTCGGTGGCCATGGAGCTGCTCACCGGTCCGTCGCTACTGATCCTGGACGAGCCCACCTCCGGTCTGGATCCGGCGCTAGACCGTCAGGTGATGAGCCTGATGCGCCAGCTCGCCGATGCCGGCCGCGTGGTTGTGGTCGTCACGCACTCGCTGACCTATCTGAGCTACTGCGACCAGGTGCTGCTGCTGGCGCCCGGCGGCAAGACCGCCTACTGCGGACCTCCTCGCACCATCAACCAGGAGATGGGTACCACCGACTGGGCCGATATTTTCGCCAATGCCGCGGCCGACCCGGACGGTGTGCACCAGGCCTATCTGACGCGGCACCCTGCCGCGAACAAACCCGTCACCGCCCCGGTGAAACCCGGCGACCTCGGGAAGCCACCCAAGACCAGTCTGCTGCGGCAGGTCTCGACGGTGGCGCGGCGTCAGGGGCGGCTGATCCTGGCCGACCGCGGATACTTCATCTTCCTTGCACTGCTGCCGTTCGTTCTTGCCGGACTGGTGCTGTCGGTACCCGGCAGCGCCGGTTTCAACGTGGCGCTGCCCGACAACCCGAACGAACCGGGACTGCTACTGGCGCTGACTAACCTCGGCGCAAGCTTCCTGGGCCTGGCGCTAACCATCCGTGACTTGATCGGTGAACGAGTGATCTACCGGCGTGAACAGGCAGTAGGCCTGTCGGCCACGGCCTATCTGCTGGCCAAGATCATCACCTACTGCGGTGCCGCCATCGTCCAGTCCGCGGTGATGACCGCAGTCATCGTGATTGTCCGCGGTGGGCCGACGCAGGGTGCGGTACTGCTCGGCAACGCCAACTTCGAGCTGTGGGTCGCCGTGGCCGCGACCGCGTGCGCGGCCACCGTGCTGGGCCTGGTGCTGTCTTCGTTGGCCACCTCCGCTGAGCAGGTGATGCCGATGCTGGTGATCGCCACCATGACGCAGATCGTATTCAGCGGCGGTCTCATCCCGGTGACGGGACGTGCGGGACTGGAACAGTTCTCGTTCCTGTTCCCGTCTCGCTGGGGATTCGCGGCAACGGCCTCGACCACCGACCTGCGCAAGCTGGTACCGGTGGGGCCGCAGGACGAGTTGTGGAATCACGATGCCGGAACATGGCTGTTCGACATGGGCATCCTGGCGCTACTGGCGCTGGTGATGGCGGGGTTCGTGCGCTGGCGCATCCGCCTCAAGGGCTAGATCCTCTGTCGCTAGCCGCCGTGCACATCGAGTCCGTGCCCTGCGGCATACGCGACAGCCTGCGGCAGATCGACTTTCGCGGCGACCAGGCTTGCGGTGGTCCACAGCGTCGGGTCGATGCGGGCACCGCGCAGGTCGGCGCCGTCGAGCTTGAGACTCTGTGTGCGGGCGCCGGTGAAGTCGGCACCGTGCAGATTGGCCTTGCGCATGTCGGTGCCCACCAGGTTGGCCTCCCGGAAACGGCAGTCCGACAAATCCATCTCGCGCAGATCGAGACCGCCGAGCGAGGACAGGGTGAAATCGGTCTCGATGAACTTCGACGGACGCACCCGGCAGTCGGTGAGAGTGGAGCCCAGCAGGCTGCACTGGCGGAACTCCGAATGCCACAGGGAGGTGCGGCGGAAGGTGCAGTTGCGGAAGGCCGTGCCGATATGCAGCGACTCGGTGAGATTGGCTCCGCTGAAATCGCATTCGGTGAAGACCACACGCTCGGTGCGCAGTTCGCGAAAGTCTTCGTCGTAGAAGGTCTCCGCGGTGATCTCACGGTCAATCCAGTGCTCGGCCATGACGGACATCATGCCCGGCGGGTCCGTCAGACGTTCACATCGAAACCCAGGTCGATATCGCAGGCAACCTGACCGCCACGGATTCCCCAATTCTCTGTCACGCTCTCGCGCAGCACAATGGTGACGTGATCCGGCGGTGTCCCCCGTAAGGAAAGCCGTTTCACGATCTCGGCGTAGAGGTTTGGGGCTGCTGAAGGTCTGATTGACTCTTCAGACCACAACGGGTAACCGATCCGTAGGGCAGGTCAAGGAGTCAACCGAACCTTCAGCAGCCCCAAACCGCCGATGAGACTTCATCGCTTCTAAACCATAATGGTTGGGTGTTCCGCATCCTCTTCCACGAGCCCCGGATCGCTCCCAATACCGGGAATGCGATCCGGATGGTGGCGGGCACCGGATGCGAGCTGCATCTGGTGCAGCCACTGTTCGACCTCTCGGAAGCCAAAGTACGTCGGGCCGGCCTGGACTATCACGACATGGCGTCGGTGACGGTCCACGAGAGCCTTTCCGCTGCTTGGGAAGCACTGCAACCGCAACGGGTGTACGCCTTCACCGCCCACGCCAGCATCACGTACACCGATATCGCCTACCAGCCGGGTGATGTGCTGCTGTTCGGGCCCGAGCCCACCGGACTTGATCCCGAGGTCCTGGCCGATCCACACATCACCGAGAAAGTGCGTATTCCGCTGTTACTCGGCCGCAGATCCCTGAACCTGTCCAATGCCGCAGCCATCGTCGCCTACGAGGCCTGGCGTCAGCACGGTTTTCACGGGTCCGTCTAACGGAAGTCGCGCGAGGTGGATTTGACCCGCAGATCCAGTGGCCGAAGCTGATCGGCCACCACGGTGATGGCTCCGCTGGCATTCTGAACCTGGCCACGAATGATCAACGCCTGGGCGGTCACCGCCAGCCTGCGGTACCTAGCCCACAGGCCCACCGAGCACACCACGTTCACCATGCCCGTCTCGTCCTCAAGATTGATGAACGTCACCCCGGCCGCGGTGGCCGGCCGTTGACGATGCGTGACAGCTCCCGCCACCAGCACCCGCGCCCCGTTCGGAACATCGAAAAGTCCCTTAGCCGGAACGACACCCAACTCGTCAAGCTGTTCCCGCAGGAACTGTGTGGGATACGCATCGGGGGTGACTCCGGTGGCCCACACATCGGCGGCGGCACGAGTCACCTCCCCCATCGGCGGTAGCTCCGGAATCCGGGAAGACACCCCGACTCCGGGCAACCGGTCGGGCCGCTGCGCGGCGGCCGCACCCGCGACCCACAGCGCCTCACGCCGGGACATACCGAAGCAGCCCAGCACGCCTCCCGTGGCCAGGGCCTCGACCTGCGCCGTGGTCAGCTGGATGCGACCGGTCAGATCAAGCAGAGAAGCAAACGCGCCGTGCGCTTTTCGCTCCTGGACAATCGCCTGAGCCAGGTCATCTCCGATGTGACGGACGGCGCTCAGGCCCATCCGGACCTCCAGGCCCGCATTCTCCAACGTCGCATACGACAGGCTGGCGTTGACATCGGGGCCGTGCACGGTGACACCGTGGCGACGGGCATCGGCCACCAAGGACTGCGGCGAGTAGAAACCCATGGGCTGCGCGCGCAGCAGCGCCGCGCAGAACGCGGCCGGATGGTGCAGCTTGAACCACGACGAATAGAACACCAACGAGGCGAAGCTCTGCGCGTGACTTTCCGGGAAACCGAAATTGGCAAAGGCGTAAAGCTTTTCGTAGATCCGGTCGGCCAGCTCTCCGGTGATTCCATGTAAGCGCGCCATGCCTTCGTAGAGCCTGGCACGCAGCCGTTCCATCCGCTCGGGCGAGCGTTTGGAGCCCATCGCCCGGCGCAGCTGATCGGATTCGGCGGGGCTGAAACCGGCCACATCGACCGCCAGCTGCATCAGCTGTTCCTGGAACAGCGGCACCCCAAGAGTCTTGTCCAACGCCGCCGCCATTGAGGGATGGTCATGCTCCCAGTCTTTGTCAATACCGTTGTACCGCCGAATGTATGGGTGCACCGAGCCACCCTGAATGGGCCCGGGCCGGATAAGCGCCACCTCGACCACCAAATCGTAGAAACACTTGGGCTTCAGTCGGGGCAGCGTGGCCATCTGCGCGCGCGACTCCACCTGAAACACCCCCACCGAATCGGCACGGGCCAGCATCTCGTAGACCGCCTGCTCTTTGAGGTCTATATGAGCGAGATCAACCGTGATTCCCTTATGTTCCGCCGCCAGATCGATGCAATAGTGCAGCGCCGAGAGCATTCCCAGGCCCAGCAGGTCAAACTTCACCAAACCCACTGCCGCGCAATCATCTTTGTCCCACTGCAGCACGCTGCGGTTCTCCATGCGGGCCCATTCGACGGGCACCACATCCGCCAGCGGACGATCACAGATGACCATGCCACCCGAATGGATGCCCATATGCCGGGGAAAATTCTTGATCTGCCCCGCCAGATTGATCACCTGCGCCGGGATGCCGTCGACTTCTGCCGCATCCGCCAAGCCGCCCCAGTGCCCGAGCTGCTTACTCCACGCATCCTGTTGCCCCTGCGCAAATCCAAGAGCTTTGGCCATGTCCCGCACTGCCATGCGACCGCGATAGGTGATGACATTGGCCACCTGAGCGGCGTATTCACGGCCGTACTTGTTGTAGACGTACTGGATGGCTTGTTCCCGCTCGTCCGATTCGATATCGACGTCGATATCCGGCGGCCCATCGCGGGCCGGTGACAGGAACCGTTCGAAGAGCAGGCCATTGGCTACCGGGTCGACATTGGTGACCCCGAGCGCGTAGCAGACCGCCGAGTTGGCAGCGGAACCACGGCCCTGGCACAGGATGTCACTGCGGCGGCAGAACTGGGTGATGTCATGCACCACCAGGAAATAGCCCGGGAAATTCAGCTGGGCAATGACATCCAGCTCACGCTCGATTTGGGCATAGGCCTTCTCCGCGCCCGCCCTAGGACCATATCGCCGTGCGGCACCATCGAGGGCCAGGTGCCGCAACCAGCTGTCCTCGGTGTGGCCGGACGGGACGTCGAACGGCGGCAATTGTGGGGCAATGAGCCGTAGATCGAAGGCGCATGACTCCCCCAGCTCGGCGGCCGCCGTCACCACCTCCGGACAATGGGAAAACAACCGCGCCATCTCGTCTCCGGAACGCAAATGTGCGCCGCCCACCGGGTCCAGCCATCCCGCCGCATCATCAAGGCTCTTACGCGCCCGCACCGCCGCCATCGCCATCGCCAGCCTTCCATTGTCCGGTCTCGCGAAATGTGCTGCCGTGGTCGCTATTACACCCATACCAAATCTTGGAGCGAGCGCGGCGAGCATCGCATTGCGGTCATCCTCATCCGGATGCCCATGCCTGCTGAGCTCTATGCTGACGCGACCGGACCCGAACCGATCGACCAAATCGGCCAGCGCCGTCTCAGCCGCACCGGGGCCGCCGCCGGCAAGCGCCCGTCGCACATGACCCTTACGACAGCCGGTCAGGATGTGCCAGTGCCCTTCCGCTGCCTCGGTAAGCGCATCAAGGTCATAGCGCGGCTTACCCTTTCGATCTTTGGGCGTACCACCAGACAGGTGCGCGGTCGCCATCTGCCGCGACAACCTCCGGTACCCCTCCTGGCCACGAGCCAGCACCAGCAGGTGTATCGAGTCTTCCGTATTGCCCTGCCCGCCAAGGGATAGTTCCGCGCCGAACACGGTGGGCAAGCCGAGCTCCTTGGCAGCTTCCGCGAAACGCACAACCCCGTAGAAGCCGTCGTGGTCGGTGATGGCCAGCGCCTTGAGATCAAGGCGCGACGCCTCCTGCGCCATCTCCTCCGGCAGGCTGGCGCCGTCGAGAAAGCTGAACGCCGAATGTGCGTGCAGCTCTGCGTAGCGCACCGCCGACCGTCCGCGCTCACGGGTGGACGGCTCATAGGGTGGGCGCTTTCGGCTCCACGCCGGACCATCCCCGCCATCCCCCGGAGGCGCGTGACGGTTGGGGCGCCCATCAAGCACCCGCTCCATTTCCGCCCAGGTCGGGGGACCTTGTGACCAGCCCATTCCACCAGTTTATCGAACATATGTTCGTATACATATCCGGGGTGACTCCGTCGCGGGACTACTGGCCGTCGCCGCGATGGAGTACGCCCACGCCGCGCGGGCCGCACGCGGCGCGTGGGTGACCAACGAAGGGCAGCTGCTCGACGCGGCCGGGCTTTCGGCCGCGCACACGATTCTCGCCGGGTTGTCGCCCGATCCGGCGGCGCTCACCAGCGCCGTCGAGGAGATCCGCTCGCTCAGCGAAAGTGTGGGCTAACGCGAGATCTTCGCGCGGAGCCGGCCGCCCACACTATTGAACAGCAGGTCCCCATTGGGCAGGCCCTCGATAATCGTGTTTCCGCTCCATCAGCCCGCCTCATCTCCGAGCCCAGTTAACAACCAGAATTATTGTCGGAGAACATATTTAGTTCACGGCAGCGCAGCGATGTTAACACTCGCGACCTCGCGGTAGGCCGGGAGCAACGTCGCGTTATTAATATACCGAAGCCTCATCCACCAGCTCGAACAGCCTCTCGACGACCTCGCGCGCGGTCTCGACATCCAGGCCCACGATCCGCAGCTCCCCCTGGTCCGCCCGCACCACCACCATCGCCAGCCCCAAGGATCGCGACAGTGGGTCTTGCCGCAGTTCCACAGTCCGCACCAAAGCAAACGGAATGACCCAGAAAGATTTGAGCCACAACGTCTTCGATGCGATATAGACCAGGTCGTCGTCGAGGACACCCCACCGATATGCGCGATAGCGCTGCAGGGGCCGAAGGATCACCCACGCCACCGCACCGGCGATGCACAGCAGCCCCAACACGCCCACCGCATGCTGCAACGGGGTGCTCGCGTGCGCGGGCGGCGCCGTCACGGCCCATACCGCCGCGACCACGGCAACCAGAGGGATGCAGGCCACTGCGTATTGGATGGCCCAGAGCACAGGCGCCGATCTGCTGGCGCCGCGCCCGACCGGCACAATCGGCATCACAGGCGTCGTGGACACCGTATCGATCACCGTTCATCCCCCATCGTCGGAGCGAACCGACGCATCCACACCTGCCGTATCGCCACGGCCGCAAGGACGAATACCAGAATCGCAGTCGGCGACCAGATGACCGTACTGTCGATGCCACCGAACGCGTAGCCAATCACCCCCATCGAGATGAATGGGATAACAACTGTCACCACGGCCCGCCACTGCCGAATGATCACCATCTCGACGACGGCCGAGACCACCACGATCGAAAACGCGGCGAACACGACCACGCCCACCAGCTGCACGGTGGGGTCGAACGACGTGACGTAGTCGGCATAGCGGCGCGGCGCACCATCGGTCAGCGGTGTGTACGCGGTCCAACCGAAATCCCAGCCCCGAGGGTCGAGCCCCCGGTTCACCAGCACGGCTACCACGCACGTCCACCAGGCAGCACTGCCCGTGGTCCGGGCAGCACTGAACACCTGGATGCGCGACATTCCTGGAGTATCCCCCATGGCTAACTCCCCAATGACGAACTTGTCACACAGCGTTGACGAAACACCCCAAAACGGCAACGATGACTCCAACCGGGCCGATAAGCGGCCTAACAGTCTCAGAGGTAGCACGTGAAATACATCGTTACCGGCGGCACCGGCTTCATCGGACGACGGATCGTGTCCCGAATTCTCGAGACCCAGCCGGGCGCCGAGGTCGCCGTCCTGGTGCGGCGTGAATCCCTCTCGCGGTTCGAGAAGCTCGCCGAACAATGGGACGATCGCGTGCAGCCGCTGGTGGGTGACCTCACTCAGCCCGATCTGGGCCTGCCCGCCGACGGGGATCCGGTCACCGCCGATCACATCGTGCACTGTGCCGCGATCTATGACATCACCGTGGACGACAAGGCACAGCGCGCCGCGAACGTGGAGGGCACCCGATCGGTCATCGCGCTGGCCAAACGCACCGGTGCCACCCTGCACCACATCTCTTCCATCGCGGTCGCGGGCAGTTACGAGGGCGAGTTCACCGAGGAAGACTTCGACGTCAACCAGGATCTGCCGACGCCATATCACCAGACCAAGTTCGAGGCAGAGTTGCTGGTGCGCTCGGAACCCGGCCTGCACTTCCGGATTTACCGGCCTGCCGTCGTGGTCGGCGATTCCAAGACCGGCGAGATGGACAAGATCGACGGCCCGTACTACTTCTTCGGGGTGTTCGCCAAGCTTGCCCGCCTGCCCCGGTTCACACCGATGATGCTGCCAAAGGCCGGGCGCTCCAACATCGTTCCGGTCGATTACGTCGTCGACGCGACCGTCGAGCTGATGCACCAGGAGGGCCGTGATGGGCAGGCCTTCCACCTGACCAATCCCGAGGTGACCTACCTGCGCGATATCTACTCAGGCATTGCCCCCGCTGCCGGTCTGCCACCCGTGCGTGGCTCGCTTCCCCATGCCATGGCCACCCCGTTTCTGCGGGCACGCGGCACACTCAAGGTCTGGCGCAACATGGTGGTCACCCAGCTCGGCATCCCGCCCGAGGTCATCGACATCACCGAGATCATGCCTACCTTCGTCTCCGAGACGACACAAAAAGCCTTGCGTCCCAGCGGCATTACCGTGCCCCCGTTTAGCAGCTACGCGGGCAAGCTGTATCAGTACTGGCGCAAGAACCTGGACCCGGAGCGGTACCGCCGCGACGACCCCGCCGGACCGCTGGTCGGCCGGCACGTCATCATCACCGGTGCGTCCAGCGGTATCGGACGTGCGGCAGCCATCGCGGTCGCCCAGCGCGGTGGCACCGTCTTCGCCGTAGCGCGCGACGCCGAGGCGCTCGACAACCTCGTCGCGGAGATTCGCGAGGACGGCGGTAAGGCACATTCGTTCCCCTGCGATCTGACCGACTACTCGGCCGTCGACGACACCGTGAAGAGCATCCTCGGCCAGTTCGGGCATGTGGACTACCTGGTCAACAACGCCGGTCGCTCGATTCGCCGCTCGGTGGTGAACACTGTCGACCGATTCCATGACTACGAACGAGTCATGGCGATCAACTACTTTGGCGCCGTGCGTCTGGTCTTGGCACTCCTCCCCCATTGGCGGGAAAGGAAATTCGGCCATGTCGTCAATGTGTCGACGGCCGGGGTGCAGACCCGCAACCCCAAGTACGCGTCGTACATCCCCACCAAGGCGGCACTGGATGCCTTCTCCGATGTGGTCGCGACCGAGACGGTGTCGGATCACATCACCTTCACCAACATCCATATGCCGCTGGTGAAGACACCGATGATTCAGCCTTCAAACAAGCTGAACGTGGTGCGCGGGCTCACACCGGAACATGCCGCCGCCATGGTGGTTCGCGGACTGATCGAGAAGCCGACCCGGATCGACCACCCGATGGGTACCTACGCCGATATCGGCCGGTATATGACACCGAAGCTGACCCGCCGGATCATGCACCAGATGTATCTGGCATACCCAGACTCCCGGGCCGCCCGGGGCTTGGAGCCTGTCGACGATCGCCAGGACCTGTCGACCTCGCGACGTCGCCCCAAGGCCGCCAAGCGTGTTGCGGCCGTGCCGAAATTACGTGTTCCCGGTCCGGTGATGAAGGTGGTGCGCCTCATCCCCGGGGTGCACTGGTGAGTTAGAAGCGGGCCCCACATCGCGTCGGTGCCCGGATTGGCGAGCTAACTGACGGTAGATTGACGTCCATGGTTTCCATTTTTGCCGACGTTGATACCGGAGTCGACGACGCACTGGGATTGATCTTCCTCCTCGCTAGCGAGGAGGTGGAGATCGTCGGTATCGCCTCTACGGCGGGCAATGTCTCGGTGGATCATGTGTGCGCGAATAATCTGGGCCTGCTGGAGCTGTGCAACGCCCCGCAGATCCCCGTGTCCAAGGGCGTCGCCGAGCCGTTGAGCGCGGCGCTACGGACCGCGGAAGACACACACGGACCCACCGGGCTCGGATATGCCGTACTGCCGGAGACCACGCGCACACTCACCGATTACGACGCGGCCGAGGCCTGGGTGAGGGCCGCGCACGCGCACCCCGGCGAGTTGGTGGGCCTGGCGACCGGCCCGCTCACCAATTTGGCGCTGGCCCTGCGCACCGAGCCCGAGTTGCCCAAACTCATCAAACGGCTCGTCATCATGGGCGGCTCCTTCGACTACCCTGGCAACACCACGCCGGTGGCGGAATGGAATGTCGTGGTGGATCCGGGCGCGACGGCGGAGGTGTACGCCGCTTGGGGAGCCGCTGGCGTGCAGGAACTTCCGATCGTGTGCGGTTTGAATCTCACCGAGACGATCGCCATGACACCGGAGCATCTGGTCAAACTGGCCGAGGCCACAGGTGCCACCACCACGCCGCTGTCGGTGCTCGACCTTCCGTCGAGCCGTTCGGCGGCGACCAACTCGCTGCTGCGATTCATCGAAGACGCGGTGCGTTTCTATTTCGAATTCCACATGAAGCAGGACGAGGGCTTCTTGGCGCATATGCACGATCCGTTCGCCGCCGCGGCGGCGCTGGACCCAGCATTAGTCCAAACGCGTTCCGCGACCGTGGATGTGGAGCTGACCGGCGATCTGACCCGTGCGATGACCATCGCGGACTGGAAGGGCCAGTGGGGCCAGAAGCCCAATGCACAGATCGCGGTGGAGACCGACCCCGAGGCATTCTTCGCGCGATTCATCGAGCGAGTAAGCGTCTTCGCGCAAAAGGTTGACGGCACTCGCTGATTCCGGCCGGACCGTCATTCATAAACACCCTCCACGTACCATCGCTGCCTGCGGAAATGCAGGAGCAGCGCCTGACCGCCGCCCTTGTCTTCCAGCAGCACTTGGGCCCTTGCGGCCACGGATACCGGAGTGGGAGTCGGCTCCTGCTCCTCCCACCATCGCTCATCGATCGGCCATGGTCCCGCCCACCAACTCAACTCCCACCGGCCATTGCCCCGCCGAACCCTGGCCGGTTCCCCGGAGAACATTCCCCGTCCGGTCACCGTCACCGGCGCTCCATCGATATCTAACAGCTCCACCGGTTCGCCGTCCTCGCCAAGCAGCACCACCGGAGCCGGGTCGGGCAGCCTCCCGGGCCACGGGGCATCGGGATCTGCCCGTGGCCTCAGCTCATCTCCCAAGGGCACCAACGTAATTCGCTCGGCCGGACCACGCCCACCACTGATCACTCCCACCTGTACCGATTCCTCTCCCAATAAATCCTGAACTCGTGTCAATGCGCGGCGAGCCCGCTGGCGTTCCTCGGCGCCCACCGCTCCCCACAACGTCAGCTGCAATGCCTCGGCAGCCACCACCTCGACCGGCTCCAACCGCAACATCGCCACCGGCCCGTCCAGAGACCGGCGCCGGGCAAGCCAGCCGTCAAGCTGCCAGCGCACCCGGTCGGCGGTCGCCTCCTCGGTGAGCGGTTCGGCACACCGCCACACCCGCGACAACTCCTGGCCGTCCACCGTCACCGCGTGAATAGCCAACCGGGAGCAGGCCACTCCAGCCGAGGCCAGCGCCTCGTGCAGACTCGCCGCCAGCGTTCGCCCTGCGAAAGCCGCCGCATCCACCCGCTCGATCGGCGGATCGCACGGCAGCTCCACTCCCAGCTCGGCCGGGACCGCATGGCCCGAGGGAGAGCGCTGCGGTTCGGCGCGCGCATGTCGGTGCGCCTGCACCGCGTCATCGTCGAACCGCGAGGCGACATCCGACCGCGCTAGTTCCGCGAAAGCACCTATAGTACGAATTCCCATACGCCACAACAGGTCCACCAAGTCTTCACGCTGCGGGTGACACAGGCTGGGTTCGGCGGCCATCTCCTTGATCGAGAGTGGAGCCAGGAACTCGGCATCCCCACCGGGTGACACCAATGCCGCATGCCGCGCGGCGTACACCGCCGTGGACATCTGATCGGCAATGCCCACCTGGCATTCGGCCCCGGCCACCGAGACCGCATCGGCCAGCCGTTCCGCCGCGGTCTGCTCACTGCCGAAGTACCGGGCGGCACCGGTCACCGGCAGCGCCATCAGCCCAGGGCGCAGGATCTCAGCCCCCGGCACCAGATCATCCACCGCGGCGATCATCGGCTCGAAGAACCGCGCATCGCGATCGACATCGGCCGCCACGATATGCAGTTGCGGACAACGGGCTTGGGACTCGCGCCGCCGCATCCCCCGTCGCACCCCTAGCGCCCGTGCGGCGGCAGTGCATGCCGTCACCCTGTTGGCCAGGGTCACCGCCACGGGCCGGGTGGCAGGAAGATCGGCCATCGCCGCGGCCGCCACCGCCGGCCAGTCCGGGCACCAAATCGCCAGCACCCGAGGAGCTTTACGCTGCCGTTTATGCAGACCTGATCGAGCCACGACTGCCACACACCTCCCCGGCAGCTCTGGGCACCCTGCGCCCCGTCGCCCGTACCGCTGTCCGCACCCCACGAATCCGCCCCA
Organism: Mycobacterium sp. D16R24; assembly: GCF_002013385.1. Taxonomy (NCBI): domain Bacteria; kingdom Bacillati; phylum Actinomycetota; class Actinomycetes; order Mycobacteriales; family Mycobacteriaceae; genus Mycobacterium; species Mycobacterium sp. D16R24. The sequence continues at coordinate 246,288 of NZ_MAEV01000004.1, read as the reverse complement.
GACCACAGGCGGACACTCCGTCATAGCCGGTTATCCGGGCCTGCAACCGCACCGCGGCACCTTCCCAATCCCCATCGACGGCCAGCAACGTGCATCCGTTGCCATGGGCCCGGGCCACTATCGCGCGCGCCGACGTCGAGGTCACTCGTCGGCCACCCAGACCCAGCACCACCAGATCCATCCCGTCCATGAGCACCGAGGCCACCTCCACCGCACTCAGGCCCGGGCGGGGAATCAACGCCAGGCGGCTCAGGTCCGCTCCCCGCTCCACCGCCGCCAGCACGCTCACCTCCGGCATGCCCACGATCGCGGCGTACCCGCCTGCCCCGGTTACCGAGGCCACCACATCCAGGGGCAACGACCGGGCCCCGCTGGCCACCGCGACCGTGCCGCGCCGCAACACGTGACCTATCGAGCTGGCCAGCGCATCGGACCCTGCCAGCAAAGATTGAGCGTCCGGGAGCGCCTCCTGAAACCGGCCAGCCGACGACCTGTCTCCACCGACCTTTCCCGATATCGACGCCATCTGCTGCCGCAGCTTTTGTAGCTGGTCAGCGCGGTTGACCAGCACCTCATCGGCGGCCGTCACTGCCGTCACAACCGCACCTCCAGACACACTCGACTAGAACATATGTTCGATGTCTGGAGTAAACACCTAGCCACCGACAACCGTCAAGACGGGAGGTAGGGGCTGGGCCCCATGCTGACCTCATCTGCCGACACGCCGTGTTGCGGTGGATTCATGTCGCACATGTCCGCCATAAGGCGGCGTGTCGATGGACCTAAGCGTCAGTCGAGCTGGCGGGTGTGCGCCCAACGAGTCAACGCGTTGCGATTGGACTGCTGTGTCTTACGCAGCACATTGGAGGCATGCGTCTCCACCGTCTTGACGGAGATCACCAGATCCTCGGCGATCTCCCGGTAGGTGTATCCGCGAGCGAGGAGCCGCAGCACCTCAAGCTCGCGCGGAGTCAACGAGTCCAACTCCGGATCCAGTGCCGGCTCCGGAGTATTCGACCGTCCGGTGAACGAATCGAGCACGAATCCGGCCAGCCGCGGACTGAACACCGCATCCCCGCCTGCCACCCGGCGCACGGCGTCGGCGAGTTCACTCCCCGAGATCGTCTTGGTGACATAGCCCCTGGCTCCCGCACGGATTACCGCGATGACGTCCTCGGCAGCATCCGACACACTGAGCGCCAGAAACACCGGTCCGGAACCACCGACCCCATTGATGACGGCAACCCCTCCACCGGAGGGCATGTGCACATCGAGCAACACCACATCCGGTGCGCTGGCACGTATTCCGGTGACCGCCTCAACAACCGACCCCGCCTCGCCCACGATCTCAACATCCGATTCGCCAGCCAGCTCGGCCCGCACCCCGGACCGGAACACCCCGTGATCGTCGACCAGGAACACCCGCAGCATTACGCACCCTTCTGCGCGTCGTCATGATTGGCATCGTTGTACGGCATGGCAATTCGTACCTCGGTACCCTTGCCGATCTCCGATTTGAACTGAACCTGTCCACCCCGGCGCATCACCCTGGCTTTGATCGAGCGCACGATGCCCTGCCGGTCCTGTGGCACCGTCTCGAGATCAAACCCCTTGCCCCGATCCCTGACGAATACGCTGATCTGCCCGGGCTCCACCTCGGCATACAGGTTAATATCCGATTGCCCGGAATGCTTGGCGGCGTTGACCAGTGCCTCACGGATGGCCCCGATCAGCGCTCGTCTGGTCTCGGGTTCCGCGGACAGATCGGCATCGCCGACGATCACCGAACTGACCACCACGGTGTGCGCATCCTCGACCTCTCCTACCACGGTGCGCAGCTCCTCTGCCAGCGATGAGTCCGAGGACACCCCTGCGGAGAACAACCAGCTGCGCAGTTCCCGCTCCTGGCTGCGAGCCAGCCGCAGCACCTCGCCGGGATTATCTGTCCGCTTCTGGATCAGCGCCAGCGTCTGGAGCACCGAATCATGCAGATGCGAGGCGATTTCTTCGCGCTCCTCGGTACGGATACGTGCGGCACGTTCGGCACCGAGAGCACGCCACAACCGCAACCACAACGGCACGGTCAGCAGCACCGCACCCACCAGAGTGGCGGCGATCGCCACCAGCGAGTCGCGCAACGAGGATAGATCCACATTGCGCAGGACCACCACCGCGATCCCGCCGAAGACCAGTGCCGCACCGGCGATCACCCGAACCAAGGTCAACAGCGACGATTTTCCTGAATCGCCCAGCACCGCCGAACTTGGCCCCTGCGCATCGAATTCGCGCCACACCACGGCGAGCCCGACAAGCGCCAGCACGATCGGGAAGACCAATGCCGCCGTCGAACCACTGACCGTCGACATCAAGATGATCAGCGCGGCAAGACTCAACAACAAGAGCCCTGTCGCCCGCCTGCGGTCCGTCGCGCTGACGGCGGCGACGTCGTCGCCCGGAGGCATCAGCATCCACAACAGCCCGTAGGCCGCGATACCCATTCCGCTGGCCGCACCGAGCACCGCGAAGGCCAACCGCACCCGAAACACTGGAACGTCGAGATGGTCGGCGAGCCCCCCAGCGACACCGGCGACCACTCGTCCACCGGTACGCCGACGCAACGGCGGGGCGGCAGTCAGCCGATTCCCGCCGGCGAACGCATTCCGGAACGTGGGACTCACCTCTGCGATACTGCCATGGCAAAGCTCTCCACGGCATCGGGCTTATCCCTGAACCCCGCCTTGCAAAGATCAGGGTGAATCCTGATGGCGTACATGCCCGCGGCTCGGCAACATAGCTGTCATGGACACGGATACCACGACCAAACGGACGCCGTCCTCCACCCTCGGAGACATGTGGCGGACGCGGCCGTTGCGACTGCCGGGGCACGGCAAGCTCGCCGGCGTCGCCGCGGGAATCGGCTACCGCTACAACGTCGATCCGCTGTTGGTACGCGTAATTTTCGTGGTCACAACAATTTTCGGCGGCGCGGGCGCCATCATGTACGTGGCGTGCTGGTTGCTGATGCCCACCGCCCGCTACACCACTCCGTACCACGAGTCCAAGGTGAAGATGGTCTTCTGGAACATCGTCTTGCTGCTTGTCGGGGGGCCGTTCATCGATCCCGATCGCGACCCGTGGGGATTGGTCAGTGCCGTTGTCCTGCTCGGGAGCTGGTATCTGCTCTATCAGCGCCAGACCGAAACTCCGGCGCCTCCGGCGAGTTCGACGGTGCAGTCCAGCGCCGGCGAGCCTCTCACCACCGAAAGTGGCGAATCGAGCAGCAACATCGCGACCACCGAGCCGCTCCTGCCGCCTCCCCCGCCCACCTGGGATCCATTGCGGGCAGCCCCTTTCGCCTGGCACCTACCCGATCAGGCGCCGCTGCCCGCGCCGCCTGCCAAACCCAAGTCCCGCGTGGTCCCGGTGACCATCGGCGCGGCGCTCATCATCAGCGCGGTGCTCGTGGCCATCGGGCTACTCGGCGGCATCTGGGTGACGCCCGTGGTGGTGACAGCGGCGGCACTGGTCGTCCTCGGGGTCGGCATGCTGGTGGGGGCATGGCTCCGCAGCGGTTACTCACTGCTCTTCCTGGCGGTACCGCTGGCCGTATTCGTCATCGTCGCAGCCTCCATCGGCCCGCTGGAGGTATCACTCAATGTTGGCGACCAAAGTTACCGCGTTACAGAGGCTTCCGATATCGAGGACTATTACGAGATAGGCATCGGCACCATCGCTCTTGACCTCACGCAGGTCACGCTCACCCACGATAAGACGGTGAACCTCGACGTCGGGATGGGCGATATCCAGGTGCTGGTTCCGCCCTCGATGAATGTGCGCACCTCATGCGAGGTGAACATCGGCAGCTTCGATTGCCTGCCCTCACCCAACGGCACCGGTCCAGTATTGACGATCAACGCAACGGCAAACGTAGGAAGCATTGAGGTGCAACGTGTCTGAGAACATCGACGAACCAAAAGTAACCGGCCCCGAGAATCGAGCGGAATCCTCACCAGAGGCCACCACCGAGGAAGAAAAGGGCAGACCGTCCATCCTGTTGGCGCTGTCCGGGCTGGTCGCCTTGGTTGTCGGGGGCTGGGCCCTCACCGGCCAAGACTTCGGAGCATTGGTGCACAGCAATCTGCTCGGCTGGGTCGCGATTGCCGTGGCGATCGCCATCGGCGTTGCGCTAGTGGCAGTTCCGACCCGCCGTAACCGGACCTGAGCAACCCCTAGTCGGCCACCCGCACGCGGGTGGGGGCACCTCCCACTCGTGGGGGCGTACCCCCAACGCTCCCGCCTGCCGGACGAAGCTCACTCCCATTCGATGGTGCCGGGCGGCTTGCTGGTGATGTCCAGCACCACCCGGTTCACCTCGGGAACCTCGTTGGTGATTCGGGTCGAGATCCGCTCCAGCACCTCATACGGCAGACGCGTCCAGTCCGCAGTCATCGCGTCCTCACTGGACACCGGCCGCAACACAATCGGATGCCCATAGGTACGGCCGTCACCCTGCACCCCGACCGAACGCACATCGGCCAACAGCACTACCGGGCACTGCCAGATGTTGCGGTCCTGGCCGGCGGCGGTAAGTTCCTCACGCGCAATGGCATCGGCACGGCGCAGGGTATCCAGCCGGTCTGCAGTGACCTCGCCGACGATCCTGATGGCCAGACCCGGCCCCGGGAAGGGCTGGCGGCCAACGATTTCCTCGGGTAGGCCCAGTTCGCGGCCGACGGCGCGAACCTCATCCTTGAACAACAGCCGCAGCGGTTCTACCAGGGCGAAGCTCAGGTCCTCGGGAAGTCCGCCCACATTGTGGTGACTCTTGATATTGGCAGTGCCGCTGCCGCCCCCGGACTCGACGACGTCCGGGTACAGCGTGCCCTGCACCAAGAACTCGATCCCGTCCTCGGAGTTGCCGATCGCATCGGAGACGGCCCCCTCAAATGCCCGGATGAACTCACGGCCAATGATCTTGCGTTTGGTTTCCGGATCGCTAACACCGGCGAGCTCACCGAGGAACTTCTCCGCGACGTCAACAGTCACCAGCTTGGCGCCGGTGGCTGCCACGAAATCGTGTTCCACCTGCGCCCGCTCTCCGCTGCGCAGCAGACCGTGATCAACGAACACACAGGTCAGCCTGTCGCCGATGGCGCGCTGCACCAGGGCTGCCGCCACCGCGGAATCCACCCCACCAGAGAGCCCGCACAATGCGCGGCCGCCACCGATCTGTGTGCGCACCTGCTCGACCAGAGTCTCGGCGATATTGGCCGCCGTCCACGCGGATTCAATGCCGGCGAACTCGTGCAAAAAGCGGCTGAGCACCTGTTGCCCGTGCGGCGAGTGCAGCACCTCGGGGTGATACTGCACCCCGGCCAGCCGCCGCGCCCGATCCTCGAACGCCGCCACGGGAGCACCCTCGCTGGTGGCGACCACGGTAAAGCCTTGGGGCGCTTCGGTTACCGCATCGCCGTGGCTCATCCACACGGGCTGGACGCCGGGCAGACCGTCATGCAGGTCTCCGCCCACCACGTTCAGCTCGGTGCGGCCGTATTCGCTGGTGCCGGTGTGCGAGACGGTTCCGCCAAGCACCTGCGCCATCGCCTGAAAGCCATAGCAGATGCCGAAAACGGGAACATCCAAATCGAATACACCGGGGTCGAGCTGCGGTGCGCCCTCTTCATAGACACTCGACGGGCCACCCGATAGGACGATCGCGCGGGGGTTGCGGGCCTTGATCTCATCGATGCTCGCCGAATGCGGGATCACCTCGGAGAACACCCGCGCCTCACGCACACGCCGTGCGATCAGCTGCGCGTACTGTGCCCCGAAGTCGATGACCAGGACCGGTCGGTCGCCATGCTGCTCCGTTTGCGCCACCGGCTTAGCTTAGTGGCGCTGGGGGCATCTCCCGCTTGCAGGGGGACTAGCTGACCGACCGCACCGGCTCGATCGGCAGACTCCGCAATGCGCCGGGGGCACCCGCCGGGACGACGGGGTGCGCCGGGGGCACCGCCGCGATCCGCTGATACGGCAGACCCTGCTCCGGGCGCAGGTCCAGCTCGCCCTTGTTGGGCCACAACGACGCCGCCCGCTCGGCCTGCGCGGTGATGCTCAGCGACGGGTTGACGCCCAGGTTCGCCGAGATCGCGGCACCGTCCACGACGTACATGGTCGGGTACCCGTACACCCGGTGATACGGGTCGATGACGCCGTCCTCCGGACTGGTCCCGATCACGGCCCCGCCCAGGAAGTGCGCGGTGAGCGGGATGTTGAACAGCTCGCCCCAGGTGCCACCCGCCACACCATCGATCTTGGCGGCGAGTCGCCGCGTGGCCTCGTTGCCCGCGGGAATCCAGGTGGGGTTGGGCTCGCCGTGGCCCTGCTTGCTGTCCAGGCGCCGCCAGAACAACGTCTTCTTGGTGAACGTGGTGATCGAGTTGTCCAGGTGCTGCATGACCAGCGCGATGACCGTCCGCTCGCTCCACTGCGTGACGTTGAGCATGCGCAACGTGCCCCGTGGATCGGCGCGGGCGGCCTCGATGAGCTGACGCCACCGCGACTTCTCGCCATCGCCGTCGGTCATCAGGGTCTGCAGCAGGCCCATCGCGTTGGAGCCCTTGCCGTACCGCACCGGCTCGATATGCGTGTCGCTGGTCGGGTGGAACGAGGACGTGATGGCTACACCATGGGTGAGGTCCAAATCGTCCTTGTACTCCAAACGGCCCGCACCGACGATGGATTCGGAGTTAGTACGGGTCAGCACACCCAGGCGCTGCGACAGCTTGGGCAGCAGACCCTTGTCCTTCATCTTGAACAACAGGTTTTGTGTGCCCCAGGTTCCGGCGGCCAGCACCACGTACTTGGCCGTGTAGGTCTTGCGCTGCCTACGCACCCAGCGGCCCGTGCTCTTGGTGGAGACCCGCCAAGTCCCGTCGGTACCCTGTTCGACCGCGGTGACGGTGGTGAGCGGAATGACCTGGGCACCAGAGGATTCAGCCAGCCCTAGATAGTTTTTGACGAGGGTGTTCTTGGCGCCGACCCGGCAGCCGGTCATGCAGGAACCACACTCGGTGCAGCCCACCCGGTCGGGTCCGGCACCACCGAAGTAGGGATCGGCCACCTTGATTCCGGGAGCCTTGGCGCCGTCGGGCCCGAAGTAGACACCCACCGGTGTGGCGACGAAGGTGTCGCCGGCACCCATGTCGTCGGCGACCTCCTTGATGAGCCGGTCCGCATCGGTGAAGGTGGGGTTCTTCACCACGCCAAGCATCCGCTGCGCCTGCTCGTAATGCGGCGAGAGCTCCGAACGCCAGTCGGTGATGCCCTTCCACTGCGGATCGCTGAAGAAAGGCTCCGGCGGTACATACAGCGTGTTGGCGTAGTTCAGCGAGCCACCGCCCACCCCGGCGCCCGCCAGGATCATGCAGTTACTCAGCAGATGGATCCGCTGAATCCCGAAGCACTTGAACATCGGCGCCCACAGGAACTTGCGCAGATTCCAGGATGTCTCGGCGAACTCCTCGTCCGAGAACCGGCGACCGGCCTCCAGGACCCCTACGCGGTAACCCTTTTCGGTCAACCGCATGGCGGTGACGCTTCCGCCGAATCCGGAGCCGACAATGAGTACGTCAAAGTCGGTATCTGCTTCAGGTTTTACAGGGACTGCTACCGGTGATGACATCGTTGGCCTACCTCCGCATGGTCACGTTACCGACCAGTATGGAATACAACGAGGGGGGTTATGTAAATTAGGTCACCCTAAGTAGACACATGTCTAAGAGTTGACGGTCAGCCCGACCTTCTGAAATTCCTTAAGATCGCAGTAGCCGGACTTCGCCATCGAACGACGGAGCCCACCAACGAGATTCAACGTGCCGAACGGGTCGTCGGACGGGCCGGCGAGCACCTCGCTCAGCGGCGGCCGCTCCCCGACCGCCACCTGCAGCAGTGCACCACGGGGCAGCGACGGATGTGCGGCGGCATTCGGCCAGAACCACCCGTCGCCCGCGGACTCCTGCGCGGCGGCCAGCGGTGTACCCAGTACGACGGCATCGGCACCACAGGCGATGGACTTCGCGAGATCTCCCGAGGTGTGGATGTCGCCGTCGGCCAGCACGTGCACGTACCGGCCGCCGGTCTCGTCGAGATACTCACGGCGGGCAGCGGCGGCATCGGCGATGGCGGTGGCCATCGCGACGCTGATACCCAACACCTCACCACTGGTCGTCGCGCCCGCGGTCTGCCCGTACCCGACGATGACACCCGCGGCCCCGGTCCGCATCAGGTGCAGGGCCGTGCGGTGGTCGATCACACCACCGGCGACGACGGGGATATCTAGTTCGGAGATAAAGGTTTTAAGGTTGAGCGGCTCACCATCGCGAGCCACCCGCTCGGCCGAGACGATGGTGCCGTGGATGACCAACAGGTCGATACCGGCAGAGATCAAATGCGGGGTGAGCAGCTGCGCGTTCTGCGGACTCACGCGCACCGCAGTCGTCACCCCGGCACCGCGCACCTCGGCGATGGCCGCCGCCAGCAGCTCGGGATCTATTGGTGCCGAATGCAATTGCTGCAGCAAACGAATCGCGGCGGACGGCTCCGGCTCCTTCTGGGCAACCTCGACCACCTCGGCGATGCGAGCCTCGACATCGGCGTGCCGACCCCACAGTCCCTCACCGTTGATCACGCCGAGCCCACCTGCCCGGCCGAGTTCGATCGCGAAGCGCGGCGAAACCAGCGCATCGGTCGGGTGCGCCACCACCGGAATCTCGAAACGGTAGGCATCGAGCTGCCATGCCGTCGACACGTCCTGTGAGGAACGGGTGCGACGCGACGGGACAATGTTCACATCATCGAGTTCGTAGGTACGGCGGGCGCTTCTGCCCATGCCGATTTCGACGAGGTCACGCATGTTGAGTTCCTTTGCGGTGCCGACTGTTAACGCACGTAGTAGTTCGGCGCTTCGGCCGTCATGGTGATGTCGTGCGGATGGCTCTCCTTGAGCCCCGCCGCGGTGATCTGTACGAACTGGGCGTGCTGCAACTCTTCGATGCTCGACGCCCCGGTGTACCCCATGGCAGCGCGCAGGCCGCCCGTCAGTTGGTGCATGACCGTCGACAACGGACCACGGAACGGAACCCGGCCCTCGATGCCCTCGGGCACCAGCTTGTCCTCCGACAGCACGTCGTCCTGGAAGTAGCGGTCCTTGGAGTAGCTTCGTCCGGTGTTCCCGGCCGCACCGCGGCCCTGCATGGCACCCATGGACCCCATGCCGCGGTAGCTCTTGAACTGCTTGCCGTTGACGAAGATCAGCTCACCGGGCGACTCCGCGGTGCCAGCCAGCAGCGACCCGAGCATGGTGGTGGATGCGCCCGCCGCAAGCGCTTTGGCAATATCGCCCGAGTACTGCATGCCGCCGTCGGCGATCACGGGAACACCGGCAGGGTGGCAGACCGACGCCGCCTCAAGGATTGCGGTGATCTGCGGTGCACCGACACCGGCCACCACGCGGGTGGTGCAGATCGAACCGGGGCCCACGCCGACCTTCACCGCGTCTGCGCCTGCCTCGATGAGCGCCGCGGCGCCCGACCGGGTGGCGACGTTCCCACCGACCACGTCGACGCGCTCGCCCACCTCGGCCTTGAGCTTGCCGACCATGTCCAGCACCTTGCGGTTATGCGCGTGCGCGGTGTCCACGATCAGCACGTCCACACCGGCATCCGCGAGTGCCATGGCCCGCGTCCAGGCGTCATCACCCACACCGACAGCCGCGCCGACCAGAAGCCGTCCGTCGCTGTCCTTGGTGGCATTGGGGTGCTGTTCGGTCTTCGCGAAATCCTTCACCGTGATGAGGCCGGTCAGGCGGCCCTCCCCGTCGACGATGGGCAGCTTCTCGATCTTGTTGCGCCGCAGCAGACCCAGCGCGGCGTCTGCGGTCACGCCCTGGCGCGCGGTGATCAGCGGCGGCTTGGTCATCACCTCGGCGACCGATTTGGACAGGTCCGCCTCGAACCGCATATCGCGGTTGGTGATGATGCCGACGAGCGAACCTGCCTTGTCGACGACCGGCAGACCCGAGATGCGGAATCGAGCACACAGTGCGTCGACCTCGGCCAGGGTGTTGTCGGGCGAGCAGGTCACCGGGTTGGTCACCATCCCGGCCTCGGACCGCTTGACGGTCTCAACCTGGCCGGCCTGGTCCTCCAGAGAGAGGTTGCGATGCAACACCCCCATGCCTCCCGCGCGGGCCATCGCGATGGCCATCCGGGCCTCGGTCACGGTGTCCATCGCCGAGCTGACGAGCGGAACGTTCAGTCTGATCCGCTTCGTCAGCTGCGAAGACGTGTCGGCGCCGTTGGGCAGCACATCCGAGGCGGCGGGCAGCAACAGCACATCATCAAAGGTCAACCCGAGCATGGCGACCTTGTGCGGATCGTCGCCGCCGGTGTGGACGGACCCTGCCGCAATGGTCATTCAGGCCTCCATGCCAGATAGCCGTCGTATACATCCCAGGAGTGGGATGGAAAGGAGTAGATCCATCCTATCGGCTCGCCTCGGCTGCAATCTCCCGGACGTGTGCTCGGACATGCCCCACGTGAGCTGGCGCGCGAACCCGCGAACTGCGTACTCTAGGGGTGTGCGCGACCACTTTCCGCCGGGATTGCCGCCAGATCCGTTCGCCGACGATCCCCACGATCCGTCGGCCGCACTCGACGCAATCGAGCCGGGTCAGCCGCTCGATCCGCAAGAGCGGATCGCGGTCGAGGAGGATCTCGCCGACCTCGCGGTCTATGAGGCGTTGCTCGCCCATAAAGGAATTCGCGGGTTGGTCGTTTGCTGTGACGAATGCCAGCAGGACCACTATCACGACTGGGACATGCTCCGCGCGAACCTGCTGCAGCTGCTCGTCGACGGAACCGTGCGACCGCACGAGCCCGCCTTCGATCCCGAGCCGGAAGCCTACGTGACCTGGGATTACTGCCGCGGGTACGCGGACGCCTCGCTCAACGAGGCGGCGACGGACCGCGACGGATTCCGCTGATTTAGCCGCTCTGGAGCCTATTCGCCGGAGCTCGAACCCGAGCCGCTGCCGTGGCTCGACGATCCACCCCCAGGGTTGGCCGGTGCCACCGGCACCGACGTCATCACCGGCATATGCCGTGACGGATTGTCGGAGTCAGAGCCCGCGCTCCCGCCACTGCCGGGGAAACCATGGATGTTCCCGGAGCCCGGGTTGTTGACGGGCGCCTGATAGACCGGCACTGGGTTGTCGGGGGTACGGGTAATCGGGGACGGCGCCTGGATCGTCGTCGGCGCGGTGATGACGGGTGTGTCCACCGCTCCGCGCTGGGTGGTGACGATGGTCACCCCGTCGGGGGTGGTGGGGACGGTCACAACGGAGGCCGTCGAGGGCACCGTGGTGATGACCGTCGACCCCGCCACGGATGTGGACGGCGTGGGCACGGTCGTCGTCACCGGCGCACTGGACGCCGGCGAGGTGGCCGTCGGTGTCGAACTCGGCGGCGTCGACGTGGCCGACACGGTGGTCGCCGTGGATGTCGACGTGGAGCTCGACGATGCGGAGCCGGAGGTGCTCGTCGCCGTTGAACTGGTTGTCTCTGTCGGTGACGAGGCGGTGGTTGAAGTCGAAGTCTCCGTCGACGATGAGGGCGTCGACGGAGGGGTCACGGTCGTCGTCGTAGCCGTGGATTCCGATGACGTCGAAGTCACCGAGGTCGTCGTGTTCGTGATGGTCGTAATCACCGGAGGTGACAGCATGATTCGCGGCGTCTCGGTCACCATCTCCGGCGGCACCGTCGCCACGGGGTCCTTGGCGTCGATCCTGACCTCCGCCTGCTGCACCCGGCTGGCCAGTTCGGCCTTCTGCTGGGCGTCGCCGACCTCGTTGACGCGCGCGGCGGCTACTCCGAGCTGCTGCTGCGCACCCTCCCAATCACCTTGGGAAATGAGCTTTTCCACCTCAGCGAGCTCCGTCTGCGCCGACAGCACCACGGGATCGGTCCGCACGGTCGGGCCGGCACCGAACAACGAGGTACGCAGCCCGTACAACGCGTCACCGGGATGCGATTGGTATACCGCCGCACCAAATCCGCCGAACAGCAACGTCACGGCGGCAGCCGAACCCACCGTGGTGGCCAGCAGCCGCGAACGGCCGCCACGATCACGTAGGGCGTTACGCGCCTGCCCGAGTGTGGGTTTCGCCGGCATCGGCTCGCGCCCGACATCCTCGCGCCACGCCGCCAACATCATCGCCACGGCATACTCGTCGGAATCAGAGGTGGCCACCGGCAGATCTGCCGCGATGGCGTCGATCATCCGGTTGGTGCGCCGCAGTGCCGCCAGGTCCTCGGGCCCCTCGTCGCCCTGCCTGCCCTGCCCGCCGGGGAACCATCCGCGTCCATCAGCCACGGTGATCACCCGCCCGGGTCATCTCGGCTTTAAGTCTTTGCAATGCCCGGTGCTGCGCCACGCGCACCGCGCCCGCGCTGCTGCCCACCGCGTCGGCGGTCTCCTCCGCCGACAGGCCGACGACCACCCGCAGGATCAGGATCTCGCGCTGCTTCTCGGGCAGCACCTCCAGCAGGGCCTGCATCCGTCGTGCCGACTCGGAGTTCAACGCCTCCTGCTCGGGCCCGGCGTGGCGGTCGAACTGCTCGGGAAGGCTCTCGGCCGGATCGGACTTGTCCCGAGCCATCGCACGATGCGCATCGGCTACCTTGTGCGCGGCGATGCCGTACACAAACGCCAGGAACGGGCGTCCCTGATCCTGATAACGAGGCAGCGCTGCGATCACCGCGAGACACACCTCCTGCGCTACGTCGTCTGCGGAGAGACCACTTCTTTCCGCCGTTCCGACACGCGCGCGGCAATATCGCACCACGACGGGTCGGATGGCACTAAGTACCTCGGAAAGCGCGTCGCGATCGCCCTTGACGGCAGCAGCAACGACGTCGTCGAGCCCGCTCTCCGTACTTGTCATCGACTGCGCATTCCCCAGCGTTACGTGTGGTGCACCGTGGTGGTGCTGTCACCTAGGACAATAGCGTCGGACGCGGAGGGGTAACGCATTTAGTCCACCACCTCGAGGCGCCACCGGCCGCCCGCGTGGGCTATCCACGCGGCACAGTCGCGGCGAATAGCAACGAGGTCTTCACGGCTTTGCCCCACCTCCTCAGCGGCGGGCAGACTCGCCAGCATCGCCGCCAGCGCCCAGCGCAGCGGTACCAGCCCGTGGGCCGTCGCGGCCTGCAGCCCCCGCGCCGCAACGGCCGCCGATTCTGCGACATCACCCGCGCTACCGAGCGCCGCCGCGAGCACCATCGCCGTCTTGACCTGGTGCCTTACCGACGGCACGTCCAGCGCGAGCCGTTCGGCGGTGCGGGCATACCGCAGCGATCGCGCGCCGTCACCGGACACCATGGCCAGCTCGGCATGCACCCAGGCCAGCCGCAGGGGCAGGCGCCATGGCCAACGCACGTCGCCGCGCTCGGATAGCCGCTGCGCCTGTTTCAGTAACGCGTGAGCAAGCGGGAATCGCCCCAACCCCAGCGCATCCGCCGCCAACCCGACGAGCGCGTCAGAGCGCGCCTCCGCGTCCACATGGGCCATCGCCAACGCTCGGCCGTCGAACCCGCGGGCCAGCGCATGCCACCCGAGCTGACGCAGGAGCGACGCGCGTGTGCTCAGCGCCAGCGAGGCAAGCCGATCCGCGCGACCCCTCGGCACCTCCAAGGCGTTCAAGCCGGCGTGCGCGGCGGCATAGCGTCCCGCTCCCCCCAGCGCCACAGCGCGCAGCCAGGCATCCTCGGGTGCCGAGGCAGGCGGAAGTGGCCAGATTGCTGGATGCGGCCCGAAGGCGGCATCGGTGAGCTCGGCGGCTGTGGACGTTCGAAAAGTCACCATGGGAGCGGTCACGGTACCAATTCCCTCGAAAATGGAGTTAACAGTTGATGCAGCGGACGTTAAATCCATGTCAACGGGCGTCGTAAACACTTACCCAACGCAGCATTAAGGAAACGGAAAACCCACGGCCAAAACCTGCTGACCACGCAGGTGAGCGAGCGTTACGTACCAACGAAGAGCAAAGACGATGAACGTGATGTTAATTCTGGACCCAATGGTGTGATGTTGCCATGATCATCGCCTATTGACTGTATTTCGACCGCGCACCTACTTTGTGTACACCGCTTGTCATCGGCGACACGTCTGGTGCACTTCACTCACGCGCAGGTCGACTGCGCGCGCAGCGAGAGGGTTAACCACATGCCGCAGCCACAGCAATTGCCTGGGCCCAACGCAGATATTTGGGATTGGCAGATGAAAGGCCTTTGCCGAGGGGTCGATTCGTCCGTTTTCTTCCATCCCGACGGTGAACGCGGCCGTGCCCGCGCACAACGCGAGATGAAGGCCAAGGAGATGTGCCGGGCATGCCCGGTGCTGGTGCAGTGCCGCGCACACGCGCTGGCCGTCGCCGAACCGTATGGAATATGGGGCGGACTCTCCGAGTCCGAGCGCGAACTGATTCTGCGCCGCGGGATACGCCGCAGCGCCTAACACGTGCAGCAAGCGTTGGGCCCCCGCAACCATCCATCGGGTTGCGGGGGCCCAACGTTTGCGGAGACCGATCTAGGTGGCGGAGCCCGCCGGCTGGTCGTCGATCTTCCAGTTGAAGGAAACCTGCGATCCCTGGACATCGGTTGCCGTGACGGTGACGCCGATCGCCTTCCCCTCGCCATCGACAACCGCACACCGTTGCGTGGCGCCCTTCTCCCCCTTCAACGGCCCGTCGCATGTGGCGCTGCTGAGCGTGACCCCGGTCCTGTCCCTGATTCCGTCCTTGAGCCCCTGCTCCAGCTTCGCCTTGGCGAGCTCAGGGGACGATGATCCCAAGCTGAAGTTCGCCTCGCAGCGCCGAGAGCAGTAGCCCGGCCAAGACAAGCGCCGTCAGTCGCGACATGTAAGTGGCCATCCGTCCAGTAAACCTCCGCACGGCACAGACGAAAACACCCCCGATCCTTACGGACCGGGGGTGTTTTCGTAGCGCTATCTAGTGAGCGTGACCGTGGTGTCCGTGGCCGTGGTCGGCCTGCTCCGCCGGCTTCTCCACGATGGCGGTCTCCGTGGTCAGGATCATCCGGGCCGCCGACGCGGCGTTGATAACGGCCGAACGGGTCACCTTCACCGGGTCGATGACGCCGTCGGCGATCAGGTCGCCGTACTCCAACGTCGCGGCGTTGAAGCCGTGCCCGGCGTCCAGCTCGGCAACCTTGCTGACCACGACGGCTCCGTCCAGCCCCGCATTGGTGGCGATCCAGAACAGCGGCGCGGACAACGCGGCCTCGAACACGTCGACACCCTTGGCCTCATCACCCTTGAGCTCGACACGCAGGCCGTCCAGCGCCGAACGAGCCTGCACCAGCGCACTACCGCCGCCGGCGACGATGCCCTCCTCCACGGCCGCCTTGGCCGCCGAGACGGCGTCCTCCACGCGGTGCTTGCGCTCCTTGAGCGCGGTGTCGGTGGCAGCGCCCACCTTGATCACCGCGACGCCGCCGGCCAGCTTGGCGAGGCGCTCCTGCAGCTTCTCGCGGTCCCAGTCCGAGTCGGTGGTTTCGATCTCCGCCTTCAGCTGGGCAACGCGCGCCTTGATGGCGTCCTCGGTGCCGCCGCCTTCGACGATGACCGTCTCGTCCTTGCTCACCACGATGCGGCGGGCGGTGCCGAGCACCTCGATGCCGGCCTCGCGCAGCGACAGACCCACATCGGGGTTGACCACCTGGGCGTTGGTGACGATGGCCAGGTCCTCCAGGAACGCCTTGCGGCGGTCGCCGAAGAACGGCGCCTTGACCGCAACGGCCTTGAGCGTCTTGCGGATCGCGTTGACGACCAGGGTCGACAGCGGCTCGCCCTCGATGTCCTCGGCCACGATCAGCAATGGCTTGCCCTCCTTGGCCACCAGCTCCAGCAGCGGCAGCAGGTCGGGCAGCGAGCTGATCTTGTCGCGATGCAACAGCACCAGCGCGTCTTCCAGGATCGCCTTCTGATCATCGAAGTCGGTCACGAAATACTGCGACAGGTAGCCCTTGTCGAACTGCACACCGTCGGTGATGACCAGCTCGGTGTTGATGGTCGACGATTCCTCGACACTGACCACGCCGTCCCGGCCGACCTTGGTCATGGCCTGGCCAACCAGCTCGCCGATCTCGGCATCACGCGAGGAAACCGTGGCCACCTGGGCGATGGCATGCTCGCCGGATACCGGTGCGGCCACCGTCAGCAGACGCTCGGACACCGCGTCCGCGGCGCGGGCGATGCCGGTGCCGAGCGCGATCGGGTTGGCACCGGCGGCCACATTGCGCAGGCCGGCCTTGACCAGCGCCTGGGCCAGCACCGTGGCGGTGGTAGTGCCGTCACCGGCGACGTCATTCGTCTTGGTCGCCACCGACTTGACGAGCTGGGCGCCCAAATTCTCGAACGGGTCCTCCAGGTCGATATCGCGGGCGATGGTGACGCCGTCGTTGGTCACGACGGGACCGCCGAATGCCTTGGCCAGCACCACGTGCCGTCCACGGGGACCGAGCGTGACCTTGACCGCGTCGGCCAGCTTGTTGACCCCGGCTTCCAGGGCGCGGCGCGCGGTCTCATTGAATTCGATCAGCTTGCTCATGTGTTCTCTCTATTCGGCTGATTCAGTACCGGACAGGAATAGGTAAAAACGCGTGCCGCCCCGGAAATCGCCTGCGATGCAGGCCAATTCCGGGGCGGTCACACGGTGTTACTTGCTAACGACAGCCAGCACGTCGCGAGCCGACAGGATCAAGTACTCCTCGCCGTTGTACTTGATCTCGGTGCCGCCGTACTTGCTGTAGATGACGACGTCGCCTTCGGACACGTCCAGGGGGATCCGCTTGTCGCCATCCTCATCCCAGCGGCCGGGGCCAACTGCGACGACGGTGCCTTCTTGCGGCTTCTCCTTGGCGGTGTCCGGGATGACCAGACCGGAAGCGGTCGTGGTCTCGGCCTCATTGGCCTGAACGAGGATCTTGTCCTCGAGTGGCTTGATGTTCACGGCCACAGTGATCCCTTTCCCTCTCAGGGTGGCTCGGTGGGCCTGATGCCCATGAGCCTGGATTGTCAACAGATGCTTCGGCGGCCGGATGAGTGTCGCGCCGTCGTCGCGGGTGCCGACACGACGTCCAACCGATCGCCATCTAGCACTCTATACATGAGAGTGCTAGCGCTCAAGGCTGGGTTCTCGTTACCCGCTCAGCGTCCCGGGATCCACGAGCAGATGTGCCGACACATCGCCGATCATCTCGACATCCACCCGGCGCGAGCTGAAGTGCCAAGCCCGCTCGTCCCGGGCGAACGTGTCCCGATATCGGCCCACGACGATCGGCTGCAGCGGCAGCTGCTCGGTGGCCTGCACCACGCAAAACGTCGACCTCGCCGAGGCCGTGCCGGCGCCGGTCATCTCGACGATCGGGTTGAGCACCAGATGCCTGGTGCGGGGCGTGCCACCGGTTTCGCGGTAGCGGCGGGTGGTGGTGAAGAAAAGCTTGGTGATGGCCGAGGCGCCGGAGACGCTCCCCCGTTCCCCGCCGAAGGAGCCGCGGCCAAGGAGCTCACCGACCCCGTCGAAATCCCCCGCGTCCATCAACTCGGCGTACCGGTACAGCAGATCGGTGATGGCAAGCCGGTCCGAGACGCTTGTCACCGCACCTGTCCCCGGACAACCGGCAGCCCCGGATCCACGGCGGCCTGTAGCGAGGACGGCTGCGCCCCCGCCGCCACCAGGTGCGCCGCGAAGGAAGCAATCATGGCGCCGTTGTCGGTGCACAACCGCAACGGCGGCACACGTAGCGTCAGGCCTGCCTCGGCGCACCGCTGCTCGGCCAGTTCACGCACCCGCGAGTTGGCGGCCACACCACCGGCGATCAGCAGCGTCGACACCCCCAGATCCGTCGCCGCCCGCACCGCCTTCATGGTCAGCACATCGGCCACCGCTTCCTGGAATCCCGCGGCCACATCCGCCGAAGAGAAATCGGGTGCTACACGGTGTTTTTCGACGTAGCGTGCGACGGCCGTCTTGAGCCCCGAGAAACTGAAGCTATGCCTGTCGTCTCGCGGCCCCGTCATCCCGCGCGGAAACGGAGCCGCCGACGAATCGCCTTGCCGGGCAAGCTCGTCAAGCGCCTTGCCGCCCGGGTACCCCAGACCCAGTAGCCGGGCCACCTTGTCGTAGGCCTCACCGGCGGCATCGTCGACCGTGGCACCGAGCTCCTCGATGGGCTCGGCGAGCGACCGCACGTGCAACAGGCTGGTGTGTCCGCCCGAGACCAACAGCGCCACACATTCGGGCAGCGGCCCGTTCTCGTAGACATCGGCGGCAATGTGTCCGCCCAGATGGTTGACGCCGTAGAAGGGCAGCCCCCAGGCCAGTGCCAGCCCCTTGGCCGCCGAGACCCCGACGAGGAGCGCCCCCGCCAATCCCGGCCCGATGGTCGCGGCGATCACGTCAGGCTTCTGCACCCCCGCGATGTCCAGCGCACGCCGGGCGGTGGCACCGAGCGCCTCCAGATGAGCGCGGGATGCGATCTCGGGCACCACCCCACCGAAACGTGCGTGCTCGTCGACGCTGGAAGCGACCTCGTCGGCCAACAGCACCACCGACCCGTCCGGAGTCAGCTCGGCGATACCCACTCCGGTTTCATCGCAGGAGCTTTCAATGGCGAGGATGACTGTCATGGCAGCATCAGCCTATTTCACAGCACCGTGTGCAGGGCGTTTCATGGTGAAGGCATCGGCCCCACTGCCGGGGTAGTACCGCTTGCGCACGCCGACGGTCTCAAATCCAGTGCCGTGATACAGCGCGATCGCGGCCTCGTTGTCGGTGCGCACCTCCAGGAACACCGGCCCCGCGTCCCGGTCAGCATGCGCGAGCAACGCATCCAGCAGACGCCGTCCGATCCCCTGCTTCTGATAGGCGGGATCCACGCCGATGGTGTGAATCTCGTACTCCGGTTCGTGATGTCCCAACCGGGAGATGCCGCCGTATCCCACCACCGTGTACCCGTCCCTGGCCGCCAGGTAGTGGATGTGGGTGGACGCGAGCTCGGCGCGGAATGCCGACTCCGGCCACGGGTCATCGCCGGCGAACAGAACCGCCTCAAGTTCGGCGCACCGACGAGCATCGCGCCGCCGCAGCGGCTTGAGCACGACCGTCATCGACGCGGTTCTTTGGCATCGGGGCGGCGCAGATACAGGGGGGTAAGTGCACCCGGGGGCCGGCTCCAGTCCACCGCCTGCACCAGCCGGGACGGTGACGGGTACTGGCGGTCGAGCACCGAGAGGTCGAAAAGCGCTGTGTGGTCCGGTGATCCGGCCACCCGGGTGAATCCCTCTGACGACACGGCCGCGGGCGCATCGACGGCCGGGCCGCTGATGCGTATGCCATCCCGATAACCGGCCCAGTACACCTCACGCCGGCGCGCGTCGGTGACGACGAGGACGCCGCCGCTGGTGCCGTAGCCGATGGCGTCGAGCGTGCACACCGGGTACACCGGAATATCCAGCGCCAGGCCCATGGCCGATGCGGTGGCCATGCCCACGCGCAGCCCCGTGAACGGACCCGGGCCGCAACCCACCACGATCGCGTCGAGCTCCCCGACCGGTACGCCGGCGTCCACGCAGGCCGCACCGATGTTGGGCGTCAGCGCCTCGGCATGACCCTTGGCACCCATGGTGATTCGCTCAGAAAGGGTGTCCACCGATCCATCTGGCGCGCGCCTGACGAGGCCCGCCGTGATGGCAGGGGTGGCCGTGTCCACGGCGAGTATCACGCTCATGACTCACGGCTCCAATGCCAGGTTGCGGTGCGCTCATCGGAGTCAGCCGCGCGCTCCAGCCGGATGTCCAGATGGTGTTCCGACAGTCGCTCCGCAAGCCCCTCCCCCCATTCGACGACGACCACCGAATCGTCCAGGTCGGTATCGAGGTCCAATGAGTCGAGTTCGCCGATCAGGTCGGCACTCTGATGTTCCAGCAATCGGTAGACGTCCACGTGCACCAGCGCCGGGGCCCCCGGGCGGCGCGCCTCATGAACCCGCGCAAGCACATACGACGGCGAGGTCACCGGGCCGTCGACATCCATGCCCTGCGCAATCCCCTTGGTCAATGCCGTCTTTCCGGCCCCGAGAGGCCCGCTGAGAACCACGACATCACCGGCGGCGAGGTCGCGTCCGATCCGCGCACCGAAATCCAAGGTGTCCTTTAGCGTCGGTAAGGCGACGCTTCCCGACTCGTCGATCACAGCCCGGTCCGATCACGCAGACGCTGTTTGATCGCGGCGAAGAGTGTTGGGGTTGATCGCCTGACTAGCCGATCGATGCCGTCGTTGACGATTCTCGGATGCTCCAGCTGCACCAGATGTCCCGATTCGCGTACCAGGATCAGCTCGCTGAGCCCGCTTGTCCCCAATTGCGCTGCCATGGACTCCGATTGGACCTGCGGGGTCAGCATGTCCGTATCGCCGCACACCACCAGACTGGGTAGCGGCGCGATGGTCGGCAGCGCTGCGGTCTCATCGTGCTCCTCGAGTGCCCGCAGAAAATCCACGATGGTCGTGACGGGTGTCTGATGGATCATCCGCTCGCTGAACTTCACCAGAGTGGGGCTCACCCGCTGGCCGCCGTACGAGGCGGCCTGCAGCACCGGACCAACGAGTGACTTGACCGCGCCGCGGCCGTGGTGGGCAGGACGCGGCGCGTAATGAACGGCCGTCCGCAGGACGCGCAGCGCCGGATTGCGCAACCCCTCGCCAATCGCTGTGTGCGAAAGACCTTCGGCTGCACTGGCGATCAACCCCACTCCGACAATCCTGCGGCCATACTGCCCGGGATGGCGACCGGCGTGCGCGAGGATGGTCATGCCGCCCATCGAATGCCCCACCAGAACCGCATTGCCCCGGGGCACCAGCACCCGCAGCACCGTTTCGAGGTCATCGCCGAGCTGTCTGATGGTGCATGATTTCGGAGCAGGAAGGCCCGAACGCCCATGTCCGCGTTGGTCATAGAAGACCATCCGAACCTGGTCGCCCCAGCGGCCGGAGAGTTCGCGGCGCTGGAAATGAAAGGACGCCATCTGCAGACAGAATCCGTGTACGAACACGACGGTGAGTGGCGCATTCGACGGGCCTACCTCGCGAACCGCGAGCGGCACACCGTCATCGGTCATCACAATGCTGCCGCGATCGGTCTCCAACAGGTCGAAGTCCTCATCGCGGTAGGGATCGTCGAACCTGCGCCGACCGATCGAGCGCGCGGTGCCCACACCGGCCACCGTGACTACGGCACCGAGCCCTGCCACGCCGGCCAGCCAGGCGTTCGACTTACTGCTCAACGGACCCGGAATCCCGGTAGGTCCGGACGACCCTGCCCCGCGGGCAGGTGACCACCTCGTAGGCGATGGTGTCGAGCAGCTGCGCCCAGTCCTGCGCGGTCGGCTCTCCGTCCACGCCCGGCCCGAAAAGTGTTGCGACATCGCCCGACTTCACTCCGGCCTCGTTGTCGCCCAGATCGACCACGAACTGGTCCATGCAGACGCGTCCGATGTTGGGGTAGCGGCGCCCACCGATGGCCACCTCGAAGCGGTTGCCCAGTCCGCGGATCACACCGTCGGCGTACCCGATGCCGACGAGCGCCGCGTTGGTGTCATGCGGAGCCGTCCATACGTGCCCGTAGGACACTCCCTCACCAGCCCGCACCGGCTTCACCGAGGACACCGCACAGGTCAGGGACATCGCCGGGATCAAGCCGGGCTCGAGGTGACCCGGCATCGGGCTGATGCCGTACAGCGCGATACCCGCGCGCACCATGTCATATCGGGCATCGGGCCGGGTCAACGTGGCCGCCGAATTCGACAGGTGCGCCACCTCGTAACGCAATCCCAGACCACGCGCCAATTCGAGTGCCCCGTTGAACCGGCCGATCTGCATGTCGATGGTGGGATTACCGGGCTGATCGGCATATGCGAAATGAGACATAATGCCGCGCAATCGGACTGACTGCTCGGCCTGCGCCTTCGCCACGGCCTCGAAGAGGTCGCGAGTGTACTCGGCTGGTACCCCATTGCGATTGAGCCCGGTATCCACCTTGACGGTCGTGATCGCCTGACGCCCGGTCGATCGGGCGGCCTCGAGCAGCTCATCGAGCTGCTCGAGAGAGGACACCGCGACCTCGACATCAGCCGCCAGCGCGGCGGCGTAGTTGGCACCCGGCGCATGCAGCCAGGCAAGCAGTGGCGCGTCGATCCCGTCCGCGCGCACCCGCAGCGCCTCGCTGATAGTGGCGACACCCAGCTCGTCGGCTCCGGCGGCGAGCGCGGCACGGGCCACCTGCACCGCTCCGTGCCCATACCCATCGGCCTTGACGACCACCATGAGCCGCGCCGGACCGGCGTACTCGCGCAGCAACCCAACGTTGTGCGCGATGGCGCCGAGGTCGATGACGGCCTGGGCCGTGGTCTCCCCCCTGTTCGGCGGGAGACCGGCTGCTGTCTGCGGAATTTTTGTCACCGCCGCTATTGTCCCATCACCCCGCTAAATCCCCGACTCGCTCCGCTTCTGCCGTCGCATCAGTGGGCGAACGGCTGGAACGCGTCGAAGTGCCCGTTCGGTTTCAGCTCGTCAAGCCCCTTCAGGACGGTGACGAGGTCATCGCGCAGTGCCCGGGCAAGGTCACCCGAGAAGCCCTCGCGCACCACCACCCGTAGCACCGCGATATCGGTGACATCCTCGGGCATGGTGTAGGCGGGCACCTGCCAGCCGAAGGCCCGCAGCGAATGCGAGATATCGAACTCGGTGTACGGGCGTTTGCCCTTCAGCCGGAACGACACCACCGGGATCGCCGAGCCATCGGTGATCACCTCGAAGTGCCCGCTCTTGCGCAGCTCATCACCGAACCAGCGGGCGGTCTCGGACAAGGAACGCATCACCTGTGCGTATCCGGCTCGGCCCAGCCGCAGGAAGTTGTAGTACTGCCCCACCACCTGATTGCCCGGCCGGGAGAAGTTCAGGGTGAACGTTGGCATGTCACCGCCGAGGTAATTGACCCGAAACACCAGGTCTTCGGGCAGGTGTTCCTTGCTGCGCCACACCACGAAACCGATTCCGGGATAGGTCAGGCCGTACTTGTGCCCGCTGACGTTGATCGACACCACCCGGGGCAGCCGGAAGTCCCAGTGCACTTCGGGGTGCAGGAACGGCACCACGAAACCGCCGCTGGCGGCGTCGACATGCACCGGCACATCGGGCTTGCCGGGCGTGGCCGCCAACGCGTCGAGCGCAGCGCAGATTTCGGAGATCGGCTCAAGCTCGCCGGTAAAGGTGGTGCCGAGGATGCCCACCACCCCGATGGTGTCGTCGTCCACCGCAGCGAGCACCTGCTCGGGGGTGATGACATACCGGTCCTTCGCCATCGGCAGGTATCGCGGCTCGACGTCGAAGTACCGGCAGAACTTCTCCCACACCACCTGCACGTTGGAACCCATCACCAGGTTCGGCGTGCGTCCCTTCCAGCCATTGCCGTCGGCGCCGCCCACCTTGGCGCGCCAGCGCCACTTGAGCGCCAGCCCGGCGAGCATCACCGCCTCACTCGACCCGATCGTCGACACCCCGACCGCCGACGACGGGTCCTCGGCCGACAGGTCCTCGGCGTGGAACAGATCGGCCACCATGGCCACACACCGCGACTCGATCGCGGCGGTCGCCGGATACTCGTCCTTGTCGATCATGTTCTTGTCGAACGTCTCGGCCATCAGCTTCTCGGCCTCGGGATCCATCCACGTCGTCACAAAGGTGGCCAGGTTCAGCCGGGAACTGCCATCGAGCATCAGCTCGTCGTGAATGAACCGATAGGCGGCCTGCGGGTCCATCGGCTCATCGGGGAGGCGCAGCGCCGGGATCGGAGCCGTCGACAAGCGGCCGGTATAGGCGGGACTAAAGGACGAGGCATTGATCTTGCCGGCGTGGGCCGAGAGACTGAACTGATCGCGGGGATTCGACATAAGCCGATTCTCACCCTATTTCGGCGATCGCCCACCGCAGATGTCCAAGAAGACGGGAAGCCGAGATAGGGGCCGTGCCCGGACCCGGATCCGCCGCGGCGGCCGCAGCCGCGCGAGCGTGCACGTAGGCACCCACCGCGGCGGCCTTGTCCGCCGGTACTCCAGCGGACAGTAGGGCACCGATCACACCCGAGAGCACGTCACCCGAACCCGCCGTCGCGGCCCACGATCCGTGTGCCCGATTCACGTATGTGGTCCCGTCCGGCTGCGCGATGACGGTCACGTTCCCCTTGAGAAGCACCGTGGCGCCCAGCTTCACCGCAAGCGACCGCGCCGCGCCGATTCGGTCGGGGCCGGGCAGCACACCTGCGAGCCTGCGGTATTCACCGGCGTGCGGGGTCAGGATCGTCGCCGCGTCGCGCGATGCCACCAGATCGGCCAGCTCAGGGTGCTCGGCGAGGATCGTCAGGGCGTCGGCGTCGACGAGTACGGGCAGGCCGCCCGACAGCACCCGCCGCAATGTTCGCGTCTGGCGCTCGCCGGTTCCGTATCCGGGACCGATCACCCAGGCCTGTACCCGACCGGCCGCCTCTTCCGTCTGGGTGGCAATCACCTCCGGCCAATGCGAAACCACCTCGGCGGCAGCAGATCCGGCAAATCGGACCATCCCAGCCGTCGCGGCGACGGCGGCACCCGTGCACAAGATGGCCGCCCCGGGGTACGTATGCGATCCAGCCAGCACCCCCGTAACACCTTGCGTGTACTTGTCGTCGGTCGGTCCGGGGATCGGCCACGCGGCCGCCACATCATGGGCATCCAGTTCCCGCAGTGTCGACGCGGGCAGGTCCAGCCCGATGTCGATGAGCCGGACGTCGCCGCAATCACCGAGAGCGTGAACGGGTTTGTACCCACCGAATGTCACCGTCACCGCGGCCCGAAAGGCGGGGCCGTCCACCGTCCCGGTGTGTACGTCGACGCCACTGGGAACGTCCACCGCGATCACCGGAATTCCCTCGGCGTTGGCCTGCTCAGCGATCTCGGCGGCTCCCGGCCGCAGCGGACCAGTTCCCGAGATGCCCACCACACCGTCGACAATCAGATCGGTCTCGCTGGGTACCGCGGACACCACCCGACCGCCGGCCCTACGGAAGGCCGTCAGACCCGCGCGATGGGCCCGGTCCGGATTCAGCAGCACCGCACTGGCGGCGACCCCACGTCGACGCAGGAAGGTCAACGCCCACAGGGCGTCTCCGCCATTGTCGCCGGAGCCCACGATCGCACACACACGTCGCCCGGCCACCACTCCCGCCCGGCGTGACAGCTCGTCCGCGACGACCGTGGCCAGTCCGTACGCCGCGCGCCGCATCAAGACTCCCTCGGGCAGCGCCGCCAGTAGCGGCGCCTCGGCCTCCCGAATCTGCTCGGCGCTGTAGTAGTGCCTCATGAACTGCGAGCTCCCCTCGCTCCCCCGTCAACGTCATCGAGGAACGGGTGGGTGACATCGGAAATCCGCTCCGGGAACTCGCCGTTGAGTGCATGCGAGGCGTCGCTCCGCCGCAGGATGCGCGCGTGCGGCAGCAGCAGTTGTGCCCGGTCCGCGGCCCGCTTGGGGCGGTGGACGATGCTGCGCCCCGCGATCACCGCCAACACCGGCAATCTCAACCCTCGGAGCTGCTCGTCGGTAAACAGGCGCGGCACGGGGAGATACATCGCGAAATCTCGCATGCCGGAGGAAATCAGCGCGGCCTCGGTCATCGAATCATCGACCGGTACGCCGCCCGAAATCCAGCTCAACAGGCGATTTCGGAGCCACTGCGGCATACCGGGGACGGCCGCGCCGAGGGATACCACGAGCATCTTCCAGGTGACCGGTGCGAACGTCATCGCCGGATCCAGCAGAGTCAGCGAGGCAAGCCGGTTTGGGTATCGGACTGCGTGATTGACGGCATTCCAACCGCCGATCGACAGGCCGAGCATGTGTACGCGGTCGAGCTCGAGTCCGGCGAGCGCGTCCTCCAGCCAAGCAGCCTGATCCTCGGCACCGGTGATCGCCTTGTGCTGCACGCTCATACCGGCCTCCCCAAGCAGATCCAGGGGTAAACGGTACGCCGCGTGATCAGCGATGCCAGGTTGGCGCGCCACATGGGGGTGGAAGCGTTCCGGCCCGGAAGCAACACCAGCGGAGTTCCCGGCGCTGACCCAAATCTGTACGCCCGCACAGTCCCTAGCCGAGTGTCAATGTCCGCACTGGACGTCACGGCAGGCAGGTCATCCATTCCGCGCAGATATGCCCGCACGAACCTGCCGAACGCCGCATCGTCCGCAAAATGCCCCACCTTCTCAGCGGCCCAATGTTTTCCGACGCGATGCACAGGTACCGCAACGGAATTCATGCAGACGGCCTACGGCTGCCGCTATTCGACGGTTACCGACTTGGCCAGGTTGCGTGGCTTATCCACGTCATACCCACGAGCCTGCGCGACCGCCGCGGCGAATACCTGCATCGGAATCGTGGACAGCAGCGGTTGGTACAACGTTGACACCGCCGGAATCTCGATGAGATGGTCCGCGTACGGCCGAATCGTCTCATCGCCCTCCTCGGCGATGACGATCGTCCGCGCGCCGCGGGCCTGTATCTCACGAATGTTGCTGAGCAGCTTGGAATGCAACAACCCCATGCCCTTGGGCGACGGCATCACCACGATGACCG
Organism: Mycobacterium sp. D16R24; assembly: GCF_002013385.1. Classification (NCBI taxonomy): domain Bacteria; kingdom Bacillati; phylum Actinomycetota; class Actinomycetes; order Mycobacteriales; family Mycobacteriaceae; genus Mycobacterium; species Mycobacterium sp. D16R24. The sequence goes on along the minus strand of NZ_MAEV01000004.1, from coordinate 219,491 downwards.
GCAGCCCCTCTTCGATCAGCGCGATCGGCCCATGCTTGAGCTCCCCAGCCGCGAAGCCCTCGGCATGCATGTACGCCAGTTCCTTAAGCTTGAGCGCACCTTCAAGTGCCACCGGGTATCCGACATGGCGCCCCAGGAACAGGATGCTGGAGGACCGCGCGTACTGGCGCGCAAGCTCGGCGACCGGATCCATCGCATCGATAACGCGCTGGATCAATTCCGGCATGGCCTCCAGCTCGTGGTATTCGCGCGCCACCTCGTCCGGATACTTGGTCCCGCGTGCCTGCGCCAAAGCAAGGCCCACAATGTAATTGGCGGTCACCTGCGCAAGGAACGTCTTTGTCGCGGCGACACCGATCTCCGGCCCGGCCCGCGTGTACAACACCGCATCGCACTCACGGGGAATCTGTGAACCGTTGGTATTGCAGACGGCCAGCACCTTGGCCTTCTGCTCCTTGGCGTGCCGCACCGCTTCCAGGGTGTCCGCTGTCTCACCTGACTGCGAGATTGCGACGACCAGTGTGCTGCGATCCAAAACCGGGTCGCGGTAGCGGAATTCGCTCGCGAGCTCGATCTCCACGGGCAGCCGTGTCCAGTGCTCGATGGCGTACTTGGCCAACAGACCTGAGTGGAATGCCGTACCGCAGGCCACCACGAACACCTTGTCGATATCGCGCAGTTCCTGATCGGAGAGCCGCTGCTCGTCGAGCACAATCCGGCCGAGGTCGAAGTGCCCCAACAAGGTGTCGGACACCGCCGCCGGCTGTTCGGCGATCTCCTTGAGCATGAAGTACTCGTAACCGCCCTTTTCCGCGGCCGACAGGTCCCAATCGATCGTGAACACCCGGGCGTTGCCGGTGTCGTCGTTACCCGCGAAGTCGGTGATGCGGTAACCATCGGCCGTGATGACCACAACCTGGTCCTGCCCCAGTTCGACGGCTTCCCGGGTGTATTCGATGAATGCGGCCACATCCGACCCCAGGAACATCTCGCCGTCGCCGATGCCGACGACCAGCGGGGTGGACCGGCGTGCGGCCACGATCGTGCCCGGGTCGTCGGCGTGGGAGAAGACGAGGGTGAAATGCCCCTCCAGCCGTCGCACGACGGCCTGCACCGACGCCACGAAGTCGCCGGCCGTATCTCCGGATTCGTACTGGCGCGCCACCAGATGCACGGCCACCTCGGTGTCGGTGTCACTGGCGAACTCGACGCCAGCGGCCTCCAGCTCAGCGCGCAGCGCCGGGAAGTTCTCGATGATCCCGTTGTGGACCACCGCCACCTTGCTGCTCGCGTCCTGATGCGGGTGGGCGTTGCGATCGGTGGGAGCACCGTGGGTGGCCCAGCGGGTGTGCCCCATCCCCGTCGTCGCGGCGAAGGATTCGCCGGATTCCGCGATCGCGGACTCCAGGTTGGCCAGCCTGCCGGCCTTCCGCTGCACCAGGAGACCGCCGCTGCCGTCGGCCAGTGCAACTCCTGCGGAGTCGTAGCCCCGGTACTCGAGCCGCCGCAGCGCCTCAAGGACGACACCAAGGGCGTCCCGGTGGCCGACGTACCCGACGATTCCGCACATAGCCCACCAGGGTAGTTCAGTTCCCGCTGCAGTCCGTAACGGCAACGATCCGCTACGGTCATGCCATGGCGAGTACCCGCACGCTATTCAAAGCCCTGACCCGCCGCGGTCCGCACAAGGTTCTGCGTGGCGACCTGGCCTTCGCGGGGGTAACCGGCGTCGTCTACACACCGGATTCCGGCTTTAATCTGCCTGCGGTGGCGTTTGGACACGACTGGCTGACCGGTACGGACAAATATCGAGCGACCCTGGAACACCTCGCGTCCTGGGGAATCGTCGCGGCCGCCCCCGATACCGAGAAGGGGTTGATCCCGTCACACCTGAACCTGGCTGCCGACTTGGCCACAACGCTCGAGATTGTGACCCGGGTGCGGCTTGGCGACGGCAAGATCAGCGTGCACCCGACGAAGCTCGCGCTCGCGGGGCACGGGCTGGGCGCCTCGGCGGCGGTCTTCGCGGCGACCCGGTCTACGGTGCCGGCGGACAAGAAGAATCGACCCTCGGGGGCTAAGGCCGTCGTCGCACTGTTTCCCAGCCAGACCCAGCCACCCGTGGAGAACAGCGCGGCCGCGCTGACCATCCCCGGACTCGTGGTGACGAGCGCCGAGGACACCCAATCGCTGCGCTCTAATGCCCTGGCTCTGTCGCGGGCGTGGCCGGGTGCCGATCTGCGAAATGTCGCCAAGGCGAAATCCGGTGGGCTACCGGAACACAGCTGGCTGCGTAGGTTTGTCGGGCTCGGCGGGTCGAACCGGGCAACCCAGCGCAACACTCGCGCCCTGCTGACCGGCTATCTGCTGTTCCAACTGGCGGGCGACAAGCGCTACCGGGACTTCGCGGATGCCACGGCGGAGCTGCCGAACACCTCGCTTCCCGACGTAGCCGAACTGGAGATCAGCGAGATCGATCGCGTGCAGTCGCTGCTGCGCTAGTCAGCGCCTCCACCGCTGCCAGCGGTACAGGTCGTCCTCGTCGAAATCGGACTCGTTCACGTGGACCTGTGTGGGCATCTGAAACTCGTGAACGGATTTCACGGTTATCGCGGGCATCTGTTCGCCGGGCAGGATCTCGTCGCGAGCCGCGTCGGCCTCGTCGCGCAGCTGGTCAAGCGTGCTCTCGAAATCCGAGACGATTCCCGCGAGTGCGTCGGTGATATCGATCATCGTCCGGCCTTGGGCAGCTCGTCGGCGGCAATCTCACACGGCGTCTCGCCGGCATCGGTCCCTGCGGCCTGAGGCCGCGCCGACGGGCTGGTGGGACCCACCGATGGCACGGGTGAAGGCTGCGCCGCGGCAGGTTGAGGCTCGGGCTGCTGAGGCGAGGCGGCCGGTTGTTGCGCGTGAATCGGTGGTGGGCTCATCGGCGCCATCGAGCCCGCGGGTTGCGCCCCAGGGAAGCCGCCGGTGGACGGAGGAACCGCACCCCCCGGCGGCGTCGTGCCAAGCGGTGCGCCCGGGGCGGTCTGGCCCGCAGGGGCCAGTGTGGCGTCCGGTCCGCTCGCCCCCGCCAACTGAACGCCCGGGCCCTGGAGCGGCTTGCCATCCGTGGCGAACGTTGCCCCCGCATCGGTGCGGGCCTCCTGGATCGCAGCGTCCTTGGCCGCCGCCATCCTGGCGTCCGGCTCCTTCTTGTCGGCGGCCTCGTCGGCCTTGCCGTCGATCTTGTCGTCGGGCTTCTCGTCGCCTGGGCCTGGCTCGCCGCCCTGCCCCATCTGGTCGAACGGGATGTTGGAGAGGCCCTCGGTGATCGCGCTGACAATTCCGCTCGCCGCCTGGCCGATCGATCCCAGCGCACCCGTCATGGCGCCAGTCAGGCCACTGACGATCTGGCTCGGGTCCATGCCCTGCTGTCCTTGTCCCTGCCCGGCACCCTGCTGCCCGCCACCGGACATCTGGCCGCCCTGGGCACCCATCGCGGATGCCGGCGTGGCCGAGCCTTGCATGCCGCCACCCGCGGCGCCGCTGGCGGAACCGCTGGCGCCACTGTTCTGACCGCCGCCGCTGGCGCCGGGCTCCTGCTCACCGCCCTTGCCCTTGTCCTTGCCCCTGTCCGCGGGGTTCTGCTGAGGCTCGGTATCCGCGTCGTACTCGGGCCCGAGCTGGCCGGGCGGGTTCTTGAACTCCGGAGGCAGCTCCTGCTTCAGCGCGTTGGTGAAGGTGTCGTACGCCTCGCCGCCCTTACCCCAGGCAAGCTTCATCGCGGGCAGCCATTTGCCCTCGATGTTCTGCTGAACATGCGGCCCGATCTTCGTCGCGTTGGTCTCGTCGGCGACAGACTTGTCGCCGGTGCCGGTCTTGTAGGTCGCGACGGCACTGTCGAAGGACGCGCGGTCGGTGACCAGCCCATCGACCATGGTCGATGCCTGCTTCTTCAGATCGACGATGGTCCACAGCGCTTCGCGCAGCCCATCCAGACCGGTGGATACCTGCCCGAACTCCTTGGTCACCGCGTCGGCAGTGGAGTTGTGCGTCCTGAGGAATTGGTTAGCAGCCTCCGAACCTTTGCCTTCCCACATCCCCATGAGCTGCTGCAGCTGCCCGTGCTGACGCTCGGCCGCGGCCTTCATGGTGGTTACCGCGCTCTTGAACAGCTCGAGATCCGCGCCGAGCTTGTTCAGATCCATGCCGGCATCCATGTCGTACCAATCGAACAGCTGACGCTCGTTGGCGGTGAGGTCCGGGTTGGTGATCGTGATCGGCGACTTCCCGTTTCCCCGGATCGCGGTGGTCGTGTAGTTCTGCGAGTTCGCGATCGCCTGGATTCCCTCGCTGCGCAGCGACTCGATGTCGTATTTACCGGCCATTGGTCGCAGCCATCCTGGCCTTGTTCTTGGCATCGCGATCGGCATACCGTTGCGCGGTCGCACGGAGCTGCTCGGCGATCGCGGTGTTGGTGCGCTGCCAATTCTCGAGATGGGCGACCACCTCGTGAAGACCGTTCCTGACGTCATCACCCTTAGCGGTGTGCCACTGACCGGCCGATGCCCCGCCGAAGGACAAACCACGCAACTGCGTAATCGCTTTGTTCAGCTCATCTGCCACGCTGTCGAACTCCCCAGCGACCCCCCGGACACCAGCGACATTGATCGAGGTTTCTCCCATATTGACTACGACGGGTGCATACCAATTCCGGTTCCATCTTTTTTCACCGATCTGTGGATCATGCATCTTCCCGTTCAACCGCTTGGTCGGATAGGGTCGCTGCATGCACATTGGAACCACACTGAGCTACGCCGGCGGATTCACCGAAGTCGTTGACGAGCTCGCTGAGCTGGAGAAAGTCGGACTGGACATCGCGTTCGTCGCCGAGGCCTACTCGTACGACGCCGCGAGCCAGCTCGGATATCTCGCCGCCAAGACATCCACCGTAAAGCTCGCGTCGGGCATCTTCCAGCTGTACACCCGCACCCCCACCCTGCTGGCGATGACGGCGGCCGGACTGGACTACGTCTCCAACGGCCGGTTCGTCCTCGGCATCGGCGCCTCGGGCCCTCAGGTCATCGAGGGATTCCACGGCGTGAAGTACGACGCTCCCCTGGGCCGCACTCGTGAGACGGTCGAGATCTGCCGCAAGGTATGGCGTCGTGAACGCCTGGAGTTCGAGGGCAAGTACTTCACCGTGCCGCTGCCTCCCGAGCAGGGCACCGGCCTGGGCAAGGCCCTGAAGCTGATCAATCACCCTGTGCGCGAGCGTATTCCGGTGCTCATTGCCGCTCTTGGACCCAAGAACGTGGCACTGACCGCGGAGATCGCCGAGGGCTGGCAGCCCATCTTCTTCCTTCCGGAGAAGGCCCATGACGTATGGGGCGCCTCCCTGGCCGAGGGCAAGGCCAAGCGCGATCCGTCGCTCGGCGACCTTGAGGTCTACGCAGGCCCAGCTCTTGCCATCGGCGATGACGTCGAGGCGCTGTACGGGTTCGTCAAGCCGAGCCTGGCGCTGTACATCGGCGGCATGGGCGCCAAGGGCAAGAACTTCTATCACAACCTCGCGACCGCCTACGGGTTTGGCAAGGAAGCCGACCGCATCCAGGAGCTCTACCTGGCAGGCAAGAAGGCCGAGGCAACCGACGCGGTACCCGACGATCTGGTCAGAAACATCTCCCTCATCGGGCCGAAGAGCTTTGTCGCCGAACGGGTAGCGGCCTTCAAGGAGGCGGGTGTCACGACCCTCAATGTGGCACCGCTCGCCGCCGATTCAGCAGGCCGGATCAAGCATGTCGAGGCACTGCGCGAGCTGCTCTGATTCGCCCGCCGTTCGCGTAGCGTTCGGCGTGTGTTCGTGCGGCACCCGGAAAGTGGTGGGATGACAGCCATCCCGCGCCGCACCGTCTTGCGGGCCGCCCTACTGGGACTCGCGGTGGCTCCGGCCGGCGCGTGCGGGCCGACGTTGGTGACAGCGCGGCCCAGGCTTACCCACGGGGTGGCCAGCGGATTCCCCCGCACCGACGGCGCGGTGATCTGGGCCCGCTCGGATCGCCCTGCCACCATGATCGTCGAAACGGCTGCCACCGAAAGCTTTTCGGATACACGACGTTTCACCGGGCCGGTGCTCACGCCGGAATCGGACGGGACCGGCCGGCTACGCCTCACGGGCCTGCCCGCCGACACCGAGGTGCATTACCGGGTGACACTCGACTCGGAGGGCTCACTGAGCGAGCCTGTCACCGGCGTCTTTCGGACTGCACCGACGACCGCAGGAAATGTGCGGCTGATCTGGTCGGGCGATGTCGCCGGACAGGGGTTCGGCATCAATCCGGATGTCGGCGGAATGAGGATCTTCCGCACCATGGCGGACCGAAATCCGCAGTTCTTCATCCACAGCGGGGACACGGTGTACGCCGACGTGCCGATTCCGGAGACACTGACGTTGCCCGACGGACGGGTCTGGCGAAATCAGGTGTCGGAGGCGAAAAGCGCTGTCGCACAGACCCTCGAACAGTATCGCGGTCAACACGCCTACAACCTCACCGATGCCAACTACCGATACTTCAACGCACACGTGCCGCAACTTGTGCAGTGGGATGACCACGAGGTGATCAACAACTGGTATCCCGGGGAGATTCTCGACAACGACAAGTACACCGAAAAGAGAGTCGACGTACTCGCGCAGTACGGACACCGGGCATTCCACGAGTGGCAACCGACCGAACCCCGCGAGGCCGTAGATGGTCTTGTATACCAACGGTTCTCATACGGTCCGCTGTTGGACGTATTCATTCTCGACATGCGCAGCTACAAGGACCCCAACTCCCCGAACCGGCAGCAGCACGGCGCAATCTTCGGTACCCGCCAAACCGAATGGCTGATCAACGCCATGGCGTCCTCGAAGGCCGTATGGAAGATCGTCGCCAACGACCTGCCGCTCGCACTGGTGGTACCCGACGGCAAGACAGATTTCGAGGCCGTCGCCAACGGCGATAACGGCCCCCCGCTCGGGCGGGAAACCGAACTGGCGCATATTCTCTCGCAGCTCAAGGCGCGACAGGTTCGCAACGTGGTGTGGCTGACGGCCGATGTGCACTACACCGCGGCGCACGAGTACTCACCCGCGCGCGCCGCCTTCACGGACTTCGATCCGTTCTGGGAATTCGTGTCGGGCCCACTGAACGCCGGCGCCGGCCAGGAGAAGCCGCTCGACGGAACCTTCGGCCCGCGAGCAGATTTCGTCCACGCGGCACGGCCCGATCAGCAGTCGCCGCTGGACGGCTACCAGCATTTCGGACAGATAGACATCGACGGCGAAAGCGGCGATCTGATCGTCACGCTGTGCGATGCCGCGGGCTCCACGCTGTACACACGCAGCCTGTCACGCGCTTAGACCGCGCCGACCACTTCAGCCACCCGCTCCGCCAGACGTTGGGCCGTCGACTGCTCATCCGCCTCGACCATGACGCGGACCAGCTGCTCGGTTCCGGAGGGACGCAACAGGATTCGGCCGTTACCCGCGAGCTCGGACTCCACTGCGGCAACGGCGGCGAGTACCTCGGGTGCCTGCGCCACCGTGTGCTTGTCCGAGACCGGCACGTTGATGAGCGTTTGAGGCAGGCTACGCATCGCGGACGCGAGGGTGGCCAAGGACTTACCGGTTTGCGCCATCCTGGACATGAGTCGCAAGCCTGTCACTATGCCGTCTCCGGTAGTGGCCAGGGAAGGCAGCACGATATGACCGGATTGTTCACCGCCCAGCGCGAATCGGCCCGCACGTAGCTCCTCCAGCACATAACGGTCGCCGACGGCGGTCACCTTGACATCGATGCCTGCGGCGCGCATGGCGATATGTAGCCCCTGATTGCTCATCACCGTGGTGACCAGGGTGTTATCGGTGAGCTCACCGTCTTCGGCCATCGCCGCGGCGAGCACCACCATGATGGCGTCACCATCGATGACGTTTCCGTCGGCATCCACCGCGAGACACCGGTCGGCGTCGCCGTCATGCGCAAGCCCGAGATGGGCATTGTGTGTCTTCACCGCGGCCCGCAATGGGCCGAGATGCGTTGACCCACAACCGTCGTTGATATTGAGCCCATCCGGGTCGGCGTTGATGTCTATCACGTGAGCACCCGCAGCCCGGTAGGCCAGCGGGGCCGCGTCGGAAGCCGCCCCGTGTGCGCAGTCGACCACCACGGTGACTCCGCTCAGCGGGCGGGTCGCGGCATTGGCGACATGATGCAAGTACCGGTCCAGTGCGTCGACAGCATCGCGCACGCGGCCGATTCCCGCACCGGTGGGACGTGCCGCAGGAGTGTCCAGCTGGGCCTCGATGGCGTTCTCGGCAGAGTCGTCGAGCTTGTGACCGCCGGCGCCGAAAATCTTGATGCCGTTGTCGGGCATGGGGTTATGCGAGGCCGAGATCATGACGCCGAAGGCCGCGCCATACGCGCCCGTCAGATACGCCACCGCCGGAGTGGGAAGCACACCGACCCGGAGCACATCGACACCTTCTGCTGCGATACCCGCGACGACCGCCGCCTCCAACATCTCGCCGCTCGCGCGCGGATCGCGGCCCACGACCGCGGTGGCGCGCCCGTTGGTCAACGAGCGCGCCGCGGCCGATCCCAACGCGACCGCCAGTTCGGCCGTCAGCTCGGCATTCGCGACACCGCGAACGCCGTCAGTGCCGAATAGTGATGAGCCGCTTGCGCGAAGAACGTCAGACACCGTGCCCATTCCTTAAATTTCTCACACCAAACTGGCCCAATAACGCGATTGCGCCGACACACAGGTTGTGTGCCGGCGCAATACGCGGACGAACAGAATCGATCAGCGCTTCGAGTACTGAGGCGCCTTACGGGCCTTCTTGAGACCGTACTTCTTGCGCTCGATCGCACGCGGGTCACGAGTAAGGAAACCGGCCTTCTTCAGCACCGGACGGTCCTCGGGCTCCACGATGATGAGTGCACGCGCGATGGCAAGACGCAGTGCGCCAGCCTGGCCCGAAGGGCCGCCGCCGGTCAGGTGAGCGTAGATGTCCACGCTGTCCACACGGTTGACGGAAACCAGCGGCGCCTTGATGAGCTGCTGGTGCACCTTGTTCGGGAAGTACTCCTCCAGGGTGCGGCCATCCAGGAAGAACTTGCCGGTGCCGGGAACGAGGCGGACGCGGACGACAGCCTCCTTACGGCGGCCAACGGTCTGAATGGGCTTGTCGATCACAATGGGGCTACGAGGAGCGGCCTTGACGACTGTTTCGTCGGCAGTTTCCTCGACGACCGCCTCCACTGTGGCTTCCGCGTTGTCTTCGGGGGTCTGCTCTTCGGCGATATCGGTCACTGAGCCACCTGCTTAATCTCGAACGGGATCGGCTGCTGCGCGCCGTGCGGGTGCTCGGGGCCGGCGTACACCTTGAGCTTGCGCTCGATCTGACGGCCAAGCTTGTTCTTGGGCAGCATGCCGATGATTGCCTTCTCCACCGTGCGGGTGGGGAACTTCGCGAGCTGCTCGCCGATGCTGCGCTTGCGCAGGCCGCCCGGGTAACCCGAGTGACGGTAGGCGAACTTGTCGGTGAGCTTCTTGCCACTCAGGGCAATCTTCTCGGCATTGATGATGACGACGAAATCGCCACCATCGGCATGGGGGGCGTAGGTCGGCTTGTGCTTACCGCGCAGCAGGGTAGCTGCTTGAACGGCAAGACGGCCGAGTACTACATCCGTGGCATCGATGACATACCAGCTAGTGGTGATGTCACCCGCCTTCGGCGTGTAGGTAGGCACAGTCTTTCCTTGTCTACTCGGGTGGATCCCCGGACGGTTTCTGCCGTTCGGAGCGCTGGTCGTGGCGAACGGTGGAGGTTGATCTCGGCGACCAGTGGTGACCCGAGCCTCGTGTGCGATGACATACCGCACGCCAGCGGTGAAGCTTACCGGGCCACGTCACCGCAGGTCAAAACGCGGTCGATCCCGTCCTGTCGTCCAACCTTCGTACACTCATACAAAAACTGTGGGGCCTTGGTGGCTCTCCTCCACCAAGGCCCCACAGGGTCTTGAAAATAACCGTCGGCGATTTAGCCGTGCCAGGCACCCGCAGCGCTCTGGTCGGTGTGCTGCGCGTCCTGGTTACCCTGGTCAACCTTGGAGTTAAGCTGGGTCAGGATCTGGTTGAGGTCCTCGGCGGACTGGTGCCAAGCCTTCTGGTACTCCTGGTACGCAGTCGCTTCCTGGCCCTCGGCCTGCTGGACGAGGGGCTGAATGTCGTGCTGCAGCTCCTCGAGGCCGGCTTGGAACTTGTTGATGATGCCCTTGACATCGGCAACCAGCGCGTCGATCTCGCCGTGGTTGTAAGTAATCTGCATGGTCAATCCCCTTTGCTATGTGATGTCTTTGATGACTATTACGAGACGCCTAGAAGGTCTGGCTCTCGTCCATCTCCTGGATGCGGCGCTTGTTCGAGTCCATGGTGTCGTGGATCTGCAAGAGCACCTTCTGGATGTCGCCCATCTCCTGATCGAAACGGGCCATCGCCTCATCAAAGGCATGCCGCGCCTGACCCTGCCAAGTGCTGGTACCCACCGCTACGCGATCCCGCAGCTGGGACTGCATCGCAGTGAACTCCTGGTACTTGCCGTCGATCTTCTTAGCCGTGGAATCGAGCAACGCCAGGTCATTCTGAAAAACAGCCACTTCGTGTCCTCCCTTGTCCCCAGGCCCGGCCAGTCACGGGTGTGACTTCCGGTTTCTGGCCGGTTTTGTCCTTACAACTACATACGATGGCCCTATCGTCAGATCGGTTCCATCTTTTTCAAACTTTTTTTCAGCAATCTTGTCAGCTACCAGATCGTACTGCATGTGCCGTTCGAATAGCCAGTTCGCAGGCCTGCCGGACAGACCCATAGCTATCTTTCTTAAACTGACAGCCAACGCCTATTCGCAGGTTGTCGTCCAGAAATACGGCCCACGCGACGTCATGGCCCTCGCGAACCTCGGTGTAGGTGACCGCCGCCCGCCCGTTTGTGCGATCGTCGGCCTTGAAGTCCGTGAATACCCCCAGCGGCTCCTTCTCCATGGCCACTCGCAGCGTCTCGGCGGTTGATGCCAGGGTTTGGGTCGACTTCACCCGCACCTGAGTCATATGCACGATCGCCTCGGGGTCCGTGGGCGAGATCACCTCCACCCGTGCTGAACCAGCACCGCCCGCGGGGATACGTCGCACCGCCCACTCGGCGGGCACCATGAACTGCACACTCCCCTCCACCAGCAGCGATGTCGCCACCACGGGAGTCGTCGGTGACGGTTGCCGCGCCCGGGTGGAGGCCACCGTCAACACCACACCCGTCACGACGACCGCGGCCGCCAGACCAATCGCGGCAACCGGCCACCACGCGGGAAGTCGCGGAACCGATCTGGCGGATGATGCGGGTGTCCATTCGGGCCGTCTCGCGCTAGCGGGCTGGTCGGCAGGCCCGTCGACGAAGGCCGAGACACGGGGCGATTGGCTGACGTCGCGGAACACCGCATCATCGGCAACCTGCGATACCCCGGGAGTCAGGCCCCTCCGATCGACCGCGTCGACGATCGCCTCGCCCATCTCACTATCGGCCGAGTCGACAAGGATCGCGGCGACTCCGGGCCGTTCACTGCGGACCACCTCCTCGACAGCACGCGCCACAGCGCGCGCGACATCTGCGGCCGTTTTGGTCTCCCAGGACCGCTCTTCGAGATGACGAACCGTCGACGCCGGCTCGCCGGCAGAGCCGTGTCCCACCACGGTGACGGCGACCTCGCCCGGCGACACCTCGACCACCACGAGCGAGCGGCCCGACAAATCGGCACGCACGCCGCGCTCGGCGAGGGCGAAAGCGCGCGAACGCACGGTCAGCGTCGCCGCCATCATCCGCGCCGCATTCGACAACAACGTGCGCCGTCCGGAACTCCACGTCGTCGGATAAATCAGCAGCACGGAATCGACGCGGACCGGCGCATTCCGATCGGTAAGCAACGACTCGAACAGGGCGGCCCAGAGTGCGCGAGACGGAACCACGCGACCGGGTAGCAGCGCCGTCTCGTCGTCGAGTGCGGCGACCGCCGACCTGACATCGGCATGTCCGGCTTCCCGGATGCCGTCCTCGGTTCGTGCCCGGACGGCGGTCTCGGTCACTTCAATCGCTACCCGCGTCCCTGTCTGCGGGTCGCGATCCAGGATCACTGCGGATCGCTCCAGGCAACCTGGATCAGTTGTTGGCCGCCCGAGCGCATGACCAAAGTGCCGCGACCCGGCGGCTGCTCGCTCGGCCGAACCGTGCCGATCAGAACACCCTCGTCCTTGTTCCCGCTCATCTGCAAACCGATGCAGGAGAGGTCCTTCATGCGCGCCATCATCGGCTCGAACATGGCTCGTGAGGCGCCGCTGGTGCGGCGCGCGATGACAACATGCAGCCCGATGTCCTTGGAGTGCGGCAGATACTCCGCGAGCGGCAACAGTGGGTTTCCACTCGCCAGGGCCACCAGGTCGTAATCGTCGACCAAGATGTAGATCTCCGGGCCGGACCACCAGGACCTGTCACGCAACTCTTGCTGTGTGACATCGGGTCCCGGCATCCGGGATTTGAGGAGTTCGATCAACGCCGGCACCTCATCGACCAAGGTGGCGCTCGACATCGCGTACTTGGCCAGGTGTTCGGTCTCGACGACACCGAGCAAGGTGCGACGGAAGTCCACGATGAACAGCTGCGCCTGCTGCGGCGTAGTGGTCCGAACAATCTCGCGGCAGATGGTGCGCAACAGCCCGGTTTTGCCGCACTCGCTGTCGCCGAAGATCATCATGTGCGGCTGCTCGCCGAATTCCAGGTACGTCGGAGCCAACTCCGTCTCGTTGATGCCAACGAGGATGCGCAGGTTTGGCAGATCGTTCGTGGGCGCCTGTGGAACCAGAGCGGCGTAATCGATCTTGTGCGGCAACATGCGAACCTGCGGAGCCTCCGCCGAGCTGCGCTGCCGCATGCTGGCGGCCGCGGCGGCGAGCGCCTCACCGAGGTCCTGATTCGACGAGACGCTATCGACACGCGGCAGTCCGATGAGCATGTGCCGGCGGTCGCGGGTGATACCCCGGCCTGGCCGGCCATCCGGAACAAGCTGTGCCAGCTTGCGGTCGAAGTCCGAGTCCAGCGGATCACCGAGGCGAAGCTCGACGCGCGTGCCGATCTGGTCCTTCAGGGCGGGCCGGATCTCGGCCCAGCGTGATGCCGTGACTACGGTGTGCACACCGAAACCGAGTCCCTGCGCCGCCAGCGCGGTGACCTGCGGCTCCAGCGCCTCGAACTCCTGACGGACCGTGGACCAGCCATCGATGATGAAGAACACGTCACCGAATGGATCGCTCGCGAGCTGCGGGTCACCGGCACCCTTGCGTCGCCGGTACTCGGCCATCGAGTCAATTCCGTAGGCGCGGAAGGCATTCTCGCGCGACCTGACAATCGTCAGCATTTCGGCGAACGTACGCCGGATCAGATCCGACTCCAGCCGGCTGGCCACCGAACCGACATGCGGTAGTTGCGCCAGCGAGGTGAGCGTGCCACCTCCGAAGTCCAGGCAATAGAACTGCACCTGCGCCGGACTGTGCGTCACCGCGAGCGATGTCACCAGCGTGCGCACCGCCATCGACTTTCCGGACTGGGGTGCGCCGACGATGGCGACGTTGCCCGCCGCGGCGGACAGATCGACGATGTACGGGTCGCGCCGTTGCTCGTACGGCCGATCCACGATTCCGATCGGGATGGTCAAACTGCCCACCGCGTCGAAGCCAGCGCGACCGTGACGGGGAATCAGATCTCCGAGAGTCGGCGAATCGTCCAACGGCGGCAGCCACACCTCGTGTGCTGGATTGCCGTGTCCTTCAACGCGATCAAGGATCGTGTCGATGACCGACCGGCCGATCGCCCCTTCGGACGCGGCGGGGGTGTCGTCTTCCACGATTTCCGCAGGGCGCATTTGCAGCGCCACGGGCGCCGCGGTGAACAGCCGCGGCGCGGCGCCCGTGCCGCCGGAGGAGACCGCACGACGCGCCGGCCCGTACGGCACATACGCACCGGACACATAGGAGGTCTGGAACCGTGTCAGCTCCCCCGAGTCATCCTTGAGGTAGCAAGAACCCGGGGTGTTGGGCAGGTGGTAGGCGTCCGGGACACCAATCGCAGCGCGGGACTCGTTAGCCGAAAACGTCTTCAGACACAGCCGATAGGACAGGTGAGATTCCAGCCCGCGCAGGCGGCCTTCGTCCAGACGCTGCGAGGCGAGCAACAGATGGACGTGCAGCGACCGGCCCAGACGGCCGATCGCGACGAACAGCTCCGCGAAATCCGGGTGCTGGCTCAGCAGTTCGGAGAACTCGTCGACGATGATGAAGAGTGCCGGCAGTGGGGCGAGAGACGCACCGGCGGCACGGGCGCGCTCGTACTCGGTGACGTTGGCGAAGTTGCCCGCGGCGCGCAGCAGCTCCTGGCGCCGGTTCATCTCTCCGGCCAGCGCGTCCTTCATACGGGACACCAGATTTGCCTCTTCGGCGAGGTTGGTGATGATCGCCGCGACATGCTGTGCCCGGTCCAGCCCCAGGAACGTCGCACCACCCTTGAAGTCCACGAGCACGAGATTCAGGGCATCCGGCGAATGCGTGGCGATCATGCCCAACGTCAGTGTGCGCAGGAACTCCGATTTACCCGAGCCGGTGGCGCCGATGCACAGTCCGTGCGGGCCCATGCCGTTCTCGGCTGCTTCCTTGATATCCAGTTCCATGGGAGTGCCGTCGACGGCGATCCCGATGGGCACCCGGAGCCGGTCACGACCAACCCGGTTGCGCCACACCACTTCCGGGTTAAGCAGCCCAGGATCACCGATTCCCACGATGTCGGACCAGCGCGTACTGACCTCGGTTTGGATCTGGACCTCGTCGCTACCTCCGGTGAGCACCCGGTAGGGCGCCATGCGGCGGGCGCACGCCATTGCCTCGGTGATGGTGAGGTGATCGGGGTGGGCGAAGACCTCGGACCCCACATTGCCCTTGGCCCCGAGGCCGCGATCGGTCAGCTCCAATTGCATGCCGCGGCGGGCCGCGAGCGGGTCCACCCGGGTGCCGATCTCGACGAGGGTCACCGAGTCGATGCCGTGATCGATGATGAGGCGTTCGGAACCGATCAACGTGCCGCTGTCGACAATGATGAGGATCTGCGGCCGGTCGGGAGAGGGCTGCGCGGTCCGCGAGAACCGTTCACGCTCAGTGATGAGCGATGCCAACGACTCCTCGACCTCACCCAGCGAGTGGTAGACCAGCCGGCTGGCGCCGACGCCGTCGAACGCGGTCGGATGCTGTGCGTGCGGAAGCCATTTGAGCCAGTCCCAGTGCGGGGCCGCATGCCGGTTCACCACTGCCGCGACCAGGAATTGGTCCGGCCCATGGAACATCGCCAGCTGACAAATCATGGCGCGCAACATGCCTCGCGCGACCTCGGGTGAGCCATCGATGGTGACGGCCGCGAAACCTCTCAGGTTCAACGCGATCGGCAGCTCAGGCACCAGCGAGTGTGTCCGCACAAACCGGCGCAGCGCCACGGAGGCCACCGGCTCCAATTCTTCGACCGGACCGATCTCGGGTGCCACCAACTGCGCGGCCAGACGCTGATCCCCCACCCCGACACGCACATGGCAGTAGTCACTGTCGCCGGGACGCCGCTCCCACATCCGGCGGCCACCGGCAAGCGTCCACAGCGCAGACGGATCAGGGTTGTTCCACAGCAGGGCCTTGCGCTGAGCACCACCGGTATCGGTGACGTTCTTGCGCACCACTTCGAGGTACCGCAGGTAATCCTTGCGGTCCTCGTTGATTTCGCTGGTCTTGGCTCCCTTGCCGCCGCTGTTGGAGACCATGCTGACCATCGAGACCATCATCATGATCGGGAACAGCATGAACATCGGGCTGCGCATCATCCCGCCGCCCGAGCCGCCACCCAGACTCCCCGAGGTGACGAAGAAGGCAATCATGCCCACCATTGCCACCACCATGACCAGCGGCATGATCTTGGCGATGATCGGCGATGGCACCGGCCGCGGAATCTCCGGCGGTGGCTGCACATTGACCTCGCCACCCGGAACACGAGGCACCGCAAGCCGAGGCCGACGAATGAATATTGTGGTGTTCACCCCGTGCTCACCCTGGCCCTCCGGTTTCCCCCGCGCCACATCTCGTGGCTATTTCGCATCCACGCTACCGCCCAGCCCACGGCGGGCTACAGGATAGGGCCGTTATATCCGGTGCCGCAACGAATTCGCTCACAAGATCGCCGGAGCCGCTGGTTACGCGGTTAGCGTTCGCCCGGATGCACCGAACCGCTGGCGGCGCTCAGCCGCGTTCGGCTAGTGTGCATGCGCAAAGATCAATGACCGTGGGGGCAGGTAGGGGGCACAGCATGACACATGCGCAGTCGGGCGCCGAGCAACGTTCGGCGGTTCTCGAACTGTGCCGCGTTTCCATTCAGGCTGACCGCACTCAGGTCGACCTGGCGCTGCCGACGAGTGTCCCGCTGGCCCTCTTGGTCGGCTCGATCGTCGACATCATCAACCAGCATGTCGGTGTCCCCGAGCTGACCAGCCCGGAGGACGCCGTGGAAACGCACTGGCGTTTGTCTCGGCCTGGACAGCCGCCGCTACAGATGTCCAGCACCCTTGGGGAGTTGGAAGTTCGCGATGGCGATCAACTCATCCTCACCGCGTCCGATGTCACCGCGCCGGACCCACTGTTCGACGACGTCTTCCTTGCTGTCTCTACCTTCCGGACCGTGTCGGCGCATCCATGGAGCCGTACCGCAGCTCGAATACTCGGCGCTTCGGCGTGCGGGGTGGCCGCGGTGCTCGGCGCGACTGCGCTGTTACGTGCCGGCGCGACAAATCCCGGCCTGCTCCTTCCGATCATCGCCGTCGCGATCGCATTAGTGGCGATGACCGCCGCCGTCTTCGCGAACAGGGTGTACGACGATTCGCTCGCCTCCGTAATGCTGAGCCATTGCGCCGTCGGCTTCTCCGCGGTGGCGGGAGCCCTGTTCGTGCCGGGAAAATACGGCGCCCCGCACGCGATGCTGGCACTCATGGTCGCGATGGTCGTATCCATCCTCGCCATGCGCGCGACCGGTACCGGCACAACGTCGCTCGTCGCGGTTGCTTCGGCATCACTGCTCGGGTTCGCGGCAGCGCTGGGTTACGTGCTCTTCGATCCTCCGATCTACAGCCTTGGGGCGGTACTCGGAGCAGTCGGAATCTGCTCGGTGGCGCTTTCGCCGCGTGTGGCAATGGCTCTTGCTCGCCTACCTCTTCCCCCGGTGCCCACACAGGGCGCACCATCTCGCCCTGAACATTCGACGGCCCCGATCGAAGCCATCGAGGGTCTGGATGGACTTGATACCGAGGGTGACGACGTCGAGGACGCCACGGCGCTACCGCCCCTCCCCGATCTTCGCGAGAAGGCGCTGCGCGCGCATGCCGTTCTGACCGGATTGGTGTGCGGAACATCCGCCATCACCGCCGCGGGCGCCATGCTCGCCGCGCTGACGTTTCCCGGCGCGGGCGACCATCACCCCACCGGCGCGCACCGGTTCAGTGGCGTGGTGCTTGCCGGATTGATCGCGCTGGCGATGATGCTGCGGGCGCGCTCGCATGCCGACCTCGCGCAGACAGTGGCCATCAACCTGGGCGGCTTGGCCATTCCCGTCGCGGGATTCGCGTTCGTCGCCATCGCGTACCCGACAGCCGCCGTGTTCACCACCGCGCTGATGGCGATCGCGGCCGGTTCGGCCATCGTTCTCGGCTTCCTGGTGTCGGCGCGCAAGTACTCCCCTGTCGCGCGGCGCACGGTGGAGATCATCGAGTACATCGCCCTGTCGCTGATCGTTCCCGTGGCCGTCTGGGTATGTGGCGTGTACAGCGCCGTGCGGGGATTGAACCTGCCATGAACCTCAGCGTGGCCCGCCGTGTCGCCACCGCTGGAGCCGTTGCGATGTTGGCGATGTCCTCGCAGCTGGCGACCGGTTCGATGCACATGCTCGCGACGGCACACGCGTTCGCTCCACTTCCGGTCGACCCGAGCACGCTTCCCGGCCCGCGTCCTCCCGCTCCCATCGAACCCACGGAGCAGAAGGAACTGTGCCGATTCCCCGGCATCGACCCCAAACGCGACCTCAACAAGGTGCCCACGCAGCAGCGCGGACTGGATCTGCCGTTGGTCTGGCAGCTGTCACGCGGTGGCGGCCAGACGGTCGCGGTGATCGACACCGGAGTGGCACGCAGTCCGCGCCTACCACCGCTCATCCCCGGCGGAGACTACGTCTTCGAGGGCGGCAACGGCACTCAGGACTGTGACGCGCACGGCACTATCGTCGCCGGAATCATCGCGGCCGCACCGGATCCCACGGGGGCAAGCGCTTTCAGTGGCATTGCGCCCGACGTCAGCCTCATCACCATTCGGCAATCCAGCGCGAAGTTCGCGGTGAAGGACAAGGGCGGCGGGAGCGACAGAGACGATCCCTCCAAGATCAGCGGCGTCGGAAACGTCGACACCCTGGCGATGGCGGTGCGCACCGCCGCGGACCTCGGCGCGACGGTCATCAACATCTCCGAGGTGGCGTGCGCCTCCGCCAAACAATTCCTGGACGATCGACCGTTGGGCGCCGCACTGCAGTACGCCGTGGACGTCAAGAACGTGGTGGTGGTGGTCGCCGCGGGAAATGTCGGCGACGGTCAGTGCAAGAACCAGAACCCGCCACCGGACCCGGCTCGACCCAACACCCCGGACTGGGATGCTGTCCTGGAGACGGTGAGTCCGGCGTGGTACAACGACCTCGTCCTCACAGTGGGCTCGATCGGCCCGGACGGGCAACCCTCTAAGTTCAGTCTCGGCGGCCCCTGGGTCGATGTCTCCGCTCCCGGCGAAGACATCGTCTCCTTGGATCCCAACCGTGATGCGCTGACCAACGCCTACATGGGCGAGCAAGGACCGGTACCCATTCAGGGCACCAGCTTCTCTGCTCCGGTGGTGAGCGGCGTTGTCGCGCTGGTGCGTTCACGTTTCCCTCAGCTGAGCGCTCGTGAGGTGATGGACCGCATCAAGAACACTGCGCACCGCCCGCCGGGCGGCTGGGACCCCTATCTGGGCTACGGCGTGGTGGATGCACTCGCCGCGGTCAGTGACGACCTCGGCACCACGAGTGATCTCGCCCGGGCCAACGCCGCCAAGAAGCTGCAGCTGCCACCCGCACCGCCACCCGCCGACCCGCGGCCGCGACGCGTCGCCCTGATCGGAATAGCGGTCTGCGCGGCATTTCTCGCTGCGGCGCTGGCGATGCTGGCGCCGGTGCGCAAGCTGCGGCAAGGCCGGGACAACTCCACCGACTAACGCCGGGGGGCGCGCGATTTACGCGGGCGCGGTGCTCGATGTTGACGGATTGATCGCCAAACCTGTCTTGTCGGGCGGCATTCCGTCGTGCACGACGAGTGCGTCTTCCTTACTCAGCCGGGGCCCCGGCGGCAGCAGCCCGACGACCGGCCACGGCGCGGGAACGGGCTCAACCGTGAGCCCCAACGACTTCGCGGCCTCAAGGTTCCCAATGCCGAAGCGCACACCGGTGTCGAGGATGAGGTAGAGAGACTCCGCACGCCCGGTGTCCCCGCCGAGGCCGGTGGAGCGGATGAAGGCGCTACGCGCGGGCGGAATGTAGGCCGTGTCCACGTTGGGGCCTTCCTTGTCGGCCTGTGCCAACACCACCGGCACCTGATCGGCCTTCAGCGGCAGCGAGTTCCCCATCAACAGCTTGGTGGTGGCGTGCTCTTGCGTCTTCTCCTGACCGGGCTTCCAGCTGCTGCACAGCACCGACTTCTCCGGGACGTCCACGATCTTCCCCGCACGGTCCGGAAATGTCTGTACCGCAAGCTGGTTGAGGCTGGGATGCCCCGAAATCACGTCGGGAGCGACGGCGACAATGTCCTGCGCACCCTGGGAATCGGAAAATCTGATCAGATCCGCGGTGACCTCGTTGACGCGTTGCACCCCGCCGGAGAGCACGACGTAGTACTCGGCGGAGTCCGCCCGGCTCATCTTGATGACCGACCCCACCCGAACGCCCGCGGTGGTAATAGGCGACGGCCCTCCGGCATCCGGGATGGGCGGCGGCGCGATGGCCGGCACCTCGGGAATGGCATTGAGTACCGACATCGAGATCGGCCGCGGCGTCACACCTTCGAGACGCAGCGCGCGGGTCACCGCGGGGTTCGTCAGGTCGACCGCCGCACGTTTACCGTCGTAGAGCAGGTACATCTGGCTGTTCACCGTCACCAGGGCATACCTGTCTTTCGGCATCTCCTGGTTGCCGTTCTCCAGGGTTACCTTGCCCGCGATCACCGTGCTGGTAACGGTGGAGCTGGGCGGGGGTGTCGCGACATCGCATACCGTCCAGATGGTGTCGTCACCCGTCAGCGGCGGCGGAATGGATGCCGGCGCACCGGGAATCCCGACCAACGGGCCGCGGCGCGCCTTCGCCAGCTCCGAGTCCTTGACCGGCTTGGGATTCTCGTTGTTTCCGGAGATCAGTCGCGCGGACGCCAAATTGAGTGCGGGATGAAGTGTGTCCTGAATCCGGACGTAGACCGCGCCGGTGTCCTTGGCCATGACAATGGGCTGATCACCCAGCGGCATGTTGGGCCGAAAGAACGCCAAGATCGCACAGCCGGCAACGACGACGGTGGCCAGCACAATCCCGACCATGAGCGAACTGGACTGCGCCCGCATCGGGTCGTGGATCATTCGGACGTCACGGCGAACCAGCGCGTGCTCCATACGCCGCACGAGGAACCGGTACCCGCTGACCTGCAACCGGGTTGTCGGTTGTCGCGCCATCGTCCCCCCTCCAGGAAATCTGCGAAACTCGGATCTACGACCTAGTGATGCCACTAGGTCGGCCCCCAGATCTTGTTAGATCCTACGTACGGGCCACACGGCCATGCAGCCTATTGCAATACTGGGCAACCACGATAGGTTGCGGGTGGCAGCCGCGGCGCCCCAGTCGGGTGGGTGCGGCACAACGGCGGGACAGAAGGGGGAAAGGTGACCTCGAGCGGGGCGGCTCCGGAGCAGGTGCGTCGGGCCACGATGCCGATCCAGATCATGGTGATCTCGCAGCTGCTGATCCTCGCCGCAGTCCTGATCTCCTTGCTGTTCGGCTGGCCGTGGTGGGCAGCACTACTGATCGCGATCGTGTCGTTGGCACTGGTCCTCGGCCGATGGGGAGGTCAGACCGTCAGGCATTGGGCGGTTACCGGATTCAAGTATCTGACGGGCCGCACTTACCGAAGCTCGGGCAGCATTGCCGACACTCCCAGCAGCCAGGACAGCTGGACCGGAACCCGGTGGGAGAACGGCAAACTCATCACGGTGTTGGAAGTCAGTGCGACCCAGCGCCACCCCTCGGTCATCACTCCGGATCACTGCGCCACCGACTCCCTGGTGCCGCTGCGTGTGCTGCGGGAGTGCATGCATCAGAACGATATTGAGCTCGAAAGCATCGATGTAATCAGCAATGGCCAGCGCACCGCACAAGGGACGGTATTGCGCGGTGGATACGACCGACTGGTGGGCCCGCTGCCTGCCGTCGCCATCCGCACCGTCTGGGTGGTACTCAGGTTCGACCCCGGCGTGAACGTCGACGCGGTATTCCGTCGCGGGGGCGGCCGCCGAGGCGCGGAAAGGTGCGCCGTCATCGCCACGGCACGAGTCCGGCGAGCACTGGCGGCGGCCCACTGCGCCAGCACCATCCTGCAGGCCGGACAGATTCACCGGATCAGCGCCGAAATGCTTCGCCAGTACGCGGGCGCGCCCATGCACGAGGAGTGGAGTGGGCTGATGCTGATCGACTCCTACAACGTCGCCATGGGAATCGACCCGTGGTACATCACCGATGCCACCCTGACAGGGCTGTGGGCCCGCCCGACGCTGGAAACCACCGTGACCGTTCGGCTGCGCCCCGCCGCAAAGGGCCGCACATCGGTTGGCGCACTGGTTCGGTGGGCAACCGACGAACAACTCCCCGTACGCCACTCCACCGGAATGACCTCGCTCAACGGCAGTCAGCGCGACGCGTTCTTCGCCGGACTCCCCGTGGGCGCCATCGGGCTGGAGTATCTGACCCGAAGCATCGAGATGAGCAACGAGGAGCTCGACGGCATTCATCTGCCGACATCGGGCTGCGGACAGTTGATCGGATCGGATATGTCGGGCCGCGCGATCGCGGCGCGGCTGTCCGGGCTGGGCGTTCACACCGTGGTGGTACGCGCCGAGCTCTACGTATGCCAGCAGGTAGTGCTGAGATCGGTGGCGATCGGTGCACTCGTGGTCGTCTATACCGACCGTCCCCACATGTGGGACGTCATGGTGACCTCGATTGGCGACGCCAATCGCATCCAATTCGCCAGTGGCCCGGGCTTTATCGACCCCCGATGCACGCTAGCCGTGGTGGACGGCATGCAGCCGACCGCGTTACCCAGCAACTGCACGGCCGTGCACATCATCAGCAGCGAGTACGACGCGCTTCCGGCCCGGCCGGATGTCATCATCGACCAGCCCAACGGCTACGGCGACCACATTCTCCTGACCGCAGGTGGTGAAACCATCCAGGTCCGCCTCGTGACGGTCAGCGATGAGCTCGCCTACCTGGGCCGACCGATCCAGGCCTTCGCGCAGTAGAGCTTTCGCGCCGCTAGGGCTCGTCGCGCCTACGCCCCCGATAGGCAGCCACATGCTGCCGGTTGCCGCAGTTCCCGGTGTCACAGAACATCCGGGACCTGTTGCGCGACAAGTCAACCAGGACGGCATCGCAATCCGGTGCGGCGCAGGTCTTCAGGCGTCGCTGCTCGCCGGTGCGCACCAGGTCCGCGAACACCATGGCGGTCTCGGCACCGAGACGGTCCGCCAGCGGCGCATCACTGGCAGCCATATGCAGATGCCAATCGGGCTCCTCGACATGCCGGGTGAGCCAGGGCGAGGCGTGGGTATCGGCGAGCAAGGCGTTGACCTGCCGGACCACATACTCCTCGTCGTTGATATGCCCCCAGATATCGCCCAGTCGAGTCCGTAGCGCCTTCACGGCCCGCAGTTCGGCCTCGTCACCGTCGCGTCTGCCCGTCCAGCCGTACCGATCCAGAAGCGGCGGCAGCGCGCCCGGATCCGGGAGTAGCTCCCGGTCATTGCGCGCGGTGTTGATCAGCTCAGCAGCCGACCTCAGCCCCTGCTCCGTGTCATGAGTGAAAAGCATTTGACACCTGACATCCTTAACTTATACCGTCATGACCGTATTCGATTTTACTCATGACATGCGGGAGGTGCGGTGAACGACAAGGCCAATTTCCGGGCCGGTGTGGCGCTCGCCCTCGCATCGGCCGCAACCTTCGGCTTTTCCGGCCCCTTCGCTAAGTCGCTCATGGCGGCCGGCTGGTCCCTGACCGCCGTCGTCACCGCGCGCCTGGCCACCGGCGCCGCAGTCATGGTCGTGGCGGCCTGCATCGCGGCCCCCGGCTGGTTCTCCGAGGCCCGGCGCCACGCCAAAGTCATTGTGCTCTACGGAATCATCCCCGTCGCCGGTGCCCAATTCTGCTACTTCGGTGCGGTCAGGCACATGTCGGTCGGTGTGGCGATGCTCCTGGAGTTCCTGAGCCCCATCCTGGTGATCGCCTGGATCTGGCTGTCCACACGGCAACGCCCGCATGCTCGCGTGCTCGCCGGCGCGACACTCGCGCTAGCAGGAATGCTGCTGGTACTCAACATCTTCAGCGGCTCCCGCGTAGAGCCGGTGGGGGTGCTGTGGGGACTAGGAGCGGCGGTCTGCGCCGCGTACTACTTCATCTCGTCACACCGGGCGGGCGGCAAGGCACAAGGGCTGCAACCCATCACCCTGACTACCAGCGGGCTACTCGTCGGAACCGTCGCGGTGGGAGGCTTCGGGCTGACCGGCATCATGCCGATGACCTTCTCCACCCAGTCGGTGCAGGTCGCGGGCTGGCATGCGCCGGTGTACGTGCCCATCCTCATTCTCGGGGTGGTCACCACCGCGATCGCGTACCTCACCGGTATCGCCGCCATTGCCCGACTCAAACCGAGCTACGCGTCGTTGATCGCGCTGACCGAGGTGCTGTGCGCGGTGATCGCGGGATGGGTGCTCCTCGGGGAAACGATCGCGCCCATCCAGTACGCGGGAGCCGCGGTCATTCTCGCGGGACTGGTTCTGGCACACCGAGGTGCGGATACCCCTGCGGACCCCGAATCCAGCACAGCCGGGCACACAGCTTCTTTACCTGCGGGATTGAAATCACATGGCAGTGACAGCGAATTATCCGTAACCTCGGTGTGTGACGCTACAACCGAATCCACGCCCAGCCAGTAAGTTGCTTACCGCCGCCGCCCGCGCGGCGGTTGTATCGGTTGCGGCAATCATGTTGACCACGGGTCTCGCGGTCCTTCTCCCCGCCACCGCTTCGGCGGCCTGTCCCAACGTCGAGGTGTCCTTCGCCCGCGGCCGCAGTCAGCCGCCCGGACTGGGCAACATCGGCGAGGCGTTCGTCAGCGCGCTGCGTAATCGTGTCAAGAACCTCAATGTCTATGCGGTGCGCTACGACGCCAATACCGACGTGGGCGGTGGGGCCAACGACCTGAGCGCCCATCTGCAGCAGACGGCCAACAACTGCCCCGACACCAAGCTCGTCGTCGGCGGCTACTCGCTGGGTGCGGGCGTGGTCGACACCGCTCTCGGCGTGCCCGGCCCGGTGCAGATCGGCAACCTCTTCTCCTTCGACAACCCCGTGCCACCGGAGGTCGGCGACCACATCCGCGCGATCGTGACATTCGGCAACATCGTCAACCGCTTCGCCCCCATCCAGAATCTGGCTGGCGCGTACGGCGACAGAGTGCTGGATCTGTGCAACGACGGCGACCCGGTCTGCATGGACGGAAACCAGGACACCTGGAAGTCCCACACCTCCTACCCTGCCGCACTGATCAACCAGGCTGCGGACTTCGCGGCCGCCCGGGTGAACTAACGTCGCCTGGGTGACTGTCTCCCAGATCACCCACCGTCAGCTGCATGTCAATGGAATCGACATGCATGTCGCCGAACAGGGCGAAGGCCCGGCGGTTGTTCTGTGCCATGGCTTTCCCGGGCTCTGGTACACCTGGCGCCACCAGCTGGCCGCCCTTTCGGCGGCCGGATATCGGGCCATCGCACCGGACATGCGCGGATACGGACGTACAACGGCGCCGCGGCACCCTACGGCCTATGACCGCAGCACCACCGTCAACGACCTCGTGGGCCTGCTCGACGCCCTCGATCTTCGGGACGCGGTGTTCTGCGGGCACGATTTCGGGGCACATCTGGTGTGGGACATGCCCGTCTGGGCAGGGGATCGAGTCCGTGCACTGGTCCAGCTGTCGGTACCGCGTACCCGACGGCTCCCGGTCAAACCGAGCGTTGGCTTCAACTACCTTGCCTCTCAGCACTTCACGCATCTGGAGTACTTCCAGGAGCCGGGTGTAGCGGAGTCCGAGCTGAACACGCGGCCAAAGGCCTTCCTGGCCACGCTGTTCCACGCGCTCAGCGGCGCGAACCGCTATCTGGATTGCTGGGATCACCCGGCGCAGGTGGATGGCAAGCGCAATGGCTACCTGGACGTACTGCCGACTCCTCCTCCCCTGCCCTGGAATTGGCTGTCCGAGCAAGACCTCGACTACTACGCGGCCGAATTCACGCGCACAGGATTCACCGGCGGCCTCAACTGGTATCGGGCCGAGGATCTGGTGTGGGCGCAGAACGAGCACCTGCAGGACACACCCATTGACATACCGGTGGCCTTTATGGCGGGATCGGCCGATCCGGTGCTGGAAATGCTCGGTCGCGACCCGATGACGGCGATGGCCGATCTCGTTCCCGGACTGAGGTCGGTTCTGATCGTCGAGGGGGCCGGGCACTTCGTGCAGATGGAGCGGCCCGACGCGATCAACTCCGCAATGGTCGAGTTCCTGGCGTCGCTTCCGCCCAGGTGACGCGACCCATACCGCACCGACATGACAACTAGGTTGACTTACCCGTAGCATTCGCGTGTGACGACGCACAGTGCTGTTTCACCTGCCATCTCGCACGTCCGGCGGCCCGGATATCTCCTCGCTGCCCTGCTCATGTTCATCAGCCTGGTGACCATTTCGCAGCCTGCGCCCGCGAACGCCGATCCGTGCGCCGCCGTGGATATCTCGTTCGCCCGCGGCCGTGATGAGCCGGTCGGTCTGGGCCGTGTGGGGCAGGCGTTCGTCGACGCTCTCGGATCCAAGGTCGGCAGCATGAACGTCTACCCCGTCAACTACAGCGCCGGACTGCTCTCCACCGGGGAAGGCGCCGACGACCTGCGCGGACACCTCAGCGACGTCGCCGCATCCTGCCCCAACACCAAGCTGGTGATCGGCGGGTACTCGATGGGCGCAACCGTCGTGGATGACGTCGCCAACAACCCGCCGCCGGACGTCGCGGGCCGGATCAAGGGCATCGCGACGTTCGGGAACATCGACCGCCGCGGTGGCGGCATGACCGGGCCCCTCGCCGGACGGTGGATCGACCAGTGCAATCCCGGCGACCCCGTCTGCCAGGAGGGCGGCCGCTCATGGACCGCGCATCAGACCTACGAGCAGACCAATCTGCCCTCGCAGGCCGCGTCGTTCGTGGCGGGCAAGCTGTAGCACGGGCACAGTCCACGAAACGGCGCGCAGGAACTTGCTGACCCGTAGCATCGTGGTGTGACCACGCATCAGCGGGGCACGAGGGTCGGCGTTGTCCTGAGTTATCTTGTCGCCCTGACGGTGCTCGCGCTGTCAACGGCGAATGTTGTCGGACTTGTCTATGCGTTACCTCAAGCATCGGCAGATCCGTGTTCGGATGTCGACGTCTCCTTTGCGCGGGGACGCAAGGAGCCCGTCGGATTGGGCCGGGTCGGCGATGAGTTCGTGGACTCCTTGACCCCACGCATCCAGTCCACTGGCGCCAGTATGAACGTCTACCCCGTCAACTACGACGCGGGTATTTTCTCGGCCGGCGGTGGAGCCAACGATCTCAGCAATCACCTGCAATCGGTGGCCGCCAGTTGTCCGCGGACAAAGTTCGTCATCGGCGGGTACTCCATGGGCGCCGAGGTGATCGACACCATCATCGGTGTCCCGAACGTGGGAATCGGGTTCAACCGCCCCCTGCCTCCCACGGTGGGCGACCGCGTCGTCGCCATCGCAACATTCGGCAACGCCACCCACCGAACCGGTGGCCCACTGAGCGGTATTGCAGGCGTATTCGGTTCCCGTGCAGTCGATCTTTGCAATCAAGGAGATCCGATCTGCATGGCCGGACCCAACAACAGCTGGGATGCCCACACCTCATACGAACGCACCGGGCTACCCGCTGAGGCCGCGGCCTTCGTCGCCTCGAAACTCAACCGGCACGGCGAAGCCGAGTCCGCCGAGTAAGTTAGTCCTGCCGCACTCGAATGTCGCGGGTGATCAACACACGTGCCGCCATCTCGTCGTCCGGCGGATAGTCGACACCGACCAGCGTCAGTCCGCGTGCCGGCGCCGCAGCGAAATCGCTTGAACGCCTTTCCTTCTTCAACAAGTCGGCGCACCACTGCACCGGCCGCCTGCCCTCCCCCACCACCAGCACCGCACCCACCAGCGAACGCACCATCGACCAGCAGAACGCGTCGGCACTCACGTGCGCGGCCAGTTGATGCCCGTCGGCCGTCCAGTCGAACCGCTGCAATTCGCGGATCGTCGTGGCGCCGTCACGATGGCGGCAGAAGGCTGCGAAATCGTTCAGCCCCAATAGTCTCCGTGAGGCCTCCGCCATAGCGCCGACGTCCAGTGGACGGTGCCATCCGACGACCTCATGCCGCGCGAGAGGCAGCACTCCGAACGGCGCCGTCGATATCCGGTACTCGTAGTGCCGCCGCAAGGCAGAGAACCGGGCATCGAAATGCGCCGGGGCGCGGCAGATATCGATCACACGTACGTCTTTGGGCAGGAAGCGCGACAGCCGCCGAATCAGCCTGCCGAATTCCGGCGCATCCGCGGAGCGGGATCTGCCGAGAATTTCCGGTAGCCGGGCGTGTGGGATGTCCAGGTGCGCCACCTGGCCTGTCGCATGCACGCCCGAATCCGTGCGCCCGGCGGCGTACAGCGACACCGGCTCGCCCACGATGGTCGTGAACGCCTCGCCCAGCACCCCCGCGACCGTGCGCTGGTTGACTTGAGTCGCCCAGCCCGCGAAATCGGTTCCGTCGTAGGCGATATCGAGCCGTAAACGAACCAGCCCGCCACCGTCTCCGGTAGCGGGCTGGTTGTCAGAGGTGACCAAAGGTCACTCCTTCTTGTCTGCGTCCTCGGCCGTGTCAGTTGCGGCGTCCGCCGCACCTTCATCCTCGGCGGCCGCATCATCGGCAGTGTCGGTCTCGACCTCGACGGCGTCCTCGACAGGAGTCTCCTCAGCCTCAGCGGCGGCCGGAGCTTCAGCCTGCTTGGTCGAAGCGACCCGGCGAGCCCGGTCGGCCTCGGAGGTGACCGTCTTCTCCTTCACCAGCTCGATGATCGCCATGGGCGCGTTATCGCCCTTGCGGTTCTCGACCTTGATGATGCGTGTGTAGCCACCGTTGCGATCTGAGTAGAACGGACCGATCTCGTCGAAGAGAGCGTGGACGACGTCCTTGTCGCGGATCTTCTTGAGCACCTCGCGCCGGTTGTGCAGATCACCCTTCTTGGCGTGGGTGATCAGCTTCTCGGCGTACGGCCGCAGCACACGGGCCTTGGTCTCGGTGGTCTTGATCCGGCCGTGCTCGAACAGCGCGGTGGCAAGGTTGGCCAGGATCGCCTTCTGGTGTGAAGACGACCCACCGAGCCGCTGACCCTTTTTGGGCTTGGGCATTGCACTATCTCCTATTCGGGGCCGGCCCCCGTATCAGGTAGGGCCGGGACGGATTGTGTTAGAGCTGTTCGGTTTCGGCGAAGTCCTGATCGCCGTCGAAGTCGTACGAACCGGTGTCCGACCACGTGCCGGTGGCAACGTCGTATCCGGCAACCTCGGACGGATCGAAGCTGGTCGGGCTGTCCTTGAGCGACAGGCCGAGCTGATGCAGCTTGATCTTCACCTCGTCGATGGACTTCTGGCCGAAGTTGCGGATGTCCAGCAGATCCGACTCGGTGCGGGCAACCAGCTCGCCGACGGTGTGTACACCCTCGCGCTTGAGGCAGTTGTACGACCGGACGGTCAGGTCCAGGTCCTCGATGGGCAGCGCGAACGAGGCGATGTGGTCTGCCTCGGCCGGCGACGGCCCGATCTCGATGCCTTCGGCTTCGACATTGAGCTCACGTGCCAGACCGAACAGCTCAACCAGTGTCTTGCCGGCCGAGGCCAGCGCGTCACGCGGGGTGATCGAGTTCTTGGTCTCCACGTCCAGCACCAGCTTGTCGAAGTCGGTGCGCTGCTCGACGCGGGTGGCGTCGACGTTGTACGTCACCTTGAGCACCGGCGAGTAGATGGAATCGACGGGGATACGGCCGATCTCAGCACCCGAGGCCTTGTTCTGCACGGCCGGGACGTAACCGCGACCGCGCTCGACGACGAGCTCGATCTCCAGCTTGCCCTTGTCGTTCAGGGTCGCGATGTGCATATCGGGGTTGTGCACGGTCACGCCGGCGGGCGGCACGATGTCACCGGCGGTGACGGCGCCCGGTCCCTGCTTGCGCAGGTACATGGTGACTGGCTCATCCTCTTCCGAGGACACCACGAGGCTCTTGAGGTTCAGGATGATGTCGGTGACGTCTTCCTTCACCCCGGGAACGGTGGTGAACTCGTGCAGCACACCGTCAATCCGGATGCTGGTGACGGCCGCGCCCGGGATGGACGAGAGCAGGGTGCGCCGCAGCGAGTTGCCCAGGGTGTAGCCGAATCCCGGCTCCAGGGGCTCGATGACGAAGCGCGACCGGTTCTCGGCCAGCGTCTCCTCGGACAGGGTGGGTCGCTGAGAAATCAGCATTCTTCTTCTATCTCCTTCTCGGCACCCGCTATTTGATGCCGGTCAGTAAGGGCAGCCCGGATAGGCGGCCCGACTTCTTACTTCGAGTAGAACTCGACGATCAGCTGCTCGGTGAGCGGCACATCGATCTGCGAACGCTCGGGGAGCTGGTGCACCAGAATGCGCTGGCGCTCGCCAACAACCTGCAGCCAGCCCGGGATGGGCCGGTCGCCTGCGGTCTCGCGTGCGACCTCGAACGGCAAGGTGTTCAGCGACTTTTCCTTGACGTCGATGATGTCGTACTGCGACACCCGGTAGCTGGGCACATCGACCTTCACGTTGTTGACCGTGAAGTGTCCATGCGACACCAGCTGGCGGGCCATCCGGCGGGTACGGGCCAGGCCGGCCCGGTACACAACGTTGTCGAGACGGGTCTCCAGGATCTGCAGCAGCTGCTCACCGGTCTTGCCGGAGTGCCGGTTGGCCTCGGCGTAGTAGCGACGGAACTGCTTCTCCATGACGCCGTAGGTGAAGCGAGCCTTCTGCTTCTCCTGCAGCTGCGTGCGGTATTCGCTCTCCTTGACCCGCGCGCGGCCATGCTGGCCGGGGGGGTAAGGACGCTTCTCGTACGCGCTGGAGCCACCGACGAGGTCGACGCCCAAACGACGGGACTTGCGAGTGACGGGTCCGGTATAACGAGCCATTAGTTCAAACCTCCCTTAGACCCGGCGCCGCTTGGGCGGACGGCAACCGTTGTGCGGCTGTGGAGTGACATCGGAAATCGCGCCCACTTCGAGGCCTGCGGCCTGCAGCGAGCGGATGGCGGTCTCACGGCCGGAGCCGGGACCCTTGACAAACACGTCGACCTTCTTGACGCCGTGTTCCTGAGCCTTGCGAGCCGCGTTCTCGGCAGCCAGCTGCGCGGCGAACGGAGTCGACTTGCGCGAGCCCTTGAAGCCGACGTGACCGGACGACGCCCAGGCGATGACGTTGCCCTGCGGGTCGGTGATCGAAACGATCGTGTTGTTGAACGTGCTCTTGATATGAGCGGCGCCGAGCGGGATGTTCTTCTTTTCCCGGCGACGGGTCTTCTGCGCCTTCTTGGGGCCCGCAGCGCCCTTTTTGGTTGGTGCCATTTGGGTTACCTGGCCTTCTTCTTGCCGGCGATGGTGCGCTTCGGTCCCTTGCGGGTACGCGCATTGGTCTTGGTCCGCTGACCGCGCACCGGCAGGCCGCGACGGTGGCGCAGGCCCTGGTAGCAGCCGATCTCAATCTTGCGGCGGATGTCAGCCTGCACCTCGCGGCGCAGGTCACCCTCCACCTTGAGAGAGGCTTCGATGTATTCACGCAGCTGAGTCACCTGATCATCGGTCAGGTCCTTGCTGCGCTGCTCGGGGCTGATGCCCGTGGCGGCCAGGATCTCCTTGGAGCGGGTCCGGCCAATGCCATAGATATAGGTGAGCGCGATTTCCATTCGCTTATCGCGCGGTAGGTCGACGCCTACGAGACGTGCCATGCGGCAGTTCCTCTTTCATTCAACGAAGGTCTGTTCCCAGTCCGCCCCCTCTAGGTTGGGGCCCCGGCCTCCGTTCCGGGGGTGTCTGTCCGGCGTACCCGGTCAGTGGTTCTGGGAGGTCATCATTCAGTTATGTAGTCAGCCAGGTCCTTACGGAAGTCCTGACTAGCCCTGCCGCTGCTTGTGGCGCGGGTCCTGGCAGATCACCATGACCCGCCCGTGCCGGCGGATGACGCGGCACTTGTCGCAGATCGGCTTGACGCTCGGGTTCACCTTCACGTTCTTCGATCCTGTCTTGCGGTTGTAGTTACTTGTACCGGTAAACGATCCGACCGCGGGACAGGTCGTAGGGAGACAACTCCACTACCACTCTGTCCTCGGGCAGGATGCGGATGTAGTGCTGCCGCATCTTGCCGCTGATGTGGGCGAGCACCTTGTGTCCGTTCTCCAGCTCAATGCGAAACATCGCATTGGGCAGGGGTTCGACCACCCGACCCTCGACCTCGATGGCTCCGTCTTTCTTAGCCATATCCTCCGCGATTCTGATTGCCTGCTCCGGCTGTCGCCGGCATGACACGGCAAACTTTACCGACCCTCGAACGTGAGCCGGTAACAGGAAAGTCCAGGACTGGGCACGCAGATAGTCGGCACGAAAGCCGCACCGTTGGTCAAGGATACCCGCGTAACGCCACCAAACCAAACCGGCGTAGGGGGCCGCCACTCCCCCGGGCGCCTCAGGACCACGTGACTCCCGACCTGCTGATATGCGGAATCGCCGTGGGTCGCACCAGACCCGCCGTCAGCCAGGCACCCGCGATCCAGATATGAGGCGCGGATTTGGCGGCCATCGTGCGTCTGGCCCGCATGGATACGTCCGAACCGTCGAGGACTCGCTGCGCCCGCACGGACAGCATCCGGTTACGCACCCCCGACCGGCGCCGCTCGCGAGCACTGCGGTTGATCGCCAACCAGGCCGCGGCAAGATCGCTGGACTCGCCCAGCGCCTCGGCGATGGCCTCCGCGGCCGCGACCGCGTCGGACACACCCGAGTTGAGGCTGCGGCCGCCCAGCGGGGCGAACTGATGGGCGGCCTCACCCGCGAGCAGCACCCGGCGATTCACGTCGGTATAGCTGGCAGCTACTGCCTGAACGGTCTGATGCACCTCGACCGACCTGATGTGGTCTGCATACCAGGCATCACCGGTGAGCACTGTCACCCACGAGCGCACCTGCTCGGTCGTCGGTGTCTCGGCATCGCTGGACAGGAACTGAACATCGAGGCGCAGGCCGTCCGGGTACGGCAAGCGAATGGCGTGGCGCCCGCCGAGATCGGGGTGGTGGTACTGGATCTGCACGGGCAGATCGACCGTGACCCCGTCCGGATGCGGTTCGACGTCGATCACCACGGACGGCGGCGACGGCGGCCGCTCCGACATCCCGATGCCCAGCGCCTGGCGAATGGCCGACTTGGAGCCGTCGGCGGCGATGACGTAGCTGGCGCGCAGCCGGTCACCGCTGGCGAGGGTGAGCCGTGCGCCGGTGTGGTCGGTGTTGATGTCGGTGACGGCGATCCCGCAGTGGTACTCCACACCCAGATTCAATGCCTCGGCAAGTGTCTCTTCTTCAATAGCGCGCTGCGACAGGCTCATTCCCCATGCCGCCGGATTCCACGGACCAGGAATTCGCGACGGAGCGTACGAGGACATGACGAATACCGGGCGGCCCTGATAGAAGGTTTGGACGCCATGGACCGCGAGCGCCGATTGGCGCAGCCGCGCGCCCAGTTCGGGCGCCACCCGGTCATACCGCCGCAACGTCGAGTGCCCGACGAATGTCGCGCAGTTCCGGTGCCGCTGGCGTTCTTTCGAACCGGCGGCCTCCAGCACAACCACGTGAATTCCCTGGCGCGCCAACAATGTGGCAGCGAGCAACCCAACAGGACCGCCGCCGACGATCACGACAGCATCGTCGGTGATGTCCCGATGCGCGTCCGCCGAAACTGCCGCTAGGTGTGGCACCCCATGACGGTACCGCGCAGGGCCAATCGTGCGCCTGTTCAGCCCGGCAGACCGTAGCCAGCAGGACCGATTCGTGGTACCTATGTCGGTAGTGGCGAACATCGGCGTCGGCAACGGGGAGGGGCGCGAGTGGACGGTCTGACAATCGGGTACCTCGCGGCCTTTGCGGTCGGCGGGATAGCGGTGCTCTCGGCACTGCTGCTGACCGATACCGGCCACGGCGACGGGATGCCATTTCTGAGCCTGACCTCGGTTTCTGCCGCACTGACGGGCGCAGGCGCCGGCGGATTCGTCGGCTCGGCCCTGGGCATCTCAGCGCTGCCGACAGCAATCATCGCCGCCGTGTGCGCTGTTGCGCTAGTGTCGGTCCTGCAACTTCTCCTGACGTATCTGCGACGCCAGCAGGCGAACTCACACTCGGGGCGCGCGTCCTATATCGGACGACTCGGCACGGTGACCCTGGAGGTGCCCCCGGGCGGCGGCTGGGGCGAGATCGCGTTCACCGACGCGGACGGCAACCGGGTGCGTTCACGGGCGATCACCGATGAGCCCGAGGGGCTGGCCAAGAACGCCGCCGTCTACATCGCCGACGTGGACTCCGAGTACCTGCACGTGGTCAGCGTTCCCGAGGCAAGTCTCTGATGAACCCTCCCCGTCACACCGTTAGTTCACACCACAAGTTCACAACACAAAGGAAACCCGCATGAGTTCGCTTCTCATCATCGTCACCATCGCCATCGCGGCGCTGGTGATCTTCGTGGCGCTGCCGCTGATCTACGTACGCAACTACATCAAAGTGCCGCCGAACGAGGTCGCGGTGTTCACGGGGCGCGGCCAGCCGAAGGTGGTGCGCGGTGGTGCCCGTTTCAAGATGCCCGGCATCGAACGGGTGGACATCATGTCGCTTGAACCGTTCAACGTGAACATCAATCTGCAGAATGCGTTGTCCAACAACGGTGTTCCGGTCAATGTTGAGGCCGTAGGGCTGGTGCGCATCGGATCGAACGACGAGGCGGTGCAGACCGCCGTCCAGCGCTTCCTCACCGCGGATCTCAGCGAGTTGCAGCGGCAGATCAACGAGATCCTGGCAGGCAGCCTGCGCGGCATCACCGCGACGATGACCGTCGAGGACCTGAACTCCAATCGCGACTCTCTGGCGCGCAGCGTCGTCGAGGAGGCCGGCGGCGATCTCGCCCGCATCGGCATGGAGGTCGATGTCCTCAAGATCGCGGGTATCTCCGACCGCAATGGGTACCTGGAGTCTCTCGGCCAGCGTCGCATCGCCGAAGTGCGCCGCGACGCGACGGTCGGCACTGCCCAGGCCGAGCGGGACGCACAGATTCAGTCGGCTCAAGCCCGGCAGGCCGGCTCCATCGCGCAGGCCGAGGCCGATACCGCGATCGCCTCCGCCAACCAGAAGCGCGACGTGGAACTGGCCCGCCTGCGCGCGCAGACCGAAGCCGAGAACGCCCAAGCAGACCAGGCGGGTCCCTTGGCCCAGGCCCGGGCCGAAAAGGACGTGGGCATCGCCCGCGAGCAGGCGGAGGCCGCGCGTATGCAGGCCCGCACCGAGGTGGAGCAACGTCGTACCGAGCAGGCCCAGGCCGCGTTGCAGGCCGATGTCATAGCCCCAGCCGAAGCACGTCGCCAGGCCGACATCGCCATCGCGGAGGGCAGTCGGCAGGCCGCGATCCTGAAGGCGCAGGCCGATGCCGAGGCCGAGCGGCAGAAGGGTTCGGCAGAAGCCGACGCCCGCAAGGCAGCCGCGGACGCCTTCCGGATCGAGCAGCAGGCTGCCGCCGACGGCACCAAGGCCAAGCTGATCGCCGAGGCGGACGGCATCAAGGCCAAGCTGCTGGCCGAGGCCGACGGTAAGAAGGAAGTCGCGGCGGCACTCAATGCCTACACGCCTGAGGCAGCCCGACTGCTCACGCTGCCAGACATCCTTGCGTCGGTGGTGCAGGCAACCGAAGCCGCATCAAAACCGATCGGCGAGATTGAAAGGCTGTCCATCATCGGCGGCTCCGGCGATACCCGGGACGCGTTGGGCACCCTTTTAGGAGTAAGCCCGCAGGCAGTGGCGAAAGTGATTGAGAGCCTGAAGATTTCGGGCATCGATGTGGCCGACCTGCTGAACCGCACCCAACAGGTCAAGGAATCCACATCCCCTGCCCCCGCGCCCGCGGCGCATCCGGAAGGATGGGTGGAGGAATAGCGACACCTCCTGCGAAGTTGGGACGCGATATGGGCGAATCGAACCTCAACCGGTATGGAATTTGGAACGGCGGTCCGGTCACACCGGAGCAGGCCAAGGCCATCGAGGATCTCGGCTACGGCTCGGTATGGATCGGGGGTGTGTTCACCTCAGATCTTGCGTACGTAGAGCCCCTGCTCGAAGCGACCGAGAATCTCACGGTCGCGAGCGGCATCGTGAACATCTGGACCTCGCCCGTCGACGAGATAGCCGCCGCTTTCCATCGCATCGAAGCGAGTTACCCCGGGCGGTTCCTGCTCGGGGTAGGTGCCGGGCATCCCGAAGCATCGGCCGAGTACCGCAAGCCGTACGACGCCCTTGTCGAATACCTGGACGGGCTGGATGCCGCGGGCGTGCCGAGGGACCGCCGGGCGCTGGCCGCATTGGGACCCAAGGTGCTGAAGCTGTCCGCGGATCGCACCGCGGGCGCGCACCCCTATCTGACGACACCAGAGCACACCAGAGAGGCTCGAGCGATCATCGGTCCGGACGCCCTGCTCGTTCCCGAGCACAAGGTGGTGCTCAGCACCGACCCGGAGAGCGCACGGGCAATCGGCCGGCGCACCGTAGATTTCTATCTCCAGTTGAGTAACTACGTAAATAACTGGAAGAGACTCGGTTTCAGCGACGAGGACGTCACGTCGCCGGGAAGTGACACATTCATCGACGCCGTGGTGGCGCACGGAACCGCCGAGGAAATCGCCGCGCGTTTGCACGGGCACCTTGACGCCGGCGCAGACCAGGTACTCATCCAAGTTCTGGGCGACAAGGGGTTGGTCGACACGTTGACCTCGTTGGCGGACACGCTTCGCTAGTCCCCTACTAGGGTGAGTGCATGCGAATCTTGGTGACCGGCGGCGCCGGTTTCATCGGAGCCAACTTCGTACATGCGACCGTCCGGGAGCGCCCCGACGTCTCGGTGACGGTCCTCGACGCACTGACCTACGCAGGTACTCGCGAATCGCTGGCCCCGGTCGCCGCCTCGGTCGAGCTGGTACAGGGCGATATCTGTGACGCCGAGACGGTGGATCGGCTGGTCGCCGGCAATGACGTCGTGGTGCATTTCGCCGCGGAAACGCACAACGACAACTCGCTCGCCGACCCGTCACCATTCTTGCGCAGCAACATCATTGGCACCTACACCCTGCTGGAGGCGGTGCGGCGCCACGACGTGCGGCTGCACCACATCTCCACCGACGAGGTATTCGGCGACCTCGAACTCGATGACCCGAACCGGTTCACCGAGACCACCCCGTACAACCCGTCGAGCCCGTACTCGGCAACCAAGGCGTCGGCGGATCTGCTGGTGCGCGCCTGGATGAGATCGTTCGGCATTCGCGCGACGATCTCCAACTGCTCCAATAACTACGGGCCGTATCAGCATGTGGAGAAGTTCATTCCGCGACAGATCACCAACATCCTCACGGATCGCAGACCACGCCTCTACGGTGCCGGAGCCAATGTTCGGGACTGGATTCACGTCGACGACCACAACAGCGCGGTATGGCGCATCATCGAGGCGGGCACCATCGGACGTACGTATCTCATTGGCGCGGACGGAGAACGAGACAACCTGTCGGTGCTGACCACCATTCTCGAACTCATGGGCAAGTCGCCGGACGACTTCGACCACGTCACCGATCGCGCCGGCCATGACCTGCGCTATGCCATCGACCCGACACCGCTGCGTGATGAATTGGGTTGGAAGCCAACACATGGCGATTTCACCGACGGGCTGGCCGCCACCATTGAGTGGTATCGGGACAATGCGGATTGGTGGCGTCCCATCAAGGATGCCGTGGAATCGCAATACGCCGCGAGGGGGCAGTGACGTGAAGATCCGTGAACTATCGGTACCCGGCGCCTTCGAGATCACCCCGGTGCAACATCACGACAGCCGGGGCGTGTTCCTCGAATTGTTCAAGGGCACAGCGCTTGCCGAGGCCGTAGGCCACCCGTTCGACCTGCAACAGGCCAATTGCTCGGTGTCGGCGGCCGGGTCACTGCGCGGAATACACTTCGCCGACGTGCCGCCCGGGCAAGCCAAGTACGTCACCTGCCTGACGGGTTCCGTCTATGACGTCGTGGTCGACATCCGCGTGGGATCACCGATGTTCGGCGCCTGGGACGCAGTACTTCTCGACCCCCAAGACCGCCGTGCCGTATACGTACCCGAGGGCGTCGGCCACGGATTCCTGGCACTCGAGGATGACTCGACGGTGGTCTACCTATGCTCCGCCGGATACGCCCCGGGCCGCGAGCACGGCGTCAATCCGCTGGATCCCACCGTCGGGATCCAATGGCCGACTAGCCGGCCTGACGGCACCGAGTTGTCACTGGTTGTTTCCGAGAAGGACAGTGCCGCACCATCATTGCTCGATGCCAGGGAGTCCGGCCTGCTCCCGGTCGCTAGCGAGGTTCAGGTCTTCCTGGATAGCCTCTCGCACTGATCGACGAATCTACCCATGCCACCGCGTGTTTGCTAAAGTCCCTACATGACGCAACCGCCTTCCGGGCCGCCGCCCTCGGACCCCGGGTCGCCGGAATATCCGCCGTACCCGACGCCGACGGGCCCCGCGTACCCGCCGGTCGGGCCGCCACCGGCGGGCGGATATCCACCTATTCCCCCGGCCGGGCCCGCCGGCACCGAGCCGTATCCGCCGTACCCCCAGGCTGACCCGGCGGGATATCCGCCGCCGCCTCCGGGGTACCCATCCGCGCCATACGGATATCCCGCGCCGGGCTCCTACCCGCCCGTCGAAAGTGCACGGAGCACCAATGGATTTGCCATTACGGCGCTGATCTTTGGCATCGTCCCGTGCCTGGGCGGAATCCTGGGCATCATCTTCGGCATCCTGGGCCTGAACCAGATCAAACGAACCGGTCAGAACGGCCGCGGAATGGCCATCGCTGGCATCGTGCTCGGCGCCCTGTGGGTCGTGGTGTCGATTGTTGTCATCGCGGTGGGTGTCAGCAACCAGCCCAAACGCGACGAATCCGGCCACGTCACCCAGTCCGGCGATATGGACGTCACCAAGTTGCGCGTGGGTGACTGCGTCGCCGATATCGGCGACAAGGACTACTACACAACCACCAAAGCCATCCCATGCGCTCAGCCGCACAAGGCAGAGGTCTACGCGCTGCTACCGCTGTACGGATCCTCGGTACCCGCCCAGTCCGAGCTGGACGAAAAGGGCAATGAGGGCTGCAGCACAGCGCTGGAAAGCTACTCGCCCAGCGCATTCGAGGACGACGAGGTCGAGATCACCTACCTCTACCCCACTAAACGTTCATGGGCAAAAGGTGATCACGCGATCGCCTGCGTGGCCGTCTTCACCACCGAGCGCACGGCGTCCATCAAGGGCAAGTAGCTACGGGCGCAGTGTCAGGATGCGGGGGCCGTCCTCGGTGACGGCCACCGTGTGCTCCCAGTGCGCGGCCCGCGATCCGTCGGTGGTGACGACGGTCCAATCGTCGGCCAGCACCCGGGTCTGAGTGGTGCCCAGCGTGAGCATCGGTTCAATGGCAAGCACCGACCCCACCGCGAGAAGCGGCCCCTTGCCGGGGGCTCCCTCGTTGGGCAGGAACGGATCCAGGTGCATCGAGCGACCGATGCCGTGGCCGCCGTAGCCGTCCACGATTCCGAATGCGCGGTCGAACTGCTTCTCGGCCGCCCTGGTGCCCAGCTCGATCGCGTGGGACACATCGGTGAGCCGGTTCCCAGGGATCATCGCCGCGATACCGGCCTCCATCGACAACCGGGTGGCTTCCGACAGCGCCTCGTCAACGGGAATGACTGTCCCCACCGCGAAGGTCCACGCGGAATCCCCGTGCCACCCGTCCAGAATCGCGCCACAGTCGATGGACACCAGGTCGCCCTCAGCCAAGATCGCTGTCGCCGAAGGTATTCCATGAACCACTTGATCATTGACCGAGGAGCAGATTGACGCCGGGAAGCCGTGGTAACCCAGGAACGACGGCACCGCGCCGGCATCCCGGATCACAGCCTCGGCGACCTGATCCAGCTCCAGCGTCGAGACGCCAGCCTTCGCGGCATCACGCACGGCGACCAATGCGGCGCCCACGATGGAGCCCGCAGCAGCCATGGCGTCGAGTTCACCGGTGGTGCGCTGCTCCACCGTCTTCTTGCGGCCGAACAGCCCCACTGGTTGCCTCGCCTACTACCGGCCCAGAGCCTGCGATGTCCGCGCGAACACTTCGTCCACCGTGCCGACGGCATCGATAGTCTGCAGCACGCTCTGGTAGTACTCCAGCAGCGGTGCGGTCTCGTCGCGGTACACATTGAGCCGATTGCGAATGATGTCCTCGGTGTCGTCGGCGCGGCCACGGCCCAGCAGTCGCTGCACGAGCTCTTCTACCGGCACCCGGAACTCCAGCACGGCGTCGATCTTGACTCCGCGGGCCTCTTCCATCGCGGCCAGCGCATCCGCCTGATCCACGGTGCGCGGGAATCCGTCGAGGATGAAACCGTCCGCGGCATCCGCCTCATCGAGACGCGCCTCGACCATCTTGTTGGTCACCTCGCTGGGCACCAGATCGCCTGCGTCCAGGTACTGCTTGGCCTGGATTCCCAGCTCGGTGCCCTCACTGATGTTCGACCGGAACAGGTCGCCGGTAGAGATCTGCGGAATGCCGAACTTCTCCGAAATCAGTTGTGCCTGCGTACCTTTGCCTGCCCCTGGCGGGCCGAGTAACACCACTCTCACTTCAGGAACCCTTCGTAGTTACGCTGCATCAACTGGCTTTCGATCTGCTTCACAGTATCGAGACCGACGCCGATCATGATCAGGACCGCAGTTCCGCCGAATGGCAGGTTCTGCATACCGCCGGAGTTCCCGATCTGCAAGAACAGGTTCGGCAAGATCGCGATGATACCCAGGTAGATCGAGCCTGGCCACGTGATGCGGTTGAGCACGTAACGCAGGTAGTCGGCGGTGGCGCGTCCGGGACGGATACCGGGAATAAAGCCACCGAACTTGTTCATCTCGTCGGCGCGCTCATCGGGGTTGAAGGTGATCGACACATAGAAGAACGTGAAGAACACGATGAGCGTGAAGTAGATCGCGACGTACCAGTAGTTGCTGGGGTCGGTCAGGTACGTGCTGACGAATCGATCCCACCAGCCGGTCTTGTCCTTCCCGCCACTGCGCACGAGCTGCGTGATGAGACCGGGGATGTACAAGAGCGAGGAGGCGAAAATGACCGGGATAACACCGGCCTGGTTGACCTTCAGCGGCAAGTAGGTGGAGGTGCCGCCGTACATCCGCCGTCCCACCATGCGTTTGGCGTACTGGACGGGGATGCGGCGCTGGCCCTGTTCGACGAACACGACACCGATCACGATGAGAAGCGCCGCCACACATACCGCGGCGAACGTGACACCGCCACGGCTGTCGAGGATGGTCTTGCCCTCGGCGGGGATCCGGGCCGCGATACCGGCGAAGATCAGCAGCGACATGCCGTTGCCGACTCCGCGTTCGGTGACCATCTCACCGAGCCACATCACCAAGGTGGATCCGGCGGTCATGACCAGAACCATCACGGTCAGCGAGAAAATCGACTGGTCCGAGACAATCTCGTCCTTGCGGTCGCAGCCCTGCAGCAGGTTTCCGCTGGCACCGAGCGCCACGATCGAGGTGGACTGCAGCAGCGCCAGCGCGACCGACAGGTAGCGGGTGTACTGCGTCATCTTGGCCTGGCCCGACTGGCCTTCCTTGCGCAGCTGCTCGAACCGGGGAATGACCACGGTGAGCAGCTGAACGATGATGCTGGCGGTGATGTACGGCATGACACCGACCGCGAAGACCGACAGCTGGAGCAGCGCGCCACCCGAGAACAGGTTGATCAGCGAGTAGAGCTGCGCCGAATCTCCACTGCTGACCTGCTCAACGCAGTACTTCACGTTGGCGTAGTTCACCCCGGGAGACGGCAGCGTCGCACCAAGCCGATAGATGAACACGATCCCGATCGTGAAGAGGATCTTCCGCCTCAGGTCAGCTGTCCTGAGAGCAGAGACAAAAGCGGAAAGCACACATCCTCCTGCGCATCCTGCAGCTCGCCATGTGATCTGCTAGATGAATCAGCTGGTGATCCCAGCGTTGGGTAACCGTTTCGGCGGCCGTCAGGGCACGCCCGGGCCGGATACGAGACTAACAGTTCGCTACATACCGGTGGAGAAGACGGTGTCCTTCTGGTCGGGGACGACCGTGCCATCGGAACGAAGCAGCGGCCCTGTGCTGCCGTCCGGGTTGATCCGGCCGTCGGTCGCACACAGGTACGGGTCCACATGCTGCGGATAGGGATCGATAAACATCGGGTTGACCAACCATTTGCCGTCGGCGTCGTCATAGGCCCGGCACATGAGCTCGGTCTTGTTCCGATTGATGACGAGGTGCGCGGCGGTGGCGTCGTCGACAAAGGTGACGTCGGTGGTCGAGTCCCCGGCAGCGAGAATCTGCCGCTTGTTGACGTCGTAGGGCTCGAATGCGGCGGGTCCCTGCACGCCGAAGACCACCTGGTTGGCCCAGCAGCGTTTGCCGTCGACATAGGTGATGACGGTGTCGGCACCGTCGGGCTGTCCGCCACAGCCCTTGACGTGCGGGGTCTGCCTTCCGTTGGCGTCGTAGACGCTGCGCACCCCGATCACCTGGTTTGTCGGGATTCCGATTTCCGGTGACCACACCTTGGCGACTACCTCCGACGACGCCGAGATCACCCAGGTGCTGACACCGTGTGCCTGCAGCGTGGCAATGAGGTCCTTGATCTGCGGATATACCCGCACATACCCCGGCACGGTGGTGGTGCCGACGGTCTGGGTGGCTCCGATCGGGGCGTCCAGGTTCTCGCGCTTGGCCGCCTGCGCGAATTGAGCGACCTCGTCGGCGGTGTACCCGGCGGTCAGCGCGACTGTCCACACGTAGGCGCCATTGCTCCAGCGCTGGTTGTATCCGGTGAA
Organism: Mycobacterium sp. D16R24; assembly: GCF_002013385.1. Lineage (NCBI taxonomy): Bacteria > Bacillati > Actinomycetota > Actinomycetes > Mycobacteriales > Mycobacteriaceae > Mycobacterium > Mycobacterium sp. D16R24. The sequence goes on along the minus strand of NZ_MAEV01000004.1, from coordinate 176,614 downwards.
GGCTTCCTGCTCGTCATGGGTCTTGCCCTCGCGGACCGCCAGGATCTCGTCGGCGCATGCGGCGTTGGTTGAGGTGGCCAGCGGCTGTCCAGCGGGGGTTGTGGTGCCACACGCCTCACGCAGCGCGGTGGCCGCCACTTCGGTGATGTGTCGGCTGGTGGCGTGCCAGTCACCGGGCTGACGGATCTTGTTGTGCCGCAGCATCCACGCGAGAGTCGCATCCGAGATGTCGTTCTTGACCTCGGTGTTGTCCCAGTCGAAGAGCGCGACCGCCGTGGTGGAGCGCTTCCAAGTACCGGTGCACGTGCTGTTGGCGTCGATCGCGGCTTGCAGCCGCTGCCTGACATCGCCGTACCAGGGCAACGCGGGATCCATCTGGCGGCATCCGGGTGCGGCCTGCGCGACGGGAGTGCTCACGTTCCAGGCCGCGACGAACAAAACGACAGCAGCAATCCAGGTCATCGCCTTCACCGGCCGAAATTACCACCGCGCGTCCGTGACTCGGGGCCGGTCACCGAGCGTTCATCGGCATTACCCGTGTGTTGAGACCGGATCTGCGCGGCCCGCAGCCAAATATGTTCTCGCAGTTGCTCGATATCGGTGGGATGCGGCGCGGACAAGACATCGGCTCGCGCCCGTTTCGCGATGGCGACCTCGCGGCGGTAGTTCAGGAAGATCTGAATCTCGCCTTCGCGATCGGCGAGATATTCGTAATCCGTGTCCCACGGGGCGACGATGCGCATCAGTTCGGCATGGGTGGCCCATTGCCGCAACGTCTGCGGGCCGCCCGCCAAAACCAGCACCCCGCCGATCCGTTCGGCGGTCTCCCACCCGGTGGGTTCGGGTGTGTACGGATACTGCCGTTGGCCGCCGGGCATGTCCCGCCACTCACGAAATTCGGCTGCCCAGCTGTCCAGGCCGTGGGTGCGCCAGCGCACGGTCCCCTCGGGCTTGGTCAGCGGCTGCCCCCGCAATGCCGTTGCCGCCTGCCGGGTGAGCACGGTCAGACGCGACGGCAGCAGCACAATCGGGTCCGCCGGTTCGGCGTCGAACGGATTCGGTTCGAGGTGCGCACGGTCGACGAGCACCAGAGTGCCGGGATGCCGCTGGTATGCCAGACCCCACAGCAGCCGGGCCAGCGTCTTGGCGCCCGCCTCATCGGAGATCACATGCCAGGTCTCATGAAACCGGTTGGTGGAGAACCGCACATCGGCGTCGGCGCGCAGCGTGATGACCGTGTAGGACCGTCCGTCGAGCGTCACGGAACGCCGGTGCAGCTTCATCACGCTGTCTCCGGTGGCGGCCGCACGTGGCCGCACTTCTGTTTCGGCCACGTTCACCTCCTGATATCTCGGCCGCCCTCAGTGCCGGAACAGCAAACACCTCGATCCGGGTCGCACGCAACTGAATTTGCGCAGGCCACGGCCCCGGGGGTGCGCAATCGCAGACAGCGGCGCACTATGGTCGGGGCAGCCCGACAACCTCCAAAGGAGCCTCGATGACGCGGACCGATGACGACAGCTGGGACTTGGCCTCAAGTGTCGGAGCGACGGCGACGATGGTGGCCGCGCAGCGTGCGCTGGCCAGCCAAGTGCCCAATGCCTTGATCAGCGATCCCTACGCGGAGCCGCTGGTGCGTGCGGTCGGCATCGAGTACTTCACCAAGCTGGCCTCGGGCGATTTCGACCCCGAACAGATGGCAGGTCTGGTGCAACTGGGCATCACCGCGGACGGTATGGCCAACGGGATGGCAAGCCGCACCTGGTACTACGACACCGCCTTCGAGTCCGCCACCGCCGCAGGAGTACGCCAGGTCGTCATCCTCGCGTCGGGACTCGACACCCGGGCCTATCGCCTGGATTGGCCGGCCGGTACCACCGTGTACGAGCTCGACCAGCCGGACGTGATCGCGTTCAAGACCGACACCCTGGCCGAGTTGGGAGCCTCACCGAGCGCCAACCGGCGCACCGTGGCGATCGACTTGCGCGATGACTGGCCAACCGCCTTAAAAGCGGCCGGTTTCGACCCTGCACAACCGACGGTGTGGTCTGCCGAGGGGCTGCTGATCTACCTGCCCCCGGAGGCACAGGATCGGTTGTTCGCCTCAGTCACCGAGCTCAGCGCACCGGGTAGCCGCCTCGTATGTGAGCAGGTTCCCGGCCTGGAGACCGCCGACTTCTCCAAGGCCCGCGAACTCACCCGCCAATTCGCGGGCGACACACTGGATTTGGATATGGAGTCGCTCGTCTACACCGAAGAGCGCCAAATGGCCGCGGATTGGCTGGCCGAACACGGCTGGTCGGTGGTCACCGAGGAGAACGACGCGCTCTACGCGCGGCTCAACCTAGACCCGCCGAACCCATTGCTGCGCACGATATTCCCCAACATCGTGTACGTCGACGCGTCACTGGGCTAGCCTCTCCACGCGCGAGCGGCCCCACTTCCACCAGGCCCGCCTCCGCATTTCGGGCTCGTCGGTATCGGAGTTCGCAAACGGAACTCCTTTATAAACAGCGAGATACACGTCGATCGTAGTCACGATGACAATCATCAACACCGGGCCCAGCACGATTCCCCAGAATCCGAACGCCGCGATACCCGAGAAGACCGCCAGGAGCATCAATGCGGGGTCCAGACGTGCGCCGCGCGGTACGAGGAAGGGGCGCAGCACATTGTCGATGTTGGACACCACCAGGAGGTGCCAGGCGATGACGAACAGTCCACCGACGGGGTGACCGAAGAGGATCATGCCGATGCCGAATGGAATCGTCACGATGCCGCCCCCCAGCGGGATGATCGACAACGCGGTCAGCAGTATCGCGAAGAAAAAGAACCCCTGCTGGAAGCCGGCGACGTAGATCGACGCGGCGCCCGCGACACCCTGCGCCATCGCAATGACGAACTGGCCCTTGACCGTTCCGCGCACCATTGCACCGATCTTGTCGAGATACAGATCGGTGATCTCCTCCCCCAGCGGATTGAGCTGCCGCAGCAGGGTGAGCACCCTGTCCTGTTTGACCAGGAGCGAGACAAACACGTACAGGAAGATGATGCACGCCGCAACCGCCGCCGCAACGCTGCCGACGGCGCTCTGCAGCACCTGCAGCAGCCCTTGCCCAACGTTCTCCGCCAATGACGCGATCGACTGCCGCAAGCTGTCCGGGGTCAGCTGGACGTGCACGAATGGGATCCGGACCAAGACGTCGTTAATCACCGCGAACGCCTTCTGCCCGAGTGCGGTCATATCGGTGTCCCCCACCCAGTTCGAGACACTGTCGACCATGCGGGTGATCTGAACCGTCGCAACGTAAACCAGCGCACCGACCGGAACCACCACCGCTCCCAGCGCGCACAGCAACGTCAGCGTGGCGGCCACGCCCGATCCGAATCGCCGACCCAGACGCCGATACAGCGGTGTGAACAGATATGCGGCCACCGCCGCGACGACGATCAGGATGAAGTAGCCGCGCAGAAAGTAGATGCCGACGGCGATGCCCACCCCGGTGAGAACTGCGAGCACACGTTTCTGAAACACGGTCAGTTCGGTGTTCACGCCACGCCCTTTCGCCGGCAACTGCCCCCGATACGTTAGTCGGTGTCAGCCCCGGTCCCGGCGAAACATGCTGGTGCCGCGCGACTAGAAGCGGTAGTCGCCCATCATCATGGTCTGCGCGCTGCCGATCGATCGTTGGGCGCGCTGCACCGTCTCCAAAGCCAGCTGCGCCACCCGCCCCAGCACCGCATCGGTCACGGCCGCGGCGGCGGGCTGCGACGACGCGCGCTGCCGCAGCAGCGAGGTGAGCGGCGAGCTTGGGAAGCTCGCGATCCGCACCTCGTCGTCGGCCTCGATGTCCGCGAGCCCCTTGGCCTTGGCCACCGCGTCACGGAATCCACCGAGCTCATCGACGAGGCCGTGCTCCAGCGCATCCTTGCCCGACCAGATCCTGCCCTGCGCAACCGCTTTCACGGCATCGATGGTGAGGTTCCGCCCGTCGGCGACCCGCTGCACGAAATCGTCGTAGTGCATGTCGATCTCGGCCTCGACGAGATCACGTTGCTCGTCGGTGAAGGGTTCATTACTCGACCACGCGTCGGCGTTTGCGTTGGTGCGCAGCGTGGCCGACGCGACGCCGAGCTTCTCCTTGAGTCCGCGAGTGATGAACTTTCCGGTGATCACCCCGATGGAACCGGTGATAGTCCCCGGATTGGCGATAATCGCGTCGGCACCCATGGCGACGTAATAGCCACCCGACCCCGCGACGGCACCCATGGACGCCACCACTGGCTTGCCTGCCTCACGCGCCCGGATCACTTCTCGCCAAATGGTCTCCGAGCCGTTAACCGAACCACCGGGGCTGTCCACACGCAACACGATGGCGGCCACTGAATCGTCGGCGACGGCATCGCGCAGCGCCTCGGCGATCACGTCACCTCCGCTGGCCGGCCCTGGTGGGAAGAGCCGGGGCCCGCTGCGGCCGCTCACAATCGGTCCCGCCAGGGTGACCACGCCGATGGTCCGCCGCGACGGACGGCCGGGCAGGCTCGGCACCTGCGGCCGGGTGGCCCGGGCGTAGCGCGCCAGATACAGCAGCGGGGGTTCTTTATCGGCCTTTACACCGGTCACTTCAGCGATGCGCGCATACGCCTCGTCGCGATACCCGATGCGATCCACCAATCCGGCGGCCACCGCATCGGTGCGCCGCAATGGCGCGCGGTCTGCCAGGGCGTCCACATCGGCCGGTTCCAGCTTGCGCGATGCGGCGACGCCGTCGCGAACCTGTTCGGACAGGCTCGCTAGCAGTCGCCCGTCGGCCTCCCGCTGCGCCTCGGTGTAGCCGTCCTCCGTGAAAAGATTTGCCGCCGACTTGTATTGACCACGGGAGAGGAACTGCGCCTCCACTCCGGCCTTATCGAGGGCGCCGCGCAGGAAGGTCCCGTTGGCCGCGAATCCGATGAGTCCCACCGTGCCGGAGGGCTGCATCCACACCTCACCGAAGGCCGATGCCAGGTAGTAGGCCAGGGTGCCCGGGTAGGTCTCGGCCCACGCCACGCTCGGCTTGACGGCGCTGAAGGCCTCGATGGCGGCCCTCAGCTCCTGGACAGCTCCGGCGGCGGCTGGAGGGATCTGCACACGGGCGATGAGACCGGCGACCCGCGGATCGTCAATCGCCCGGTGGATGGCTGCGATGGTGTGCCGCAGTGACAGGGGCCTACTCGCCCCGGAGAACACGAGGCCCAGCGGATCGAAGCTGACGGCTTCCGGCGGGACCTCGAGCAGGTCGAGCTCCAGGATGCAGTCCCGCGGCACACCCCGGTGACGCGCGGTGTCGACCTTGGTCAGCAGATCGTGAACGTCCGAGGGTGTGGTGAAAGCGAACATGCCTTGAGCGTACCGACGAATGCGGCAATGCTCCCGGCCACAAATCCGTGCTGCCGTTCTGCTCGGCGCGTAGGGTCGAAGCCATTCGCTGGCGGAGGGGCAACGATGACACGTGCACAGAAGACGATGGCCAAAAAGGTCTTGGCCCAGGTCACCGCGCTACTCGCGGTGACGACAGTATCCGGGTGTATCGACACCTCCGGGTCACGCGAATTCACACCGTCACCATCGACGTCATCGACCGCGGCAGCTCCCACCCGTAGCTACCCCGGCTTGTTTCCCGAGTACCGCGGCAAGTTCCATCCCAATCACACCGATCTGGGTGGGCGGAACAACGCCGAGCTCGCCAGCCTGCTGCCAGTGGATGCCGACTTCCCCGCGCAGGGAACAACCCGTCCGCCGGATATCGCCTCCGACGACGGTTCCGGGCTGGGCGTGCACGGACAAACCGACGGTGAAACGCGTCCGCCCGAATGCCTCTACACGCCCTTCGGCAAGTCCTTTTCGAGGACTCCTGATGGGTCGGACTGGAACCTGTACTACGTGGCCTCGACATTCCACGAGGCGGACCCGGACGGTAACCACATCATCGTCACGGTGAATCGTGAACGCGAGAACGCCGACGTATTCGCGTTGACCAGCACCTGGATCAAGAAGTGCGGTCAGTACGACAAGGCGTTTCCGACATTCGCCCAGCCGGAGGTGCGTAACCGGCACGTCACCGACACCTTCGCACCCGGTCCGACTGTCGACGGCGTGCAAACCTACGTGTACACCAGTGCGAGCACCGACCTGGATGACGCATCGGCCAGTAAACAGCCGTCGGGAGTACGTGGACAGCGCATTCTGCTCGCCAGAGTGCGCTCGGTCGTGTTCGAGGTGGAAGGAACCGGCCAGGTGGACGCCGGCCTGCTGGATCAGCTGATGGCCACCACCATCGCCAATGCCAAGCACGCCCCGCCACCCCCCGACCAGAACGCCGGGCGATTGGCCGCACTTCCCACCTGCGACACCGCCCCGACCCAGCCCGGAAATCCGCAAGCGGATCCGGCGCTCGACTGCACGATCCGTACCTCGGACGGCAGCGGTGTCATCTTCGAAATGCTGGGCACCCCCGCCGGGACTATCCGCGTGTTCAATGGCAATGGCACACAGTCGCAGTCCATTCGCGTACCTCACCCGATCTTCCAGCAGCGCCTCCCGTTCCTGCAGGATTTGGATCAGGACAAGCGTGAAGAGCTGTTGGTAGTCACGGCGACCGGAGACCCTGCCGGGGATCTCATGGACGTGTGGCGCTCGCGGCCGAACTCCGATCAATTCGACATGACCGGAACGATCTTCGGGGTCCCGAGATTCTGGATGACCTCCGATCGATTCATCGGAATCTTCTCGCGCAACGGCGCCGACGCCGGGGTGGCGGCGCTGTTCCGCTTCGTCGACAACAAGTTGGCGGTGCTGGCACTGCTGGATACCGAAAGACGTGTCGACAACAAGCCTCTCGATCCGAAGTGGCGCCTCAACGCCAACGTCAAATGCGCGATGAACACCTCCGATGATCCGCCGGGAGCACTTGGGGCACGAACGGACGCGTTGCGTGCCGCCGGTGTCGACCCGGCCACCGCCGAGGAGCATTTCTGTCTGCAGCCCTGGGTAGCGACGTTGTACCGGCAGGGCGCACGGTGAGGCGCATATGAAAAAGTGGGGTGCCACTGCACTTTTCGTCATGGGGATGACCCTGGCGGCATGCAATCACGGCGGTATTCACCGCGCCGCAACGCCGACGAGCTCGGCACCCAGCCGCCTCGATGCGCTGCCACTGTGCTCGTCGATCACGCCGCAAGCGATCGAACCGGATCCAGACCCGGCCCTGGACTGCGTGTTGCGGTCCAAGGATTCGGCGAAGCTGACGTTCGAGGTGCTGGGCTCACCCCCCGTCACCATCAAGGTGTACGAGCCCAATGGGACCGAGCGGCAGACCTTTACCGTTCCCGTCAACAAACCGGAACGAACTCCGCCGCTTCTTGCCGACTTGGATCGTGACGGCCGCGATGAGCTGGTAGTGGTGAACACCGTCGGCTCCGATGGCGATGTCCTGGATGTGTGGCGGGTCAACAAGGACTCCGGGAAGTTCTCTCACGCGGGACAGGTAGTCGGCTATCCGGATTTCCGGACGACCGATGAACACTTCGCCGCGTTCTACGCCAGTACCGGCGCCGGATCGGGAAGGGCATCCCTCTACCGGTTCGTCAACGACAAGGTGGTGGGACTCGGCTCCCTCTTCGTGCAGGCGGCGGACTGGCCAGATCCACCCGATCCCGCCCGCACCTGGTACACCAACGGAAACACGTTGTGTTCCTTCAACTACGACGATGTTCCCCCAGGGCAAGCCGAGAAGACGAACCAGGCCTTGACGGACGCGGGCGTGGACCCACCCTCCGCACAGGACCGATTCTGCAAGCAGGCCTGGGTCGCCGATATCTACCGGAAGCGCTAGCCGGACGTACCGTGGTGGGATGCGGTTCTCGATCTCCATTCCCCAGTTCGACACCGGCAGCTTCGATGCCGACGGCGTCCGGGCCTATCTGAGACGCGCCGAGGAGCTTGGTTTCGAGGGCGGCTGGACCCTGGAACAGACCGTCGGCTCTTCACCGATCATCGCTCCGCTGGAGCTACTGGCGTATGCGGCGGCATGTACCACGCGCCTGCGCCTTGGCGTCGCGGTGCTCGTCGCCTCACAACATGATCCGCTACAGCTGGCCTCCGCCATCACCGCGGTGGACCGTCTCAGTCACGGGCGTCTGGACATCGGAGTCGCCCCGGGCGGCGGTTTCCGCAACTTCGCGGCGTTCGGTGTGGACAAGGCGACCTTCATCGCGAGCTTCACCGAGGGACTCGATCTGATGAAGCTGGCGTGGTCAGACCAGGAGCGCATCACCTTTCATGGGCGCTTCCGGAATGTCGACGATCTGGCAATCCAGCCCAAGCCCGTACAACGTCCGCATCCGCCCATCTGGTTCGGCGGGCATGCGCCCGCCGCACTCGCCCGCGCGGTGCGCCATGGCGATGCGTTCCTCGGCGCAGGTTCCTCCACCACGGCTGCCTTCGCCGAGGAGGTCACGCAGCTGCACACTGCGTTGCAGAGCCAGGGGAAGGACGCGGCCGGCTTCCCGATCGGCAAGCGCGTCTACCTAATGATCGACGACGATCGGGACCTCGCCCACACGCGCGTCCAGGCAGGGCTGCGCCGAATCTATGGCGAGATGAACGGCATTGACGCCGTGCCGGTGTGGGGCACTGCCGACGAGGTCGTCGCCGGTCTGCGTGAGGTGGCCGACGCGGGTGCAGAGATGATCCTGCTCAATCCCGTCGGCGAGGACGTAGCGGCCGATCGCGAGCAGATGGAGCGTCTTGCCGCCGAGGTCATCCCGCAACTGACCTGACGCCGAGTGTGAAGCCAAGACGGAAAATCGGCCGCATCGTCGCCTTGGCTTCACGCTCGGCGAAACAGAAAGGGCGCCCACCCGAAGGTGGACGCCCTCTGCAGAAAGTGCTTACTAGGCCTCGTTGACCGATCCGCCTGCGGCGGTGATCTTCTCGCGAGCCGCATCGCTGAACTTGTTGGCAGTCACCGACACCTTGACCTTGAGGTCGCCGTTGCCGAGCACCTTCACCAGCTCGTTCTTGCGCACCGCACCCTTGGCAACCAGGGCCTCAATGGTGACGTCGCCACCCTCGGGGAACAGCCGCTCGATGTCGGCCACGTTCACCACCTGGTACTCGGTGCGGAAGCGGTTCTTGAAGCCCTTGAGCTTCGGAAGCCGCATGTGGATGGGCATCTGCCCACCCTCGAAGGTCACCGGCACGTTCTTGCGTGCCTTGGTGCCCTTGGTACCGCGACCCGCGGTCTTACCCTTGGACCCCTCACCACGACCGACGCGGGTGCGCTCGGTCTTAGAGCCCGGGGCCGGGCGTAGATGATGCAATTTGATGGTCATTTACTTCACGTCCTCGACGGTGACCAGGTGGCGAACCACCTGGAGCAGGCCGCGGGTCTGCGCGTTGTCCTCACGGACAACGGTCTGGCGAATCTTGCGCAGGCCCAGTGTCTTCAACGATTCGCGCTGCTTCCACCGGGATCCGATGGTGCTGCGCACCTGGGTGATCTTCAGATCAGCCATGGCTGCCTCCCTGTGCTGCCGCAGCTGCGAACTCTGCACGAGCCCGGAGCATGCCGGCCGGTGCCACATCCTCGATGGGCAGACCGCGACGTGCCGCAACCTCTTCGGGGCGCTGCAGCTGCTTGAGCGCCGCGACGGTTGCGTGGACCACGTTGATGGCGTTGTCGCTACCCAGCGACTTGGCCAGGATGTCGTGCACACCAGCGCACTCCAGCACCGCGCGAGCAGCACCACCGGCGATCACACCGGTACCGGCCGAGGCCGGACGCAGCATGACGACACCGGCGGAATCCTCGCCCTGAACGGGGTGGACGATGGTGCCGCCGATAAGCGGAACGCGGAAGAAGTTCTTGCGAGCCTCGTCCACACCCTTGGCGATAGCGGCCGGAACTTCCTTGGCCTTGCCGTAGCCAACGCCCACCAGGCCGTTGCCGTCGCCGACGATCACCAGCGCGGTGAAGCTGAACCGGCGACCACCCTTGACGACCTTGGAGACGCGGTTGATGGTGACAACGCGCTCCAGGTAGTTGCTCTTCTCGGCGTTGTCACGCCCACCACGACGGTCGTCGCGGTTGTCGCGGCGTCCACGGCCGCCATCGCGACCCTCGTTGGCGCCGCCCGCATTATCGGGAGCGCCAGAATTGCGCTGCGCCATCATGCATTCCTTCCGTTGAAAGTCACGAACATCAGAACACCAGCCCGTTCTCGCGGGCGGCGTCGGCGAGTGCGGCAATCCGGCCACCGTAGGTGTAGCCACCGCGGTCGAACACCACGGTGTCCACGCCGGCAGCCTTCGCACGCTCGGCGATCAGCTGACCGACCCGAGCGCTGCGTGCCTTCTTGTCGCCGTCCACTGCCTGCACGTCGGGCTCGATGGACGAGGCCGCCGCCAGCGTGGTGCCGGTGAGATCGTTGACCAGCTGCACGTGGATGTGGCGGGCCGAACGGTTGACGACCAGACGAGGCCGCGCGTCCGTACCGGACACCTTCTTGCGCAGACGTGCGTGGCGGCGCAGACGCGAGGTGCGACGCGCCTCCGAAACACTCTTGCCGACGGGCTCGTGCTGCTTCGCTTCTGTCTTCGTTTGAGCCATGGTCACTTACCTGTCTTTCCGACCTTGCGGCGGATCTGCTCACCCTCGTAGCGAATGCCCTTGCCCTTGTAGGGGTCGGGGCGACGCAGGCGGCGGATGTTGGCCGAGATCTGGCCAACCTTCTGCTTGTCGATTCCGCTGACCGAGAACTTGGTGGGGGTCTCGACCGCGAACGTGATGCCCTCGGGCGCCTCGATCAGCACGGGGTGGCTGTAACCGAGCGCGAACTCCAGGTTCGATCCCTTGGCGACGACGCGGTAACCCACGCCGAAGATCTCCATCTTGGTGGTGTAACCCTGCGTCACACCGGTCACCAGGTTGGCGATCAGGGTGCGAGACAGTCCGTGGAGCGAGCGGTTGCGCCGCTCGTCATCGGGACGGGTGACCACGATGGCGCCATCGTCGTTGCGCGACACCGAAATCGGCTCGCTCACTGTCAGTTCGAGTGTGCCCTTGGAACCCTTGACCGAAACGTTCTGGCCGTCGATGTTGACGTCCACTCCGGCGGGAACCAGCACTGGCTGCTTTCCAATACGCGACATGTTTGTAGTCCTCCCCTACCAGACGTACGCGAGGACTTCGCCGCCCACGCCCTGTCGGGACGCCTGACGGTCGGTGAGCAGGCCAGTGGACGTGGAGATGATCGCCACGCCAAGGCCACCGAGAACCTTGGGCAGATTGGTGGATTTTGCGTACACACGCAGACCGGGCTTCGACACGCGTCGCAGGCCGGCGATGCTGCGCTCACGGCTAGGGCCGTACTTGAGCGAGACAACCAGGCTCTTGCCCACGCGGGCGTCCTCGGTGCGGTAATCGGTGATGTAGCCCTCGCGCTTGAGGATCTCGGCGATATTGGCCTTGATCTTCGAATGCGGCAGGGTCACCTCATCGTGGTATGCCGAGTTGGCATTGCGCAGACGTGTCAGAAAGTCTGCGATCGGATCAGTCATAGTCATGACAGAGTCCATCAACCTTTCTCGCCGCGGTTCCCATACAGCACGCTCGTACCGGTTCCCGTAAAGGGCCTGGTACATCCCGTGGTGGGCCTACTGCGAAGTGATCTTCCGTATCTGACCGGGTTCGGTCAGGGGTCGTGCATCGGTAGTGCTATCCATAGAACCCGAAAGCACGTACCGACCGGCCATGGGCGAAACACAGCCCAGGCAACCGGTCAAGTGTAGGTGGCCTGGACGTACGGACCAAATCGGTGCCGCCGACCGGTCAATCGGTGGGTGTCAGCGTGAACGGCAGCCAGTAGGTACCCGGTCCATCGTCCGGACATCCCGGTGCGCCGACCGTGAACGTGCGCTCACCCGAAAAGCTGCCATCACCGTTCGGCACCAGGACGTCGGATCTGGCCGCAACCAATGCGCCACACACCCCTGCGCGCCGCAAATGGTGGTGAAGCTCGCCGCCTGCGCTGACGGGTCCGAGGCATCCGGCCTGCCCTCGAATGTCTGCCGTGAATGATCCAGGTAGGTGTCGTAGGTGCCGTACAGCGGCACCGGCTCGGGCCGGTCGGCGTGCGCTACCCCGGCGCCAGATAATGCCGCGACGACCGCGAGCACCAACCCGCCGCACCTGCGCATACGTCACTGACAACACAGCACGCACACGACCGGAGCCGAACGATCGAACACGCTCCTCAGATGACGCCGAGGGCGACCATCGCGTCGGCGACACGCGTGTATCCGGCCAGATTGGCGCCGGTCACATAGTTCCCCGGGTCCCCGTAGTGATCCGCGGTTTCGATGCAGGTGGCGTGGATGGATCGCATGATCGATTGCAGGCGGTTTTCGGTCTGCTCGAACGACCATGAGTCGCGGCTGGCGTTCTGCTGCATTTCGAGCGCACTGGTCGCTACTCCACCGGCGTTCGACGCCTTGCCGGGCGCGTACAGCACCCCCGCGTCCTGGAGGTTCTTCACCGCCTCCGGCGTGCAGGGCATGTTGGCGCCCTCGGCGACGAGCTGCACACCGTTGTCGATGAGCCTGCGGGCATCCTTGCCGTCGAGTTCGTTCTGAGTGGCGCACGGCAGCGCGACCTGGCAGGGCACCTCCCAGAGGGTGCCGTCAGTGATCTGGCGCGCTCCCCCGCCGTGCTCGGCGACATACTCGGAGAGCCGGCCCCGCCGGACCTCCTTGATCTCCTTGAGGAGTTCGAGATTCAGGCCCCGCTCGTCGACGATGTAGCCGTCGCTGTCCGAGCAGGCGATGACCTTCGCGCCCAACTGCTGCGCCTTCTCCACGGCGTAGATCGCGACATTCCCCGCGCCGGACACCACCACTGTCTTCCCGGCCAACGATTGTGCACGGGTTGCGAGCATCTCCTCGGCGAAAAGTACGACTCCATAGCCGGTGGCTTCGGTGCGCACCTGAGATCCGCCCCAGGGCAACCCCTTGCCCGTCAGCACACCGGATTCGTAGCGATTGGTGATGCGCTTGTACTGCCCGAAGAGGTACCCGATTTCCCGCTGACCCACGCCGATATCGCCGGCGGGCACATCCGTGTATTCGCCGAGGTGCCGATAGAGCTCGGTCATGAAGGACTGACAGAAGCGCATGATTTCGGCGTCAGAGCGGCCCTTGGGATCGAAATCGGATCCGCCCTTGCCGCCGCCGATGGGCAGCCCGGTGAGCGCGTTCTTGAACATCTGCTCGAAGCCAAGGAATTTCACGATCGACAGGTTCACGCTCGGATGGAAGCGCAGGCCACCCTTGTAGGGGCCGAGCGCGGAGTTGAACTCCACCCGGTAGCCACGGTTGATCTCGACAGCGCCATCGTCCCTGATCCATGGGACCCGAAAGATGATCTGCCGCTCTGGTTCACAGATCCGTTGCAGAATCGACCAGCGGTCGTAGTCCGGTGTCTTGCCCACCAAGGGAGTCAGACTGGCCATCACCTCGAAAACAGCCTGCTGAAACTCTGCCTCTCCCGGGTTACGTGCGAGAACTGTTTCGAAACGCGGCTGAAAGACGGGGTGCAAAGCCTCTGACATACCTAATAGAGTGCACCACAGCACATTTGGCTAATGCGGCGGTATCAAACCGCGAGGCTACGCGGCAGGCGCGGGCGCGATGGCCAGTGCGTTGCCCTTGATGGTGTAGAAGAATGTGCCCTGCTCGGTCTCCGTCTCGATCACACCAGGTCCGGCAGGCACTGGATGCCCGTCGACGACGCCGACGCGTGACAGCTTCGGGTTGCTACCCGACGCGTGCCAGATCGCCCATTTCCCGTCCTTGACGCGCGCGTCTACCTGAACGAGCAGATCGTCACGCCCGTCCTGATCGATGTCGCGCAACTCGACCGCCGCGCCGTTGAGCCAGCCTTTGAAGGGCTCGGAGATCGTCTGCACAACCTTGCCGTCGGCGGTACGCACCGTGATGGTGGTGGTTGCCCCCTCCGGCTGAGGAGTGCTGGTCTTCTCGAACCGCAGGCCGAGCTGATCAGTGGACTGCAGTACCTCGGGGTCGGCACTGGCCACACCGGGAAGTGCCACAAGGGCCAGCGCTGCGAGCGCTGCCACGCCGGTTGTGCGCAACCGCACCTTGGTGATTTCTCGTCGACCCTGCGAGACCTGCATCGGTGTGTCCATTCGTCATTATTTGCTCAGACATGATTTCTTCGACCCCTCTCGCTGCCCAACCCTCCAGATCAGCGAGTTTGTCGAGCCACTGCCGGACTATCAGCAATGCGGCATCACAAAGGTATACCAGCTGGACCACCGTCGCTAACTCAGCCGTTCGTTGCGAGATGCACAACACTGCACAGAGAACTCCTGCACAGGCCACAGCCCCAGAACGTTCCCCACCGCACGACACACGCACAGCGCCGAATCAACAGCAAAGCATCCGATCGCACGACCCGGAATTGACACGCACGCCGGTCTCGGCCCACGCGAGCCCTCCGGCACAGCAGAGAAGGTTGCTGACCCGGAATCATGTGGCCCAGCGACGTTGGGCTGGGATACCGCGAGTCACGTCATTCTCGTCGACTCATGCACGGGCGCGCTCAGCGATGAGGCGCGTGAATTCCGGCTGCAGCCGTTGAGCTTCGCCCACCGTGATGTGCCCGCCGTCGCGCGCCACCCAGCGCGCACCCATATTGGTGCGGCATATGGCGTCCGGACACATCGCTGAACCCAGGTCAACGGTGGACACCCCGGGAAGTCCACCGGCGGCACGCTGCTCGGCCGCCATGGCGATGTTCTGTTGCCGCTGAATGTCCGCCAACGCGACGGTGCGGCCGCAGTGGGAGGGGGATGTCCAGGCCTCGTAACCCGGGCATTTGTACAGATCCCAGTTCACGAAATGCGGCAAGGTATGCACGACGACCACGGGGACGCGCACCGCCGACAGCTTCTGCAGCACCGCCGCCATCCCCTGCTGCCACAACCGGCCCTTACCGGCATCATCGCCGACCCATTCCTGCGTATCAGGAAGCTGGAAGCGGACATGTTGATCGGCCAGGAAGTAATCGCTTGATGCGGAGGCGATCACCGCCAGTCCCGGCCGGACTGCCGCCAGCGCGCTCGTCCAGCTCCGCACGAAATCGATGCAGCCAGGCGGTGAGGGATCGAGGACGAGCTCGACGAAGGGGCAGGCTGCGTTTGTCGCGAGGATCATCGTCCGGTTTTGCTGTGTCGCCGCCGGGATGAGCGCCTCGGCGAACTGTCCGGCGTTGGAATCACCGACAAGTACGACCGACCGCGAATCGACGTCTCCGCCTCCGGGCCACACGCAGTCCAGACGAGTCTTTTCGTCATCCGGCATGTTGCCGATACACCCTCTGACGACATCCAGATGGGCCGCTCGCTGCGCACGCGCGTCACGAATCGCGGGTGTGGCTATCTGTGCGGCACCGAATGTCACCGCCGAAACGAGCACCGCCAATCCGACGGAGGTCGCCGCGAGTCGCGGCGCGCGAAGATCGGCCAGCTTTCGGCCCGCACGAATCGGGTCTTCGACATAGCGCTTCGACAACCAGGCCGGAAGCAGCGAGAGCACGCCCGCGCAGGGCACCACCCACCGATACTCGGCGCTCAACAGATTGTTGGCGAAAACGATGAGCGGCCAGTGCCACAGGTACCAGCTATAGGACAAGTCCCCCATCCATTGCATCGGCGCCGAGGACAGCACCCAGCCGACGGGCTGCTGCGCCGATACCGACCCCGCGACGATCAGCAGGCCCGAGCCCAGCACCGGGACCAGCGCATTGATTCCCGGAAACGGGTCCGTCGCGGATATCGCGACGGCGCCCCAGAGGACACCGGCCGCACCCAGGACCGCGATCGGCAACGCCACCCGACTGCTCCATCGGCGTATCCGGCTCTCCCCCAGCGCGATCAGCGCACCGACCCCGAATTCCCATGCGCGCGTGGGCGAGCTGTAAAACGAGAATGCCGCGTTGTGCGCGTGAAAAGGGAGACCATCGCTGGCCGTCAGGTAGATCGCGAGCAGCAGCGATGAGACCGATAGCGCCAGAAGCAGCGAGAACGTGATGAGCAGCCGACTGACCCGCCGCAGCATTGCCACGTCAGCCGCCAGCACCATCAGGCCCGGGAATATCAGGTAGAACTGCTCCTCGACTGCCAGCGACCAGGTGTGCAGGAATGGATTCATCACCGCCGGCGCGGCGAAGTAGCCCGAGGGTTCCAGGAAAAGCACCGCGTTCGAGACGAACAACGCCGCGGCGGCGGCGGTTCGCGCCGCGACCTGCATTGACCCCAGCGGACTTTGGATGACGGCGGTCACCGGGAGCACCACGATAATCAGGAGTGCGAGCGCGGGCAGCAGACGCCGCACCCGGCGCGCGTAGAAGCGCCGCACGTCGATGCGCCCCGCCCGATCGGTCTCACGCAGCAGCAGTCGGGTGATCACGAATCCGGAGATGACGAAGAAGACGTCGACACCGATGAATCCGCCGGAGACGGGCAGACCGCTGTGATAAGCGACGACGAGAAGAATGGCTACCGCCCGCAACCCTTGAATGTCGCGACGGCGGTCAACCACCGGCCGATTCTAGATGACGAGCGTTTCCAGATTTGCCTGGAGCAGCCGCCGCTACCGCCAGTAACCGCACTGATGGGTATTGGCGAAACCTTCTCCCGACTGTGGCGTTGGCGGCGCCAGGCGCAGGAACGCACCTCCGGGTAGATATTTGGGCCATTCTGGTTGGCCGTCACCGTTCGGATTCCCGGTCTTCACGAACTGTGTCCAGTACTGGATCATTCGTGTGGACAGGGCGGCGGACTCCTGACTCAACGATCTGGACAGATCGAACAGATATCCCAATTCCGAACCGTGCGAGGCCCCCAGCGGCAACGGTGCGTCCCGGTACTGCTGATCTACCGGCGCGGCAGGGTCGGCAAATTCGTATGCGTACACCGGCGTCTTTCTAACCAACGCCTCGGCCAGACCGAGGGTCGGGCACGCATAGCTGTTATCGGTGTCGATCGCCGCGAGCGCGGCGAGCACATTTCCACCGTACGCGGACAGGGGATATCTCCGCGCGAGTTCCGCGGCCCTGTCCGCGTACTTGCTGTCGAGCGCGCGCTGATACTCCTCGGCGGTGCTCGGCACGGGCTTGTGCTGGTACTGCTGGGCCTCAAACACCGTGGCCTCGTTGGCATTGCTGCCTATGAGGACAGGGACGGGCGAGGCCAAGCCACTCGTGAACGCGTCCAGTGGCGGCGCCGGAAGCTCTGGCGTCCCGGTCACCGGGCTCACCGGTAGCCCTATGCCGGTGAACTGCGGCGAATCCCGCAGCGCGTCGACCGATAGTGTGCGCAAGCAACCGGCGGTGCCGGGCCCCGCCGGGCAACCCACCTCGGCCGCGTAGGCCGCGCTATCGCGGACGGCAGAAGAGACCGGGGCCTGCGCCTGGCATGGAGCGCTCTCCATGATCGCGGATCGGAACAGGCCAGCGGCGCTCGGCGCCACCATCAGGTCGCACACCGATACGCCGCCCGCTGATTGGCCGCCGATCGTCACCTGCCCGGGATCGCCTCCGAACGCGGCGATGTTGTCGCGCACCCATCGCAGCGCCGCCTCCTGATCCAGCAGCCCGTAGTTGCCGATCACATCGGACAGACCCGGGGTGGCCAAGAACCCCAACGTCCCTAGTCGGTAGTTGATGGTGACGACGGCGATTCCGCCCTGGGCGGCCAGCTTTCGTGCGTTGTAGCCGACACCATTACCGGAGATGAAGGCGCCGCCGTGAATCCACACCAGCACCGGCACTTTCCCCTGGGTGTGCCGCGGCATGGTGACGTTGAGGACCAGACAGTCCTCGTTCTGGGTCAGATCGCTCTCGGCTCCCGGCTGCGGGCATTCGACGCCGGGGCCCGTCGCATCACGGGTATCCGACCACGGCGCGACAGGCTCCGGCTCGGTGAATCGTCGCGGGCCGACCGGCGGCGCCGCATAAGGAATGGCGGTGAAGACACGTACTTCGTCGTCGATGTGCCCACGCACCGCACCCGCGCGGGTGTTGACGATCGTCGGATCCGCGGCCGTGGTGGGGCTGCACGACACCACGGCGGCCACGAGTGCAACCAGCACAACCAACAACCGCCGCGTCATGTCACGCTTCACTGGCACGGCCGCAAGCGTAATGGCCGTGGAGCCTGGCAGGGCTTCACGGCCATCGGAGAGACGCCAATAGGCCGGGACTCGAAAGTCCCGGCCTATTGTGCAGAGGTTTACCAGCTGCTCTTGCGGATGCCGGGCAGTTCGCCGGCGTGTGCCATCTCCCGCAAGCAGATTCGGCACAGGCCGAACTTGCGGAACACGGCGTGCGGGCGTCCACACCGGTTGCACCGGGTGTATGCGCGCACCGCGAACTTCGGCTTCTTGTTGGCCTTATTGACCAGCGCAGTCTTCGCCATCTACTTCTTCGCTCCCTGCTCAAGTTCTTTGAAGGGGAAGCCGAGTTGCCGCAGCAGTGCCCGCCCCTCGTCGTCGGTGGTCGCCGAGGTGACGACGGTGATGTCCATGCCCCGCGGGCGGTCAATGGAGTCCACGTCGATCTCGTGGAACATCGACTGCTCGGTGAGACCGAAGGTGTAGTTGCCCTTGCCGTCGAACTGCTTGGGCGACAGGCCGCGGAAGTCGCGGATACGCGGCAGCGCAATGGACACGAGTCGGTCCAGGAACTCCCACATGCGGTCTCCGCGCAGCGTGACGCGGGCACCGATCGGCATGCCTTCACGCAGCTTGAACTGTGCGATGGACTTGCGAGCCTTGCGGATCTCCGGCTTCTGGCCCGTGATAGCGGCCAGGTCGGTGACGGCGCCGTTGATGAGCTTGGCGTCGCGCGCGGCGTCACCCACACCCATGTTGACGACGACCTTCACGACGCCCGGGATCTGCATCACGTTGGCGTACTTGAACTCTTCGTTCAGCGCGGTCTTGATCTCTTCGCGGTAGCGAGCCTTCAGACGGGGCTGAGTGTTTTCGGTGGTGGTCATCAGATGTCCTTCCCGTTGCGGCGGGAGATACGGACCTTCTTGCCGGTCTCTTCGTCTATGCGGTAGCCGATACGGGTCGGCTTGCCGTCGGAGTCGATCACCATCACGTTCGACACGTGGATGGCGGCCTCCTGGGTAACAATCCCGCCTGACTGCGCGCCACGCTCATTGGCCGACTGCGCGGTGTGCTTCTTGATACGGTTCACGCCCTCGACGAGGACACGGTTGCGCTCCGGGTAGGCCGCGATGACCTTGCCCTTGGCGCCCTTGTCCTTGCCGGCGATGACGAGAACGTTGTCGCCCTTGTGCACCTTCATTTACAGCACCTCCGGGGCGAGCGAAACGATCTTCATGAACTTCTTGTCGCGAAGCTCGCGACCGACGGGCCCGAAGATGCGGGTGCCACGCGGGTCGTTGTCGGCCTTGATGATGACGGCGGCGTTCTCATCGAACTTGATGTAGCTGCCATCCGGGCGGCGACGCTCTTTGACGGTACGGACTATGACGGCCTTGACGACGTCACCACGCTTGACGGTGCCTCCGGGGACGGCGTCCTTGACGGTCGCCACAATGATGTCCCCGATCCCGGCGTAGCGTCGCGACGAGCCACCGAGCACGCGGATGCACAAGATCTCCTTGGCACCGGTGTTGTCGGCGACCTTCAGCCGTGACTCCTGCTGAATCACTGGTCTCTCCTACGTGACCTGGAAGTGGATGTGTGCCGGATTCCGACCCGACACACGCGGTCATGTTGTCTCCAGGGCACCCGTCATCCCCGGTTTTCACCTGGTGGGAATGCCTACCTGCCCCCGGGCGCCAAGCACCCACAAGACAACCGCCCTAGTGTAGGCGAACCCGCAGGTCGGATACAAATCCACGCCGCTCCTCTCGCGGCGTTGCTTCAGGGTCGAGTGGTGATGACCCGTTGCAGCAACGCGGACATCACGCCGAGCTCGAGGTACTTAACCACGAGCCCGGGAAACATCCGTTCACGACCAAAGAGCACGAGGATGCTGGCCAGCGCTTCTCCGGCGGGGTACCTTTCGACGTCCGCGGCGCACTTGGCCACGGCCACACGTTCGCTCCACCGACGGCTGTACTTGCCATAGTCATCCACCGAGCGCAACCGCGCCGTTGGCAGCAGGGCGAACAGCTCATCGGTGATCGGCGCGAACTCACAGAATCCGAGAGTCAGCTCCCCAGCCGCTGGATTTACGACCTCCACATGACCAAATGAGCCGTCGTAGGCATCGATTCGTCCAATGAGGCCTTCCAGCACGTTCCATTGCGCTGTCGACAGCTTCCTGAAGAACTCGTCGAACGTTGCGAATGGGCCTACGTCCAATGGGCTATCGGACGCCAACAGCTCGGCCGGTAACTCAAGGATGGCCTTACGCCGACTGAACCAACGCATATCGTGTCCTATCGCTGGAACGCCGAGCCCTGCTCGCGGTCCAGGTAGGTCTCCGACTTGTTGGTAAGGAAGAAGAGGTAGACCACCAGGGAAATCGCGATGCACACCGTGACGTACCCGATGAACAGCGGCACCTGACCATGTTCCTTGAGGGTTTGGTAGATCAGGGGCGCCGTCCCGCCGAACACCGAGTTCGCCAGCGCGTAGCCCACACCTACGCCGAGTGCACGCACATGAGACGGAAACAGTTCGGACTTAACCAGCGCATTGATGGAGGTGTATCCGGTCAAGATCACGTAGGCGCCGGCCACCAACAGAAATGACGCGATGGGCGACCGTGTCTGGGGCAGGTACGTGATGAGGACATACGTGTAGACGAGTCCCCCGAAGCCGAACCACAGCAACAGCGGCCTGCGCCCCACCTTGTCGCTGATGATCCCGCCAATGGGTTGCAGCAGCATCAGGAAGATGAGTCCCGCCAAGTTGATCCAGGTGGCGGTCATGGCCTGGTCCTTGTAGGCGGTCTTGACGATCGCCGGCGCATTGACGCTGTAAGTGTAAAACGCGAGGGTGCCGCCCATCGTGATGAGGAAGCACAGCACCAGTGGTCGCCAGTACCGAGCGAGTAGCTCGCGCATCGATCCGGAGCTGGTGTCCTCACCGGACTTGATGGCCGCCAGCTGTTCGTCGCTAAGCGATTCGTCCATGGTGCGCCGCAACCAGTACACGACGATCGCGGCCACACCTCCGACGGCAAAGGCTATGCGCCAACCGAATTCGTGAACTTGCTCCTTGTCGAAGACTGTCAGGATGATCAGCAGCGTGAATTGGGCGAGCACATGGCCGCCCACCAGCGTCACGTACTGGAACGACGA
Organism: Mycobacterium sp. D16R24; assembly: GCF_002013385.1. Classification (NCBI taxonomy): domain Bacteria; kingdom Bacillati; phylum Actinomycetota; class Actinomycetes; order Mycobacteriales; family Mycobacteriaceae; genus Mycobacterium; species Mycobacterium sp. D16R24. The sequence goes on along the minus strand of NZ_MAEV01000004.1, from coordinate 155,203 downwards.
GAAGAAACCGCGCCGCTCACGGGTGGCGGCCTCGGACATGTAGGTGGCCGAGGTTCCATACTCGCCGCCGGTCGCGAAACCCTGGACCAGTCTGCACAGGATCAGCACGATCGGCGCGGCCATTCCGATGCTGGTGCGCGAGGGCACCAGGGCGATGACCATAGAGCAGGCGGCCATCAACGAGACGCTGATGGTCAGCGCGGCACGGCGGCCGTGCCGGTCGGCGAACCTGCCGAAGAACCACGATCCCACTGGCCGGGTGATGAACGTGACCGCGAAGATCGCATACACGTAGACCGTCGAGTTCTGGTCGGCCTCATCGAAGAATTTCTTCTCGAAGTACATCGCGAAGACGGTGTAGACGTAGACGTCGTACCACTCGACGAGGTTGCCGGACGACCCTCTGATGGTGTTCCAGATGGCGCGGCGAGTGTCAGCCCGGCCCGAAGGAGTTGGCGTGTCAGCAGTCGAAACGGTCATGCAGGCTTACTGACCACCGGATGCCGGACCCGGCGGCGGGCCGTGCCGACCCGGATCGGGCGCAGGGATGCTGCTGGTCGATGCCACCGCCGCTGGAGCATCGGGTGCCGGGCCGTCGGTCGCCGGCATCATCCACGCCGGCGCCTTTCGCGTCGGTGTCGCCGCCACCGGCTTTGGTGTGGACGACGAAGGCTGCGGCGCAGCGGACGAGGTGAGCGACGGTGCCGTGGTGGGCGGTGTCGTCGTTCCGCTCAACGGCTGGGCGCTCTTGGACGTTGAGGCCGGGGCGCCGGAAGTACTCGTGGAGCTGCTGCTGGAAGCGGCCGCCGCGCTACGGCTGGCAGCGACGGCGGTCAGGCGGTTGGCGACGAAATCGGCGGCACGCTCGGCCGACCCGTCCGATTTGTACTGCATGTGCGGCCCCAGGCCGCCGCCGGCCGGATCACAGATCCCGTCACCAGGGTTGCAGATGTCGATGACCTTGCTGCGCTGGTCATCCCTGATCTCCAGGTCCAGATTCATGCCGGCAACCTGCCAGTTCTTGGGATTCCCGATCAATACGATTGCGGCGACCCGCTTTTCAAGATCGGCCGGAAGCGGGCTATTGAAGGTAAGGCCCGTCCCGTTCTTGCCGAACAGCACGTCGACGACCGCCGCGCCCTGGGAAAAGCCCCCGAGCACGAACTGGGCGTTCGGACAGTTCCGCGCCACTTCTTGGACGCGGAAGCTCATGTCATTGGCTCCGTCGCCGGCACGGACCCAGTCGAAGCTCGCCGGATAGTTGACCGCATAGATCTCGACGTTCTTACCGGGGAGCCGATCGACGATTTCGTCGGTGACCGCCTTCCCGACATCGCCGAGCCCGGGTGTGTCGTTGGTCCCGCGCGCGAAGGACACATCCACATCGGGACAGCCCGCCGCGCGGGCGGTTGGAGAGCTCTCCGTGTGTGTAGCGAGCACCGCGGCGGCCGCCGCGGACACCGCGAAAATCGAAACCCCGACCGACCCACGCTTGACGTATCGGTTCATTCGTCCAGCGTAGACAGGTCTGCCCGCACATTGACAGAAGTTGGCAGCATCCGAAAACGACTGTTACCGGCCCCTTACTCGCACCTAATCCACATGGCGCAGTCCCCGCGTGTGCCTTGCCCACTCAGCGGGCACCGCCGTCACCCGAAACTGAAACACGTTCTACTCTTGTGTGGTGGACGTGACATACGAGGGCACCAAGAAAGAACTGGCCACCGATCAGGGCGTGCTGCGCTATCACGAGGCCGGTGAGGGCGAGCCGCTGATCTTGCTGCACGGCTCCGGCCCCGGTGTGACGGGATGGCGCAACTACCGCGGGAACCTCGAGGTTTTCGCCAAGCACTTCCATACCTACGTCCTGGAGTTTCCCGGGTTCGGCGTCAGCGATGCCGTGCAGGGACACCCCGTCCTGACGGCCGGCGCCTCGGTGATCCGGTTCATGGACGGCCTCGGTATCGAGTCCGCCGCCATCGTCGGAAACTCGATGGGCGGGGTCGTCGGCATCAATCTGGCGATCAAGCACCCCGACCGCATCACCAAGCTCGTCACCATCGGCGGTGTCGGACCGAACATCTTCAGCCCGAGCCCCAGCGAGGGCCTGCGCCTGCTGCAGGAGTTCACCGACAACCCCGACCGCGACAAGCTGGTCCGCTGGCTCAACTCGATGGTGTGGAACCCCGCCGTCGTCACCGAGGAGCTCATCGAGGAGCGTTGGGAAGCCGCGATCAACCCGGACGCGCATAAGACCGCGCAGCTGATGTACGGCTCCAAAGCCTTCGCGATGCAACAGCAGTTCCTCGCGAACGCCGATATCGCGCCGTACTGGGCGATGATGCACAAGATCAAGTGCCCGACCCTGCTCACCTGGGGCCGCGATGACAGAGTCAGCCCGCCGGACATGGCGATCGTGCCGATGCGACTCATCCCCAATGCCGAACTGCATATCTTCCCCAACAGCGGCCACTGGGTGATGATCGAAGCCAAGCAGGCCTTCGAGCAGACCGTCGTGGACTTCCTGCGCCGCTAGACGCTCATCGAGTGCATACCGCACGCAGACAAATCGCCGGATTCACCTGCGTGCGGTATGCACTCGGCGCAATGCACGGGGCTGACACTCCCCCAAAGCAAAAGCGCACCGCCCCTTTCGGGAACGGCGCGCTTTTTGCGTATCTGTTTACTTGGCCTTTTCGAGAACCTCGACCAGGCGCCACCGCTTGGTGGCCGACGTCGGACGAGTCTCCATCAGCGAGACGCGGTCGCCGACACCGGCGTCACCGTTCTCATCGTGGGCCTTGACCTTCGACGTGGTGCGGATGATCTTGCCGTACAGGGCGTGCCGTGCACGGGACTCGAGCTCGACCACGATGGTCTTCTGCATCTTGTCCGAGACGACATAACCGATGGCGGTCTTACGACGCCCACGCGGCTGCTCGGTGGCCGGGGTGTGCTTAGGCCCGGCGGCCTTCTTGGTCTCGCTCACTTGCTGTCCTCGCTATCGGGTCCTGCGGCCAATCCGAGCTCGCGCTCACGCATTACCGTGTAGATGCGCGCGATCTCCTGGCGCACCGCACGCAGCCGACGGTTGTTGGCGAGCTGACCGGTGGCCATCTGGAAGCGCAGATTGAACAGCTCTTCCTTGGACTCACGCAGCTTGGTGATCAGCTCGTCCTCGTTGCTTTCCCGCAGTTCGCCAGCGGAAATTCCCACTGCCATCAGAACTGCTCCTCTCGTGTGATGATGCGCGCCTTGATCGGCAGCTTGTGGATCGCGCGCGTCAATGCTTCGCGCGCGGTCTCCTCGTTCGGGTAGCTCAACTCGAACAGCACACGACCGGGCTTGACGTTCGCAACCCACCACTCCGGCGAACCCTTACCGGAACCCATGCGGGTTTCGGCTGGCTTCTTGGTCAGCGGGCGGTCGGGGAAGATGTTGATCCAGACCTTGCCGCCACGCTTGATGTGCCGGTTGATGGCGATACGAGCGGACTCGATCTGCCGGTTCGTGATGTATGCATGGCCCAGCGCCTGAATGCCGTAGTCACCGAAGGCAACAGTGGTACCGCCCGAGGCGGTGCCCTTCTTCTTCGGGTGATGCTGCTTGCGGTGCTTGACCTTACGGGGAATCAGCATGTTTAGCTCTCCGTGGTTTCTGCGGACGGCGCGCTAGCACCGTCCGAGGCAGGGGTCTCTGCGGCGGCACGGCCGGCCTCGGTGCTCGTCGCGGTGGTACCCGATGCGCCGCTCCGACGCGGACGGGCACCGGCCGGACGCTCACGGCGCGGACGGTCACCGGCAGGCGCGGCCACCGCGGCGGCGAGCTCACGCTTGCCACCGACGATGTCGCCCTTGTAGATCCAGACCTTCACGCCGATCCGGCCGAAGGTGGTCTTGGCTTCGTACAAGCCGTAGTCGATATCGGCACGCAGCGTGTGCAGCGGCACCCGACCCTCGCGGTAGAACTCCGAGCGGCTCATCTCAGCACCGCCGAGGCGGCCCGAGCACTGCACCCGAATGCCCTTGACGTTCGGCTGACGCATGGCCGACTGGATGGCCTTTCGCATCGCGCGACGGAACGCCACACGATTCGAAAGCTGCTCGGCGACACCCTGGGCAACCAGCTGCGCCTCGGCCTCGGGGTTCTTCACCTCGAGGATGTTCAGCTGCACCTGCTTCTTGGTCAGCTTCTCCAGGTCGGCGCGGATGCGGTCAGCCTCGGTGCCACGACGGCCGATGACGATGCCGGGACGCGCGGTGTGGATGTCGACGCGAACCCGGTCACGGGTGCGCTCGATCTCCACCTTGGCGATGCCGGCACGCTCCAGGCCAGTGGCCAGCAGACGGCGGATCGCCACGTCTTCCTTGACATAGTCCGCGTACTGCTTGTCGGCGTACCAGCGGGACTTCCAGTCGGTGGTGATACCGAGCCGGAAACCGTGCGGATTGATCTTCTGGCCCACTAGCGCGAGCCTCCCTTCGCCTCAGCGGTGGTCTTGTTGGCGGCAGCCTTCGAGCCCTCGGCCCGGCGGGCACGAGCAGCGGCCTGTGAAGTTCCGGCCTTACCGCCCTTCTCGGACTTGGGACGGCTCTCCACCACCACGGTGATGTGGCTGGTGCGCTTGCGGATCCGGAACGCACGGCCCTGCGCGCGGGGACGGATGCGCTTAGCGGTCGGGCCCTCGTCGGCGAAGATCTCCGACACCACCAGGGTGGAGGGATCCAGACCGTCGTTGTTCTGCGCGTTGGCGGCAGCGCTGGCGATGACTTTGGCCACTGGCTCGCTGGCCGCCTGCGGTGCCCACCGCAGGATGTCGATGGCGACGGCCACGGGCTTGCCGCGCACCAAGTCAATGACCCGGCGTGCCTTGGTCGGCGAGACCCGCACGAACCGTGCAACGGCCTTGGCCGATGGGTATTCAGTCGTTGTAGTCATTAGCGCCGCTTGCTCTTTCGGTCGTCCTTGATATGACCCTTGAAGGTCCGCGTCGGGGCGAACTCGCCCAGCTTGTGACCGACCATCGCTTCGGTGACGAAGACGGGAACGTGCTTGCGCCCGTCATGCACCGCGAAGGTGTGGCCAATGAAGTCGGGGATGATGGTCGACCGACGCGACCAGGTCTTGATGACCTGCTTGGTGTTCTTCTCGTTCTGTACGTCGACCTTCTTGAGCAGATGGTCGTCGATGAACGGGCCCTTCTTAAGGCTGCGTGGCATCGCTTACTCCTAGCGCTTCTTGCCGGTGCGCCGGCGACGGACGATGAGCTTGTCGCTCGCCTTGTTCGGCTTGCGGGTGCGGCCTTCGGGCTTGCCCCACGGGCTCACCGGGTGACGACCACCGGAGGTCTTACCTTCACCACCACCGTGCGGGTGGTCGACCGGGTTCATCACGACACCACGGACGGTCGGGCGCTTGCCCTTCCACCGCATACGGCCGGCCTTACCCCAGTTGATGTTGCCCTGCTCGGCGTTGCCGACCTCACCGACGGTGGCGCGGCAGCGCACGTCGACGCGGCGGATCTCACCGCTGGGCATACGCAGGGAGGCGTAAGCGCCTTCCTTGCCCAGCAGCTGGATACCGGCACCGGCAGAGCGGGCCATCTTGGCTCCACCGCCGGGACGCAGCTCGACGGCGTGCACGGTGGTACCCGTCGGGATGTTGCGCAACGGCAGGTTGTTGCCCGGCTTGATGTCGGCGTTGGCGCCCGACTCCACCACGTCACCCTGCGAAAGCCCGACCGGCGCGATGATGTAGCGCTTCTCGCCATCCAGGAAGTGCAGCAGAGCGATGCGCGCGGTGCGGTTGGGGTCGTACTCGATGTGCGCAACCTTGGCGTTGACGCCGTCCTTGTCGTGGCGACGGAAATCAATCAGCCGGTAGGCACGCTTGTGGCCGCCACCCTTGTGACGAGTGGTGATGCGGCCGTGGGCGTTACGACCACCGGTGCCGTGCAGCGGGCGAACCAGCGACTTCTCGGGAGTCGAGCGAGTGATCTCCGAGAAATCGGCGACGCTCGAGCCGCGGCGACCGGGGGTCGTCGGCTTGTACTTGCGAATAGCCATGTCTTCTCTAGTCCTCTACTCCCCGACTACGCGGGGGCTCCAAACAGGTCGATCGGCTTGCTGCCCGGTGCCAGGGTGACGATGGCGCGCTTGGTGCTCTTGCGCTGTCCGAAACCGGTGCGGGTGCGCTTGCGCTTGCCCTGCCGGTTGGCGGTGTTCACCGAGGAGACCTTGACGCTGAAGATCTGCTCGATAGCGATCTTGATCTGCGTCTTGTTCGAGTCCGGGTGGACAACGAAGGTGTACACGTTGTCTTCGATCAACGAGTACGACTTCTCCGAGATCACCGGGGCCAGGATGATGTCGCGGGGGTCAGCGATGGTTGCCATCAGGCCGACACCTCCTCTTTCTTCTTGGCGTTGATGAAGCCGTTGAGGGCCTCGACGCTGAACACCAGGTCATCGGCCTTCAGCACGTCATAGGTGTTGAGCTGGTCGTAGGCCAGCACATGCACGTTCGGCAGGTTCCGGACGCTCTTGACCGAAGTCAGATCGTCGCGGCCCAGCACCACCAGCACCTGCTTGCGGTCGGTGATCTCGGCCAGGAACGCCTTGGCGCTCTTGGTCGAGGGCTCCTGCCCGGCAACCAGTTCGGTGATGGCGTGGATCCGGCCGTTGCGAGCCCGGTCAGACAGCGCACCGCGCAGGGCGGCGGCGATCATCTTCTTGGGCGTCCGCTGGCTGTAGTCACGCGGCTGCGGGCCGTGGACAACGCCACCACCGGCGAACTGCGGAGCGCGGGTCGAACCCTGACGGGCACGGCCGGTTCCCTTCTGCCGGTACGGCTTCTTGCCGCCACCGGACACCAGACCACGCGTCTTGGTGGAGTGGGTGCCCTGACGGCCTGCGGCCAGCTGAGCGGTCACCACCTGGTGCAGCAGCGCGATATTGGCTGGGGCGTCGAACAATTCGGCCGGCAGCTCGATGGAGCCGTCCGTCTTGCCACCCGGAGCCTTGACGTCAATCTTCAAAGTGCTCACTTCTCACCTCGCTTGACAGCGGTGCGGACCACAACCAGGCCACCCTTACGTCCGGGGATGGCACCCTTGATCAGCAGTACGCCGTTCTCAGCATCAACCTTGTGCACCACCAGGTTCTGTGTGGTGACGCGATCGCTACCCATACGTCCGGACATCCGCGTGCCCTTGAAGACACGACCCGGGGTGGCGCAGCCACCGATCGAGCCGGGACGACGGTGCACGGCCTGTGCACCGTGGCTGGCGCCCTGACCGCTGAAGCCGTGACGCTTCATGGTTCCGGCGAAGCCCTTGCCCTTCGAGGTTCCGGTGACGTCGACATAGGCGCCGTCACTGAAGATCTCGGCCGTCAGCTCCTGGCCGACCTCGTACTCGGCGGCAGCAGCCTCGTCGTCCAGGCGCAGCTCGGCCAGGTGGCGACGGGGGTTGATACCCGCAGCACTGAACTGACCGGTGACCGGCTTGGTCACCTTGCGCGGACTGATCTCACCGAATGCGAGCTGGATGGCGCTGTAGCCGTCCTGCTCCTGGGTGCGGATGCGGGTCACCACATTGGGTCCGGCCTTGACGACGGTCACCGGGACAACCCGGTTGTTGTCGTCGAACACCTGTGTCATACCCAGCTTGGTGCCCAGAATTCCTTTTCTTGCCATGGTTTCTGGTTCTCCTACTGGATGTTCACGTCGACGCTGGCCGGCAGGTCGATGCGCATAAGCGCGTCAACCGTCTTGGGCGTCGGGTCGAGGATGTCGATGAGCCGCTTGTGGGTGCGCATCTCGAAATGCTCGCGCGAATCCTTGTACTTGTGCGGCGACCGAATAACGCAATACACGTTCTTCTCGGTTGGCAGCGGCACAGGTCCAACGACACTCGCGCCGGTACGGGTCACCGTCTCAACAATCTTGCGCGCAGAGGCATCAATGGCCTCATGGTCGTAGGCCTTGAGCCTGATGCGGATCTTCTGTCCCGCCACGCTTCCTACCTCTACTATCACTGGTCCGGAGCACGCCGAAGCGCACAACCCGATACCGCCGCTGTTTACCTGTCTTAGTTCACCGACCCCCGCGGTCGGGCGTGTCGCCCTCGCGCGCAGTCGTCCGCGTCGAAAATTCTCGTCGCTTGGACCGGGCCGACGCGCCCGTAAGGGCGCTGTAGTTCGCCGCCTCCGTTCGCGCGCCACAAAGGGCGTCGCAACCGGTTCACGGCAACCCGAACAGTATGCCTTATCCCGCGGCTGCGGCCAAATCCCTGCTGTACCCACCCGGCAGCACCAACGGGCAGCCCTTGACCTGCGAATCCGAAGACGTCTGGAACGCTAGTACAAGATTCGTCGAGGAGGTTGGGACGTGCGCTGGTCGGAGGCCGACGGAGGGCGTTCATTTGTGCGGGCACTGCCCGTCCCGTCCGGCAGTGCCCCACCGTTTGACATCAGCGCTGCTCCCGCCGAACCGCTCCCGTTGTTCGTCGAGTGGATAGAGCAGGCGGCGCGGGCCGGCGTACCGGAGCCGCACGCCATGGCGATCTCGACGGTCGATGCCCAGGCTGCGCCGCGCACGTGTGCCGATTTTGAAGGCCGCCGAAGAGAGCGGTTGGCATTTCGCGGCGAGCTCGATGAGCGAAAAGGGGCGTGATCTCTCCGCTCACCCGGCCGCGCACTGACTTTCCATTGGCCGGCGGCTGTCCGGCAGATACGGGTGACGGGCCCGGTCGTCGACGACGGTGCGCAGGCAAGCGCTGAAGACTTCCTGGGCAGGCCCATCGGATCCCGAGCGATGGCACTGACGTTTCGGCAGAGCCAGCCGCTGACCGAAGCGGCGGAAATCGACGCAGAGATCGAGAAGGCCCATCGGAAGCTGGCGGACGATCCCGCGCTGGTTCCGATCGAGTGGGTGTCCTATGCGGTGCAGCCAACGCAGGTGGAGTTCTGGCAGGGCTCCCCCGACCGCACGCACCTGCGTATCGGCTATCAGCGCACTGACGACGGATGGGAGCGCACACAGCTATGGCCGTGATCGAGGAGCTGGTTGACGTGCGTGTTCGACGTCATCTTACTTTCGAGTAAGGTACGTGACGTGAGTGCATCTCCGACCTACAAGATCTGGCAGCGTCTGCAGAACAAGCCCGGCGGCTCCGCCCTGTTCTCCGCCGCCATGATGGCCCGTGTCCCCTACTTCGCCTCGGTGGTGCCGCACGTGCACCGGATGGAACCGGGCTACTGCGAGGTGACCGCTCCCAAGTGGTACTTCGTCTACAACCACCTCAAGACCTTCCACGCGATCGCCGCGTGCAACCTGGCCGAGGTCGCGATGGGGATGCTGATGGAGGCCACCACACCGTCCTCGCATCGCTGGATCCCCAAGGCGATGAATGTGCAATACCTCGGCAAGGCCACCACCTCGCTACGCGCGGTCGCCAAGCTGGAGGGCCTCGACTTCGCCTCGATCACCGAGGGCACCGATGTCGTTGTGCCGATCAGCATCACCGACCGTGACGGCAAGGAAGTGGTGAAGGCAGAGATCACCACCTGGGTGACGCCCGCCTAGCCCGCATCCGGCGGCCAGATTCGGCCGTTAGGGCCAAATCTATGGTGTGCCGCGCGCACACTCCGGCTATGGCCACTGCACTATCCGAAATCGAAGACGCCGGCCGACTCTTGGCCGATCCGACCGCTTACGCAGACGAGCCCCGTCTGCACGACGCGCTGACCCTGCTGCGGCGTGAACAACCCGTGGCGAAGGTCGTTACCGACAACTACCGACCGTTCTGGGCGGTCACCAAGCACGACGACATCATGGACGTCGAGCGCGACAACACGCTCTGGATCAACGAACCGCGTCCCCTGCTGATGAACCTCGAGCAGGAGGCCGAGCTGGACAAGCAGGCCGCCATGGGGATCGAGCTCAAAACCCTCGTTCACATCGACGACCCCAAACACCGCGTTCTGCGCGCCATCGGGGCCGACTGGTTCCGACCAAAGGCCATGCGGAACATGAAAATCCGCACCGACGAGCTGGCCGCTAGATATGTGAACAAGCTGATGGAGGCCGGCGGACGCTGCGACTTCGCCCAGGACGTCGCCGTGCATTTTCCCCTCTACGTCATCATGTCTCTGCTCGGCATTCCCGAATCGGATTTCGACCGGATGCTCAAGCTCACCCAGGAACTGTTCGGCGGCGACGACACCGAATTCCAGCGCGGTGCGACTCCGGAGGAGCAGCTGCTGGCGCTGCTGGATTTCTTCGGATACTTCAGCGGGCTCACCGCATCCCGGCGCGAAAACCCCACCGGTGACCTGGCGTCGACCATCGCGAACGCCAAGGTCGATGGTGAGCCGCTCTCCGATGTCGACATCGCGTCGTACTACACGATCATCGCCACCGCCGGACACGACACCACCAGTGCCACGATTGCCGGTGGGCTGGAAGCACTTCTGCAGCATCCAGACCAGCTCGCTCGACTACGCGAGAACCCCGAGCTCATGCCCCTGGCGGTCGACGAGATGATCCGCTGGGTGACACCGGTCAAGGAATTCATGCGAACAGCGACCGCCGACACCGAGATTCGCGGAGTACCCATCGCCGAAGGCGAGTCGGTGCTGCTGTCCTACCCATCGGGTAACCGGGACGAGGACACCTTCGCCAATCCGTTCACCTTCGACCTGGGACGAGACCCCAACAAACACTTGGCATTCGGGTTCGGTGTGCACTTCTGCCTGGGAGCGGCACTGGCCCGGATGGAGGTCAACAGCTTCTTCTCGGCACTGCTCCCCCGGCTGGAGTCCATCGAGATCGACGGGAATGTCGAGCGGACGTCGACCATATTCGTCGGCGGTATCAAGCACCTGCCGATCCGCTACGTCCTGCGGTGACGGCGACTATCAGTTAAGCCGCGCGGAACCATCCGCCGCGACTTCGATTGACGCACCAGCGATATCGGTGTCCACAATCTGCGCCGCCGCATCGCGGTCGTCGATCTTGGCGAAGGTGCGTGCCCCCGCCGGGGTGCGCACGCTCACGAACGTCTGGAACGGCGATCCGTCACGTCCATAGTTGACGGTCCATGCCTCGACGGTCGCCACACCCGAATAGCCGTCGGCCGCCGCGGTTCTGGGCTCCCGGTCGACCTCGGACTGCACGTCCTCGTACCTGAACCCCGACGCGGGCGGCTCGGTTCCGTAGATTCCGAAGGCATGCTTGGTGAGATACCCGCCATTGGCTGTGATCAGCCCCTTCGCACCGGGACGCTCGCGCAGCCGCTCGGCCATGGTGGCAATGGAGTGGGTCACGTAGTTGCACCACGGGCCGCCGGCGAACGTGAGGCCACCGGTGACCGTGAGCGGCCGCGCAGGGTCATCGAGCGCCAGTCCCAGCTCGGTAGCCGCGACCTGCACCGCTGAGGGGAAACACGAATAGATGTCGATCAGGTCCACGTCATCGGTTCCCAGACCGACGATATCGAAGGCGCGCTTGCCCGCAAGGCGGATGGCCGGAGACCGATGCAGCTCATCGCGTTCACCGAGCGCGAAGGTGTCGTTGGCCTGACTGCCGGCGAGCGGAAATATCCAGCGGTCCTCCGGAATTCGGAACCGTCGCGCTGTTTCCAGCGAGGTGAGCAGCAGCACCGCCCCTTGCTCGACCATGTTGTTGGAGTTCATCAGCTTGGTGTACGGCGAGCTGATCCACCGATTGTCGGGGCCGGGCGTGGCGATCTGCTCGGCGGTGTACGCATCGTTGGACCAGGCATGCACGTTGTTCACGGCCACGGCGTTAAAGCGCTGCCACAATTGAGAAATCGCGGCGCGATGGTCGGCTACGGATACACCGTTGGCGACTCGAATTGCCTGCTCGAACAGCGGATACACATGGCCGGGAGAGATCAGGCCAATGGTGGTCTCGGCACCGCCCACCTGATCCATACGACCGCCGAGAATGGTTGGTTCGGCAATGGATTCGTCTTGCGTGGTCCACGTGGGCTGCACACCGGTGGCCATCATCTTGTTGCGCGACCGCCACATCTCCGCCCCGCCGATGAGAACCACCTCGGCATCCCCGGCGAGAATGTCCGCGGCCGCATGGTTGACCAACAGCTGCGGCGAGTTGCCGCTGGGCCCGGTATAGAACGTGCGCTTGGGCGCCGAACCCAGACGTTCACCGAGCAGCAGGCCGGGGTCGCGATACTTCCACGAGAAGATGTTCGCCACGGACACCGTGTCGATGGCGGTGAGCAGCTCAGCCGCCCCCGCATCCTGGGCCGCCAGCCGGGCCGCTCGCTCCATAAGGTCGATGGGTTCAGGGATCTCGGAGAACGGACAATCGGCGTCCGTCCGCTGGTTGACCTGTCCGGTACCGACGAGGACCGGCGTGCGAGGGTCGAGGGCCATGAGCCGATGGTAACCAACCACCCGGTTGGTCCCGGAGGGCCATCCCGCTACGTGGTGAGAGCGGGCCCGGATCCCTCGATCTGACTACCCGCGCCCGTCATGTCCTTGAGGGCGACGCCTGACCGGCCGAGCTCATGTGCGCCCGCCACCAGGGCGGCTACGACCTGTGCCGCCTGCTGGTAGCCCAACCCTTCCGGAGGATGAATGTTGGACACGCAATTACGTTGTGCATCACTGCATCCGACAACGGGATTGTGCGTGAGGTATATCCCGACGCTGTCGGCGACGGACAGGCCGGGACGTTCCCCGATGAGTACCAGGACAGTGTCGACGCCAAGTGCGACGCCAATGTGGTCACCCAGGGCCACCCGCGCCTGTGTCGCGATGACGAGCGGTGCGATCGAATATCCGCGAAGTCGCTGGTGCAGCGCCTGTAACAGCGGAACCCCGTGGTCATCGAGGGCGCGCGGAGACAAACCGTCAGCCAGCACGATGCCGATATCAGCGGCGGAATCCGACAACACATCCAGCGCGCCATCGGCGGGGGCCCGACCCAGGTCTGGGCGGCGCAAATACTCGGATCGATCGCCCGCCCGGCTGGTCACCAGCAGCGGCGTACCCAATCCGAGACCGTCGATACGGCCGGCCAGGGCGCGTGCGTCCAGGGGCGTATGCACCGCGTCACGAGCGGCAGCGTGTGCGGTCCCGAACTCCAGCACTCGACTGGTGGGCAACGCATCCCCGCTGCGCCCCAACCCGATTCGTGACTGCGTGGAGCGGCGTAACGTATCCCAGATATCTTCCGCCGCTCCGTTGTTCGCGATATCACTCATAACAGCGCCCGCAACGGCGAATCGTTGACCGCGATTTCACGCAGCCCCCCATCACGCTCCAGCATGCCCATGCGCTCAAGCCAGTCGTTGAACTCCGGGGCCGGCCGCAAACCGAAGGTGCGGCGCGCGAACAGCGCATCATGGAAGGACAGGCTCTGGTATCCGAGCATGACGTCATCGGCCCCGGGTACTGCGATGACAAACGCAACCCCCGCGGCCGTAAGCACGGTGAGCAAGACGTCCATGTCATCCGAATCGGCCTCGGCATGATTGGTGTAGCAGACATCCACCCCCATCGGGAGCCCCAGAAGCTTGCCGCAGAAGTGATCTTCCAGGCCAGCTCTGATGATCTGCTTCCCGTCGTAAAGGTATTCCGGTCCAATGAATCCCACGACGGTATTGACCAGGAGTGGCTCCACCTCCCGCGCGACCGCATAGGCCCGGGCCTCTAGCGTCTGCTGATCTACCGCAACGCCACCCACCCCGAGATGCGCCCCGGCCGAGAGCGCCGATCCCTGGCCCGTCTCCAGGTACATGACGTTGTTACCCACGGTGCCTCGCGCCAGCGAACGCCCGGCCTCATTCGCCTCACGCAGCAGCGCCAGGTTGACCCCAAAGCTCTCGTTGGCACCTTCGGTACCGGCGATCGACTGAAAAACCAAGTCCACCGGTAGATTTCGCTCGATGAGCTCCATGGTGGTGGTGACGTGCGCGAGCACGCACGACTGTGTGGGGATGTCGAATCTCAATCGAATGTCGTCGATGAGGCGCAGCAGGTCGGCCGCGGCATGCGGGGAATCGGTCGCCGGGTTGATGCCGATGACGGCGTCGCCGCAACCCAGTAGCAGACCGTCGAGGGTAGCAGCGGCGATACCGCGCGCGTCGTCGGTGGGATGGTTGGGCTGTAATCGGGTCGCCAACGTGCCCGGCAGTCCGATGGTCGTACGAAAAGCACTATGGTTGCGCACGGCGGCACCGACGGCAATGAGGTCCTGATTGCGCATCAGCTTGCTGACAGCCGCCACCATCTCCGGAGTCAATCCGAGCGAAATATCCTTGAGCGACTGCGCCCCATGGGGTTTAGTGATGGTCTCCAATAGCCAGTCGCGGAAGTCGCCGACGGTGAGATGCGAGATCACCGCGAAGGCCTCCGCCTCGTGGCTATCGATGATCAGCCGGGTGACCTCGTCTGTGTCGTACGGAACAATCTCCTCGGACAGGAAGTCCGTGAGCGGTACCTCGGCGAGCACCCAGCGCGCGGCGGCCCGCTCGGCGTCCGACTGCGCCGCACAGCCCGCGAGCTCGTCACCGGACCGAGGCGGCGAGGCCTTCGCCAGAACTTCGGCGAGCGACCCGAACTGGTACGTAACCGGCCCCACGATGTGGCGAAAGGTACTCATAATATGCCTATTTCAGTTCGTTCTCGGCTTCTGCAAGCGCCGCGAACTCCTCATCCGGGGAGTTCGCCACCAAACGGTGACGGCTATAGAACCCAAAATACGCCATAAACAGGATGAATACGCCGAACGTGGCAAAAGCTGCCGTGGTATCGACGATGAAGGTCGCCACCACCGCAGCACAGGCGATCACGAGCGCGAACCCGCTGGTGACGATGCCACCGGGGGTGCGGTATGGCCGCTGCATGTCCGGCTCGCGAATACGCAGCACAATATGGCTCACCATCATCAGCACATAGCTCAGCGCCGCCCCGAATACCGCCATGTTGAGCAACATCGCGCCTTTACCGCTGAGCGACAACAGGAATCCGATGATTCCCGGCACTATCAGCGCCATTACGGGAGCCTTCCGGCTGTTGGTGACCGACAAACCGGTAGGTAGGTAGCCTGCCCGGGACAACGCAAAGGTTTGGCGACTGTAGGCGTAGACAATGGAGAAGAAGCTGGCGATGAGTCCGGCCAGCCCGATGTAATTGACCGCCTTGGCCACCGTGGTGGTTCCGAGCGCCTCGACCAAAGGATTCCCGGACTGCCCCATCGCTTCCGCACCGCCCGCGCCGGGCACCAAGATCAGCACGGCAGTACCGGTGATGACGAGCACCAGCATGGCCATCACAATGCCGCGCGGGATGTTCTTGGCGGGATCGCGGGCTTCTTCGGCGGCCAGCGGTACGCCCTCGATCGCCAGGAACAACCAGATCGCGAACGGCACTGCCGCCCAGATTCCCAAATATCCGTAGGGCAGGAATGCCGATGCACCCGTGGCTGTTTCATCGACGGGAATGTTCGTGAGGTTATTTGCGTCGAATCGGCCGACAGCTCCGATGGCGAAGGTGACGAGGCCGACGAGCGCGATCCCGGTGATGATGAACATCGTCCTGAGCGCCTCACCCGCACCGCTGAGGTGGATGCCAATGAATATCGCGTACACCGCCAGATAGATCCACCACCCGTCCTTGAGACCGAACAGGTGCAGTGATTCGACGTAACTCCCGATGAAGGTGGCGATGGCCGCCGGCGCGATCGCGTACTCAATGAGAATCGCTGTCCCAGTGGCGAATCCACCCCAGGGACCCATCGCGCGCCGGGCGAAGGTGTACCCGCCGCCCGCGGTGGGTAATGCCGACGACATCTCCGCCATGCTAAGCACCATCGACAGATACATCGCGGCGATGACGACGGCCGCGATGGCCATCCCGCCGAAACCGCCCTTGCTCAGGCCGGTGTTCCAGCCCGCGTAGTCTCCGGAAATCACATAGCTCACGCCGAGCCCGGCCAGCAGTACCCAGCCCGCGGTGCCCGATCTCAGCTGCCGCCGGGCGAGGTAGTCGGCACCTTCGAGGTGTGATTGGACGCCGGCATGATCAAGCGGCGCCTCCGCACGTGAACTAACCGCGTCATCGGGAGTTGACATCGTCCAATTGTGCGACCGATGGCCTGCGCGCGTGCGGTGGACGCCAAGATTCGCGCTCCCGTTACGACCACGCAACAAACTGGGCCGCGCGATGCCCGATCATCGCGATCGTGGCCGCTGGCCCTCGGCTCGGAATAGTCGGCATGATCGACCCGTCGATGACGAACAGCCCATCGATTCCCCTGACGCGACAGTACTTGTCGACGACCGCATGCTTGTCCGCGTCATTGCCCATCGGGGCGGTCGCACACAGATGCTGCGAAGTGGACCACCGCGGGCCACCGAACCGCCGTCCGTACAGCTCGGACACTAGACGCACTCCGTCGCGCAATCGATCCATGTCTACGGGCTCGCTGTCATACCTCAAGTCGATGTACACCGGGGCCGCGGGATCGGTCGAACGCAGCTCAAGTCGGCCGCGACACCTCGGCGTCATCAACGCGACACCGATCTGCCGGGTATCCGCGCCGATCAGCGTCACACCTGCCATGGCTGCGAATCCAGTTGTATACGGCCGTATTTCGATGCCTATCTGGCGATCGGTGTGCAACACGGTGTCCAGAACGGGATAGCCTTGCTGCCCCTCGTCACCCGTGTCCAGCACCCATTCCGCGTGGTCCATCACCCGCGTACCGACACCGGGCAGGTCGACGACGGGCTGAACCCCCACCGCACGCAAGTCATCCGCGGGCCCGATCCCGGACAGCAGTAGCAGCTTCGCAGTCTCAATAGCCCCCGCACTCAAGATGATTCGATCGGCAGTCAGCGTCCGCACCGAATTCCCGACAGCCACCTGCACCCCAGTGGCACGCCCGGCGCCGCAGAGCACCCGCAGCGCGCGGGTGCCGGAGTACACCGCGAGATTAGGCCGCCAGCCCGCTCCCTCCAGATACGCGCGCGCGGGCCCAACCCGCATCCCGCTATCGATGTTGAGCGGCACCAGCCCCACCCCGACGCCGGCGTTGCCATTCAGGTCCGCCACTACCGGATACCCGCCCTTTACCGCGAGCTCCGTCAATTCCCTTCCAGCACTGCTTTGTTCGTGCTTTCGCCCGATCGGTATGGGTCCCGACGACCCATGTAACGGATGGTCCCGAAAGTCGCGGTCGGTCTCCATCGCCCGGAAGTGATCGCGAACATCCGCCCAGGCCCATCCCGGCACCGACCATCCGTCAAAATCCGCCGGTCGGCCACGCACGAAATAGCCGCCGTTGATCGCGCCGGAGCCACCCACCACCGATCCCCGCACCAGCTCGGCCTGGTCACCCGTGGATGTCAGCGTCGCCCAGTAGTAGGCGGCTATCTGACTGTCGGGACCAATGGGGAGGCGGTACCCGTCGCGTACGCCATCCTCGTCCGCGGAGGACGCTGGGCCCGCCTCCACCAGCACCACCCGGAACGACGGATCCTCGGAAAGGCGCCCGGCCAGAATCGATCCCGCACTGCCTGCGCCCACGATGAGCGCATCCGCGTGGATCGGCCTGCTCAGGGCCGTAGTTCCGGTCGGAGCGCACCGAGATCGCGCTCCTGCACGATTCCGGACCACAGGCCAATCCCATAGGCGATGTCGTCGAGACGCTTCAGCAGCACGTACTCGAGCACACCGATCCGATCATCGGGCGAGGCCGAATTGTCGTTGCGCTTCATCCAATCCACCACGCCGTCGACAATGGCTGCCACCACGAGCACCTGGCGGCTGCGCCGCGACAGCGCGGCGGCCACCAACGCCAACGGCCAGTAATGACGGCACAGCGCCGACGCGATCTGCAGCGCCGCACCGCCCACACCCTGGGCAGCGACCCTGACGACATCCCGTGGCGGGGTATCTACTCCCCGGAGGGTCCGCGCCACGCGCCCCGCCGCGAGCGCAGCCATGCCCGCAGCGGCCAGATAGCCCATCCCTGAGCCCACCGCCACGAGAATCCACACCAGCAGCGTCCACCTCGAGATGACCATCGGCGCGACTTTATCGGGATGGCGCGTCGACAACGGTGCCGCGCTCTTTCCATAGAATATCTTGCGTGCGAACCATTCTCGAAGGGTAAGTCGATGGTCATGGGCCACGTGGGACACGGGTTCATACCTCAGCCGCGATCCCGCCTCGATCAGCCGCCAGCACAGATCCACGTCCTCACCACACTGCAGCGACTCGTCGAACCCGCCGATCTCGTCGATCGCAGCCCGCCGCACCACGATGGCCGCACTGGGGACGTACGACACCGGGCCGTACGGTACGACCGGCGCCTCACGCAGGCCGAGATCCAACGAGGACCTGACTGCCTCATACCGGGCAATCGCGTTGTCGCTCAAAACCAATCCGACAATCCTCGGAGCGACCAGGGCCACCGCCGGATCGCTGAAGTGCCCCAGCAATCCCTCCAACCAGCCGCGCCTGGGCACCACATCCGAATCGAGGAAGGCGACGAAATCCGTGGTCGCCAACTTCAGTCCCGTGTTGCGGGCCGCCGCCGGACCCAGACTGTCGGCGTGGCGCACCACCCGCACGTCACAGTGCATGCCCTCCAGCTCGCACTCCACGATCGGAATGGTGGAGCCGTCATCGATGACGATCACGCGCATTCCACGCAGGGCCCGCAGCAGTCGACGCAACCCAAACCCGTTGTTAAGACATGGAATAACGACAGTCACGTCTCGATAGCCTGGCCCACCTGTGGGGCGAGGATGGGCAACGGTCGCATCCAGCAGCGTCCGGGCAAGCTGAGCGCTCGTCGCATCGCGTACCTCAAGCCGTCCACCGGAAAGCAGCGTCCGCGCGGCAGGCGCCAATCGCAGGAGCCGAGTGGGCGAGCCGCCCAGCAGCGCCGAACCCTCGTCGAGAACGCGAACTCGTCGATCCACCTGAACCGCGAATCCGTCGGGTAGCCGTCCGTGTGGTGCGGCCGCGCCCTGCGCTGCGTCGTCGCTCGTGGTCATACCAGCCGCCCGTCGGCATCGGGTAGCCAGCGGCGCACCGCGTCGGCGCAGCGTCGGGTCATCGCCGCGAGCATCCGCGCGCCCTCCTGGCTGCTGGCCGTCGTCGGATCTCCGAGCACACCGATCGCGCTCACCGCCGCCACTCCACCCGCACGCATGGTTGCCATCAGCTCATGCAGTGGCGCCGAGTTTCCAGCAAGTACTTCGTCCCAGCGCACGACATCTGGTGAAATATGCAGCAGCAGAGATGTTTCCGCATGTCCGGCGTGAGCGTCACCGCCTTCGACCGCGCACGCCCACCACGCGATATCGCGGCCCTCCGAGCGCAGGAGCCGCACCGCGGAAACCGTCGCCTCAATGTTGCCACCGTGACCATTGACGAAGACGATGCGTCGGCACCACTGGGCGGCCGACCTGCCGTACTCCACGAGGACCTGGGTCAGCGCGGCGGTGCCGATCGAGATGGTTCCAGCGAAGGATTGATGTTCTCCGCTGGATCCGTACGCGATGGCAGGGGCGAGAGCGGACCGGCCCGCGCCCGCGTCGGACGCCAGTTCCTCGGCCGCGGCGGTAGCCACAGCACTGGCAATCCGGGTATCGGTATCCAACGGCAAGTGCGGCCCGTGTTGTTCGGTGGAACCGAGCGGAGTGAACAGCGTGATGGCCTCGTCTGCGAGCTCCGGAGAGATGGCGGTGCTCAAGACACTCGGAACAGCCACCCGCCGATGGTAGGCCGAATTTACTTCAAATGCATCCAAAGTTGGCGCACCCGAGTGAGGTCTTTACATCCTTGCTGGCCGTCGGCTTAGGTACTGAGGGCTATTTCGCACCGATTGTCACGCCAGTCCCTGCCGCCCCATCGACTCTGCCGACGCCGTGTTCAATTCGCGATGCGCTGAACTAGTGCCGTCCGAGACCCCGGGCAAATCCCTCAGGGATGAGAAGATCATCTGGGGATAGCTCGTGTACAGACTTCTTACCAAGCCCCATCAGCGCCGAGTCGATGCCGCCGCGCATGATGTCCAGAACGTTCTCGACCCCGGCCTGACCCGAAGCCGCCAGACCCCACAGATACGCCCGGCCGATCATCACCGCACGCGCACCAAGGGCCAACGCCTTGACGACATCGCTACCCCGTCGAATGCCGCCATCCAGCAGCACCTCGACATCACCACCGACGGCCTCGGCGATGCCCGGCAACGCGCGGATCGAGGCGGGCGTTCCGTCGAGATTATTGCCGCCGTGATTCGACACCGAAATCGCCGAAACTCCGCAATCCACAGCCCTTTTAGCGTCATCGATGCGCATGACGCCCTTGAGCATGAACGGACCGTCCCATTGCTCGCGCATCCATTGAACATCGTCCCATGTCGGCGCCGGAGTACCCATCCACTGCCCGTAGGCATCGAAGAACGGCGGTCCAGCCTCGCCCCGGGCCGCCTGGTTGGGCACCCGCAGATCCGGAATGTTCATCTTCTTCCCGAACGACCACAGCCACCCGGGTTTGGTGACCACTTCCGGCGCTAGCCGGATCATCGACCGCAGGTTCATCTTCTCGGGTATGGACGGGCTGCCCCAGTCACGACCGTGCGAGAAGCTCCAGTCGAGGGTGGCGATAAGGCCCACTGCACCAGCATCTTTCGCCCGCTGAATGCGCTGAGCCACGTCGTCACGCCCGCCTAGCCAGTAGATCTGGAAGTGCGTCTTCGGATTCGCGGCCACCACATCCTCGATGGGCTTACTCGCGAAGGAGGACAACCCCATGGCGGTGCCACGCGCGGCGGCGGCACGCGCCACCGCCACCTCACCGTCGGGGTCGACGGCCTGAACACCGGTGGGCGAGATCATCACCGGCAGGGAGATCTCTTGCCCTAGAACGGTTGTCGACAGCTCGCGATCTGGCTGAATACCGACGACATGGGGCTCGAATCCGAGCTCTCCGAACGCCTCGACATTGTCACTGACGGTCAGCCCTTTTTCACTGGCCGAGATCAGGGAGCTGTAGACGGACTTCGGCAGTCGCTTCTTGGCCCGCTGCTGGGCGATCGCGACCGTCTCGAACCATGTGTTGCGGGCCATCTACCGTCCTGCTCGTAAATTGGAAACGGGGTTCTCATCGCAGGCGCGCGAAGGTGGCCGACGCGTCAGGGTCAGCGCGACAGGGCCTCCGGACGGAGCGCGCTTGCCCTTCGAATGCGAATGGTCGCCACTGGGTTTGGGCACCACGCGATCGGCGGCCAGGGCCGCTTCGCCATAGCCCTGCACGCATTCCGGGTCGGGCCCATCCATTGGCAACCCGGTGAAGAACTTGGCCGCCATGCAGCCGCCCCGGCAGCTGTCGTAATGCCCGCAACTGCCGCAGGCGCCCGCGGACTGTGGCTCACGTAGCTCGTTGAACAGCTGCGCGTGCTTCCACACCGCATCAAATCCACCGTCGGACACCACATTTCCAGCACGGAATCGGTCATGGATGGCGAACGGGCAGGCATAGACGTCGCCTACCGGATCAATCAGGCACACCACCCGTCCGGCGCCGCACATGTTCAGGCCCGGCAAACCCCCGGACCCGTCGCCGTACGCCGACAAGTGGAAGAAGGAATCGCCCGTTAGTACCCGCTCACCATTGAGCACCAGCCAGTCGTAGAGCTGGCGCTGTTGCGCCGGGGTGGGGTGGAGCTCGTCCCACACATCGGCGCCGCGACCGGACGGACGTAGTCGTGTAATCCGCAGTGTGGCACCGTATTTTGCGGCTAGATCCGCGAATTCGTCGAGCTGGTCCACATTGTGACGGGTAACCACCACCGAGATCTTGGCGTCCTTGAATCCGGCGGCGGAGAGGTTCTCCAGCGCGCGTACGGCCATGGCGAACGATCCCGCACCGCGCACCGCGTCGTTGACCTCCGCCGTCGCACCATCCAGCGAGATCTGTACATCGACGTAGTCGCTTGCGGCCAGTCGCGCCGCCACCTCCTCGGTGATGCGCACGCCGTTGGTCGAGAACTTGACTCCCACGTGATGCTCGGTCGCGTAATCAACGAGCTCCCAAAAGTCCGATCGCACAGTGGGTTCGCCGCCGCCGATGTTCACGTAAAACACCTGCATGCGTTCGAGCTCGTCGATGATGTCCTTGCACTGCCCGGTGGACAGCTCACGCGGATCGCGCTTGCCCGACGATGACAGGCAATGCACGCAAGACAGGTTGCAGGCGTAGGTCAGCTCCCAGGTGAGGCAGATGGGGGCATCCAGTCCCTGTTCGAACTGATCCACCAGTCTCGGAGCCGCAACAGCGGCGACATTGAGGCGGGGTACTGCGGGAGCGCTCATCGGGCGTCCTCTCGGGTCACGATCATCTTCGAATCCGCTAATACGGCCAGGGCACGCTGGTACGCGGCAACCTGACCCTCCTCGACACCAGCGGCCCGCCAAGCATTCTCGGCGCTGCTGTGGTCGGTGAGGGATTGCACGATCTGCAGCAGAGTACGGTTCTTCAGGAAGGACAGCTTGCGGGTGCCGAAGTGGTAGAGGAGCGCCCCGAACGGCTCCGGGCGCAACGACACCTGAGGGTGTAACTGCCAGGGCCGGGTCCAGTCGAAACCGGCGGGCGCCTCGTCAATCATGGCGCTCATGGAGACGGGGCGTCTCAGTAGACGCCGCACATCCCGTCGATCGATACCTCTTCGACCAGCGATTCCTGCACCAGCTCGGTGTCGGTGGTCTGTCCGGCGACAGTGGTGGGCTCGGCCATCTGTTCACTCCCTTGTGAGTCTGGACTGTGGCAACGATCACGATAATAATGGCATCGAGTGCAGAAAGGGAAGAGGGTGGCAGGAAATGGCGGAGTTCTCGGCATGAATGCGCAGCCGGCGCGCGTAGGACGACGCCCTTCCACAACCCGGGACGAGATCACCGCGATTGCCATGGCGCTGTTCACGCAGCGCAGTTTCGACGACGTCAGCGTCGACGACATCGCCGCGGCCGCCGGCATCGCTCGGCGCACGGTGTTTCGGTACTACAGCTCCAAGAACGCAATCGTGTGGGGCGACTTCGATTCTCACTTGGAGGTGATGCGTGCGCTGCTGGACGAGACTCCGGACACGGTGGATACCAGCACCGCGCTGCGCCAGGCGCTGTTGACATTCAACGACTTTCCGGTAGACGAAGCCCCGCGACACCGTATGCGGATGAGATTGATTCTGGAGATCCCGGCACTACAGGCGTATTCGATGCTGATGTACACCGGCTGGCGTGATGTCATCGCGCAGTTCGTGGCCAGGCGCAGCGGCGCCGATCCCACCGCCCTCTTGCCGCAGACCGTTGGCTGGACACTGCTCGGCGTGGCACTCGCCGCCTACGAACAATGGCTCGCCGATGAATCTTCGGCGCTTACCGCGCTACTCGGCAAGGGCTTCGACGCCGCCGAGGCGGGGTTGCGAGCCCTCCGCTAAATCTCGCTACTCCAGTACCTCGGCGATGGGCGTCCCCGCCGCGATCTTGGCCCGCATCTTCATCACCGGACCGGCCATCCCGCAGCCGACGACTCCGGTCAGCACGCCATCGCGCTCGAGGTAGGCCAGGAACTTGCGACCGTCATCGGAGACGAGATGCACGGTATCCGAGCCTCCCAGATGACCGAGCGACTGAATCTTCACGTCGTACTGATCACTCCAAAAGTACGGCACGGCAGCGGCACTGGCCGAAGGCTCCTGCCCAAGCAACGCCGGTACAAGCGCACGAACCTGCTCGGCGACATTGCTCCAGTGCTCCACACGGCCGGGAAGCCCGGCGGCATCTGCCCATGCGGCAACATCACCCAGCGCCCAGACATGCGGGGTGCCGGTGCGGCCGACGGCATCGCACACCACGCCGTTGTCCACCTCGACGCCGGAACCGTCCAGCCAGTCCGTCGCGGGCCGGCTCCCAATCCCCAGCACGACGAGATCGGCGTCCAGCCTCGTGCCATCCG
This sequence comes from Mycobacterium sp. D16R24, assembly GCF_002013385.1. Lineage (NCBI taxonomy): Bacteria > Bacillati > Actinomycetota > Actinomycetes > Mycobacteriales > Mycobacteriaceae > Mycobacterium > Mycobacterium sp. D16R24. Next base: position 131,181 of record NZ_MAEV01000004.1, on the reverse strand, counting down.
ACAGCGTGACGGACCGGACTCGCCCCTCGCCTTCCACGGCGTCCACTCCAACACCCACGCGAACATCGACACCCTCGTTGCGGTGCAGACGGGCGACCAGGTCACCGAGCTGCTGACCGATCGCAGCCAGCAGCGGTGCTGGTTGCGGTTCAACCAGCACCACATCAACCCCGTTGGCCCGCAATGTGGATGCGACCTCGCAGCCGATGAATCCGGCTCCCACAATCACCGCGCGCCGCGCATTCGCGGCGTCTCCCCGCAAGGCGAAGCTATCGTCGGCGGTCCGCAGGACGTGGATGCCGTCCAGGTCGGGGAATGCGGAAATACGCCGGGGAACGAGGCCAGTCGCGATGATGACCTCCCCGTACTGCACCGTACTTCCGTCATCCAGAGCGACCGTGCGCGCAGCGGGGTCCAATGCCACTACCCTTGCACCGAGTCGCAGCTCAATCTGCTTCTCGTCATAGAACTCCCGCGGCTTGAGCACAACCGCGTCGATGGTCTTCTCCGCGTCACGCAGCACATCCTTGGACAGCGGCGGACGATCGTAGGGCAGATGAGTCTCGCTACTCACAATGGTGATCGGTCCGGTGAACTCCGCGCGGCGCAGCTGCTCGGCGGTTCGCACCGCACCCAGCCCACCACCGATGATCAGGACACCCTGCTCTGCGTCGCTCCCAGTCGCATCACTCACGGTCTACTTCATACACGACTGGACATGCGCGGTGTCAGGCCTATCGCCCGAGCCTCCTACCCCTGGACCTGCGCTCGGTCCACCAGGTTGGAGAGCACCACAATGCTCTCGGTGCGGTCGATGTCCCCACTGGCACGGATCCGTTCCAGCGCGCGCTCGAGGTGCTGAATATCGCGAGCCAGCACGCGCAACATAGCGTCGGAGGTGCCGGTCACCGTCGCGGCGCTCACCACCTCGGGAATATCGATCCACGCCCGCCGCAGGGCTTCCGGGGTGATGGTGCCCTGGCAGTAGACCTGAACGTAGGCCTCGGTGTTCCATCCGACGGCAGCGCGATCCACCACGGTGGTGAAGCCCTTGATCACCCCCGTCGCGACCAGGCGATCGACACGACGCTTGACGGCGGGTGCCGACAGGTTCACCTCCTCGCCGATCTCGGCGAACGTCGCTCGAGCATTACGCATCAACAGCGTCACGATCCGCTCATCGGTGGCATCGAGCTCGGCCATTCGCGATCCTCCTCCGGCGATCCCAGCCATTCCTGCAACAGAATGCCAAATTGACCACCTAGACGCAATGGATCGCACTCCACCAGACAACGTATGAAGATTGATTGCAGTAAATACCTCTCGTACGCTCACCACATGACCGTTGTGCACGAGGGTGGACACCCGGCCGGCTCCCCTATCCAGTATTCAGACAGAACACCGACGACACGTCACTACGTGATGGTGCCGCCGACGTATTACACCGTCGAATACGCGATCAATCCCTGGATGGACATATCGAATCCCGTCGACCCGACGCTCGCGGTCGCGCAGTGGGATGCGTTGCGCGCCACCTACGAACGTCTCGGGCATACGGTGGACATCCTGCCCCCGGTGGCCGGTCTACCGGACATGGTCTACGCGGCTAACGGTGGAATCGTGTTGCGGGGCAAGGCTGTTGTCGCGCGATTCACGCACGCGGAGCGCGTGGGTGAATCTGCCCCACATGCCGAATGGATGCGAGTGCGTGGACTGCACCCCATGCACTCGCGCTACACCAACGAGGGGCAGGGCGACTTTCTACTGGCGGGCGAGACCATGCTGGCGGGCACGGGATTTCGCACCGATGTCAGATCGCACGTCGAGGTGGCACGGATGCTCGAGATTCCTGTCGTCACACTGGAGCTCGTCGACCCGCGCTTCTATCACCTGGATACGGCGCTGGCCGTGCTGGATCCGCAGACCGTGGCGTACTACCCGCAGGCGTTCAGTGAGGCCTCACAAGCCAGGCTGCGGTTCCTGTACCCCAATGCGATCATCGCCAGCTCGGAGGATGCCTCCGCCCTCGGAATGAACGCCGTCTCCGACGGTCGCCACGTCATGCTGCCCGCCGCGGCTACCGGATTCGCCGAACAGCTCCGTGCCGCTGGGTTCGAACCGGTCGGCATCGACCTTTCCGAACTACTCAAGGGTGGCGGATCGGTGAAATGCTGCACACTGGAGCTGCACTCGTGACCACCACGGAACAGGCTCCCGGCATGTCACCCGATTCCTACAAGAGTTCTGAATACATCGAGTTGGCCGAACAGTACGGCGCGCACAACTATGCGCCGTTACCGGTCGTCGCTCACCGCGCCGAGGGCGCCTGGATCGAGGATGTGGACGGCAAGCGGTATCTGGATTGCCTGGCCGCCTACTCGGCGGTGAACTTCGGCCACGGGAACCCCGAGATCCTCGCGGCCGCGCACGCACAGCTCGACACGGTGACCCTGGTCAGCCGGGCGTTTCATTCCGATCGTCTCGGCAGGTTCTGCCGAGATCTCGCCCGCCTCTGCGGCAAGGGCATGGTGCTACCGATGAACACCGGGGCCGAGGCTGTGGAGAGTGGCATCAAGGTCGCACGCAAGTGGGGCACCGATGTCAAGGGAGTGCCCGCGGGACAAGCCAATATCGTGGTGGCACACAACAATTTCCACGGTCGAACCATCAGCATCGTGAGCTTCTCCTCCGACGAGACGGCGCGCGGCGGGTTCGGCCCGTTCACTCCCGGTTTCCGCGTGGTCCCGTTCGGCGATATCGACGCCCTGGAACGGGCAAGCGACGCCAACACCGTCGCAGTCCTGCTCGAGCCCATTCAGGGTGAAGCCGGCATCGTCATCCCGCCCGACGATTACCTCCCCGCGGTCCGCGCAATGTGCACCGAGAACAATGTTCTGTTCATCGCCGACGAGATCCAGGCAGGGCTCGCGCGCACCGGCAGGATGTTTGCATGCGACCACTGGAACGTGGTCCCGGATGTGTACCTGCTGGGCAAGGCACTCGGCGGCGGCGTGGTCCCGGTCTCGGCCGTGGTCGCCGATACCGATGTGCTCGGCGTGCTGCATCCGGGCGAGCACGGTTCCACCTTCGGCGGCAATCCCTTGGCCGCGGCCATCGGATCTACCGTCGTGGCAATCCTGGAGCGCGGTGAGTTCCAGCGCCGCGCAGCCGTTCTGGGCGGGCACCTGCGAAGGCGCCTCGACGCCCTGATCGGCCATGGCGTCACCGAGGTGCGTTCGCTCGGGCTGTGGGCCGGGGTCGACATCGATCCGAATGTGGCAACCGGAAGACAAATCAGTCTGCGCATGGCAGAGTGTGGCGTCTTAGTGAAGGACACGCATGGCGCGACTCTCCGGTTTGCACCACCCCTTGTCATCACCGAGGACGAAATCGATTGGGCGATAGACCAGTTCGCCGATGCGCTGGCCAATAGCCGATAGATTTCGCCTGGTCACAGGAGGCACTATGGCACCCTCGTCACCCAGTCTTGCCCAGCAGCTGCTGCGCCGCCGTCCCACGTCCGGGGCGCCCACCGCGCACGGCGCCGGCGGGCATCTGAGGCAGTCGATGGGAACATTCCAACTGACCATGATCGGCGTCGGCGCCACGGTGGGCACCGGCATCTTCTTCATCTTGGCCGAATCCGTGCCCAAGGCGGGCCCCGCGGTGATGGTCTCGTTCCTGGTCTCCGGTCTCGCCGCGGGGCTTGCCGCGCTCTGTTACGCCGAGTTGGCCTCCGCGGTACCGGTATCGGGCTCCTCGTTCTCCTACGCGTACACCACCTTGGGCGAGCTGGCCGCGATGGTGGTGGCCGCCTGCCTGCTGCTGGAGTACGGCGTGTCAGCGGCCGCGGTAGCGGTGGGCTGGAGCCAGTATCTCGACAAGCTTTTGGTCAACATCTTCGGAACACATCTGCCCCACGCGATCAGCGCCGCCCCGTGGGATAACGCCGATCCGGGGATGCCGCACGCCTGGCTCAACCTGCCCGCGGTGGTCCTCATCGTCATGTGCGCAATCCTTCTCATCCGCGGGACGAGTGAGTCGGCACTGGTGAACACGGTCATGGTGCTGCTCAAACTTGCCGTGCTGACGGTGTTCGCGATCATCGCGTTCACCGCGTTTCAGGCGGGCAACTTCGCCGACTTCGCGCCGTTCGGCGTCAGTGGCATCGGCGCCGCGGCGGGGACGATCTTCTTCACCTATGTCGGTTTGGACACCGTGTCCACCGCGGGCGAGGAAGTGAAGGACCCGCAGCGGACCATGCCACGCGCGCTCATCGCCGCACTCCTGATCGTCACCGCCTTTTACCTCGTGGTTGCCCTTGCCGCGTTGGGCGCGCAGCCGTGGAAGGAGTTCGAGGGACAGTCGGCGGGCCTGGCCCTGATTCTGGATAAGGTCACCGGAAGCACCTCTGCCAGTACCTTCCTCGCGCTGGGCGCGGTTATTTCGATCTTCTCGATCACACTGGTGTCGATGTACGGTCAGACCCGCATTCTGTTCGCCATCGGCCGCGACGGCCTGCTGCCCTCGGTCTTCGCACAGGTCAACCCCCGCACGCTCACGCCGGTGAACAACACGATCATCGTCGCGATCGTCGTGGGCCTCATGGCCGCCTTCGTCCCCTTGAACAGCCTCGCGAACATGGTGTCGATCGGCACACTCACGGCGTTCATCGTGGTTTCGATTGGCGTCATCATTCTGCGGGTGCGGGAACCCGATCTGCCGCGCGCCTTCCGTGTTCCCGGCTACCCGGTCACACCCGTCCTGTCCGTCATCGCCTGCGGCTACATTCTGTTCAGCCTGCCCTGGATCACCTGGATCGCGTTCGGATCCTGGGTTGTCGTGGTGCTGGCCTTCTACCTGCTGTGGGGCCGACACCACAGCGCGCTGAACAACTCACCAAGCGACCCAGCCGAATTGATTGAGGAGCCGGTGCGATGAGGCCCCCACGAGTGGGTCGTACCCTCAGCTTGCGGGAAGAGCGTCAGATATGACCGTCGTCGTCGGATATCTCTCAGGCAAGGGCGGTAAGGGCGCACTGCACCTGGCTGTCGAATCTGCCCGCGTCCTGGAAACCTCGCTGACTGTCACCACGGTGGTGCCCAAGCCCTGGACCACTCTGTCGAAAGCCAAGATCGACGCCGAGTACGCCCAATGGGCACAGAAGCTATCCGAAGATTCGAAGTCCGAAGCCGCCGCATATCTCGAAAAGATCAGCGCTGGAATAGATGTCACGTTCCACAACGTGGCGCATCGCTCAGTGTCCGGCGGGCTGCTGGAAGCCGTCGAGGCATGTGACGCGGACGTGCTCGTCGTTGGCTCTGCCTCGGAGGGAAGCCTCGGGCAGGTGGTTCTGGGCTCCACCGGTGACCGGCTGTTGCACTCCTCCCCCGTCCCGCTGGCCATCAGCCCCCGCGGCTATCGCGGCTCGAAGGCAGGCACGGTCAGCCGGGTCACCTGCGGGTACCCCGGCACCGAGGATGCGGTCGACGTTGTGCAACAAGCGGTTCGACTGACCGAGCGTCTGCACGCACCATTGCGCGTGGTCACCTTCGCGGTGCGCGGCCGCACGATGCTGACCGCCGGTGTTGGCCCCGAGGCCGAAGACGCGGTGCTCGCCAGCTGGGTCACCCAGTCCGAGGACGCTCTGGCCGCGCTGCGCCACGAGGGGATCCTCGAATCCGACGTGGAGCTGAAGGTCGTCACCGGCGACAGCTGGGATGACGCGCTGGACAACGCCGAATGGCTCGACGGCGAGCTACTAGTGCTCGGCAGCCGCCCACACAGCACCGTCGCCCGCGTCTTCCTGGGCTCACGCGCAACCAAGATCGTCAGGCACAGCCCGGTCCCCGTCGTCGTGATGCCGGGCTAATATGTCAGGTGCCCCTTGTCCACTGGCACCTGCGCGCCGGCCAGCGTGCCCGACGCATCGCCCGCCAGCCACAGCACCACATCGGAGATCTCGTCCGGCTCGAGCATCTTGGTGGGTGACAACGGCATTGGAGCAATGCTCGGTAGGTAGTTGGGGTGCTCGGCCAGCAGCTTCATCATCGCGTCGCCGGTGATCATCGGGGTGGTCACCCCATACGGATGGATCGAGTTGACCCGGATCCCGTATTCGGCGAGTTCGATCGTCAATGACTTGGTGAGTCCGGTCAGGCCGAATTTCGAGGCAACGTAGGCGCCGTTACCCGGGGTGCCCTTGAGCCCGGATACCGAGCTCACGATCACGATCGAACCACCGTTGCCGGCCGTGATCATCGTCGGCACAACGGCTTTCACTGTCTTCCAGGTACCGGTGAGGTTGGTATCGATGATGTCTTCCCATTGCTGGTCGGGCATCTCCCACAACCGGCCCCAGCTGAGCACCCCCGCGTTGGCGATCAGGATGTCGATGTGCCCGAACTGGGCGACAGCCTCCTCGACCACGCTCTGCAGCGCCGCACCGTTGCGGACATCTGCCTGCTCGGCGATGATCTTGCGCCCGGCGGCCTCGACGAGCCGCGCGGTCTCCTTGAGGTCTTCGGGGGTGGCGGCGTCATACCCCGCATACTCCGACACGGCGGCACAGGCGTCGATCGCGACAATGTCCGCGCCGGCCTGCGCCAGCCGCACCGCATGCTGGCGTCCCTGGCCACGAGCCGCACCGGTTACGAAGGCCACTTTTCCGGACAAGGTCTGATGGGCCGGCTGATCCGCCATGTCTGCTCCTTTGCAATCGACACCAGGCTAGCAGCCGTTCTAGAACGTGTTCCAGATTGAGGACCGCTCAGCGGGCACGAAAGAAGCGGGCCTATAGGTCGCCGAGGATCTCCGCACGTTTGGTGTTGTACTCCGCCTCCGATACCAGTGATGCGAGCTTCAACCGATCGAGCTCGGCAAGTCGCTCGGCCACCGAGCCCGTAGGCGCAGGGGCGGCAGAGGGTGCCCGCTCGGCCCCCTCCGTCTTGCGCAGGATTGCATCGATCTGTTGGCGGACAACTGGATTGGAGCGGATATCCACCACGCCGTCGGTGCCTATGCCATTGGCCTTGAGAACCTTCATGATCTCGAAGAGCGGGCCGGCCTGCCCAGTGAGGTCATACTCGCGACCTTGCAACGAGCTGGTGAACTTGGCCGGCACCTGACCGTTGAGCAAAGCACTACGCTGCCAGTCGATCTGAAACTGCTCAGTGCCTGGCGCGACGAGCACGACGAGCTTGCCGCGCGAGAGAGCCGACACCTGCAGTACCGACACCCGCGTCCTCGTCTCCGCACGGAACGGACTGATCCCGTCTCCGTGTATCTGCAGCGTCAGCTTGATCACCGGCTGATCATTGACGCTCATCCCGGTCTCGTTGGCCGCCACCACGTCGGCAAGCGCCAGAATGCCGTTGGCCTCCAACAGCTTGCGCGCCTCATCAGTCCTGGCGAATAGCAATGTCAACACGAATGCCAACACCACGATCCCGATAGTGACCCCAACGCCGCTGTACAGCATCCAAGTCGTCGCGGGTTCGTCGATCACGTAGTACATCACGATGAATATCGGCCCGACGATCCCGCAGAGCAGTGAGAAGGCCAGGATTTTCAGAAAGCGTGCGACCACGTTCATGGCGCTCATCATCCTCCACCTACGCGACATCTTGTGCGGGATCTGACCAGGCCCTAAATATTGGCAATAGATGTTGTCAACGATGTCGACATCGCCGGACAGGAGGCGCTCGTCATGCCCAAGCTCACCGCCGCCGATCGCTTGTCAGCGCGTGATCCCCACCCGCACGACTACTACCACCGGCCAGACATGGATCTACGTCCAATCCCCGAGGGCAAGAACGAATTCGGCTGGATCCGGCGCCACTGCCGGCACTACTTGTTCGACCCCTGGTTCGAGGTCGAAGACGACGTCACCCCGACGCCGCTCACTCGCTTGTTCGGTGACCACATGTGGCAGGGCGACGAGCTGATGGATGCCGTGGTGACCTTGTTCGACCGGATGGGCTCCTCACAGGCCCGCGCATTGTTCGAACAGGCCATCACCGAAGGTATCGATTCCCTGGATGACCCGCCGGACGAACTGCGTGCACTTCTGGAGGACGTGTATCGGGTTCCAGAATGGCAGGACCCCGCCAAAGCGGAGCGGGGAAGAGTTCGCCTGAACCAGATGGGCGCACCCACTGTGCTTCTGACGACCTCGTTCGGGGTCTTCGACACCGTCATGAACTCCGACGTGTCGGCACCACCCGTGCCTCCGGCCGGTTCCGGGACCAAGGCCAACAACGACTCCTTGAGACGCGCTTTTTCGCGGCTCTGCGCGACCGCGACGCCATACGACCGGGATCGCCTCAGATACAGATAACGCTACGCCTGCGCCTCGTACATTCGTTGGCCCGCAAGGGGCTTCGCGCCGCATGGGGAACAGAGAACTTCTCCGACTATGGCGTACCCATCTCCAACTCTTCGATGTGCGGATTCATCGAAGCCGAATCACTGAGGCAGATGCTCATTGAGCATCGATTCGGCCGGCCCTGCACCCTCGAAGAGGTGGATGACGCCTGGCATTACATGACACGATGGGCACTGCTTTTCGGCATTAGCGAGGAGCTGTGCCCCAAGACCGGAACCGACGCCATGCGCAATCTCGACTACCTGCTGGCGGGCTCCGGCGATGCCTCGCGCTGGCGCGTTGAACTCGTCGAGGTCCTCTCGGCTCTCCCCTCGGCGGTTATTGCCCCGCTCCCATAGCGCGCCTGCCCACGTTGCTCAGCGACCTGATGTTCGTGGCGGGCATTGGCGCGCCGGCCTGGGTCCTCATGGGGCCCCAGGGCTATGGACGAATTCGTACGCGGCACACGCTATGAACGGCTCCCCCGACAACTCCCCGGTTTGGCGCTGCAGGCCGCGATGTCGGTGACCGCGCGAGCGGCGGCGATCCGCGACAGAATGCCCGGCACACGATTGGCACGCAGGATTGTCTACGGGACCCTGCTCCGCAACCCCAGCGCGGTGCTCAATCCAGCGTTCGGCATTCTCGAGAAGCTCAACAGGGTCAGCGCCACGTACACGATGCACGACACCAACACCGCCGGGCACGCCTTCGCGCGGTAGGTCGCAACGTCAGCACTTGTAAGCCTTCGCCATGCGACCTAGTATTGACAATGCACGTTGTCAATGATGTCGACGTCAACATCTCAGGAGGCGCCCGGATGCCCAACCTCACTATGGTCGACAAACCACCGCCAGGCGATCCGCACCCGTACGACTACTACTTCCGCCCGGGAATGGATCTACGTCCAATTCCCGAGGGTAAGAACGAATTCGGCTGGATCTGGCGCCACTGCCGGCACTACTTGTTCGACCCCTGGTTCGATGTCGAGGACGAAGTAACCCCCACACCGGCGACCCGCCTGTTCGACGATCACATGTGGCAGGGCGACGAGCCGATGGACGCCGTGGTGCAGCTGTTCCAGGAGCTCGGCTCCGCACAGGCCCGGGAACTGTTCGAACAGGCCGTCGAGCACGGCATCGACAGCCTGGACGATCCTCCCGAGGCACTGCGGGCATTGTTCGCGGACGCCTACCGCGTGCCGCAGTGGTGGGACCCGGCCAAGGCGGAACGAGGCCGGCTGCGGGCTCGCCAGGTGACCACCGCTACCACCGCGGTCATGGCGACCTTCGCGGTGTTCGACACCGTCATGAACTCGGATGTATCGGCTGCCACCGGAGCCACCGGCCGGTTCCGCTATCAGAGCGCCCAACGGCTGGCCGAGACAAATCGGTTCTTCTCCATGATCTTCGACCGCGACGGGTTGGTACCCGGCTCCGATCAGATCAAGCTGACCATGCGGGTTCGATTGGTGCACTCGCTCGCCCGACGGGGTCTGCGGAGCGCCTGGGGCGAAGACAACTTCGCCCAATACGGTGCCCCCATCTCCAACGCGTCCATGTGCGGGTTCATCGAGGCCATGCTCGGGGCGCTCCTCGTCGACTATCGACTCGGAAGATCTTGCACACTCAGGGAAATCGACGATGTGTGGCACTACTTACTGCGCTGGGCGCTGATGTTCGGCGTCACCGAAGACCTGCTGCCGCGCACGGGCATCGACGCCATGCGCAATCTCGACTACCTACTGGCCCGTTCCGGAGATGCCTCACGCTGGCGCGTCGAGCTGATCGAAGCACTGGCCACGGGCATGTCCGGCGCACGTACCGGACCCGTCCGGCGCCTCTTCGCTGAAGTGCTCGCCGGACCTGGCTCCATGCTGATGGGTCCCGCGGCGATGGATGAATTCTTCGAGGGCACAACATTTGACGGCATCAACCATCGTCTCTCGGGCTGGCTGTTCAGCAGGGCAGCCACGGTCAATGCCAACGCGTCCGCGGTTCTCGATCGGCTCCCCGGAATCGGCCTAGTGCGTCACCGGCTGGATGCCTTCAACCCCAATCCCAGTGCGGTGAACAATCTCTTGTCCGAGTTGATCGAGAAACGCGCCAAGGTGGCGTCGACGTACACGATGCACGATAACAACACCTCCGGGCACGCCTTCGCCCGCTGACCAGTTCCCCCGAGTGGGAATCTCACGAGGTAAATCGGACCAAAACCCTCGCCATATTCCCACTCGGCGAGGAGGAGATACGAAAACGGCGCCCACCCGTGAAGGGTGAGCGCCGTTTTCTTGGCGTCTTTAGATCACTTGTGGATCTTGGTCACGCGACCGGCGCCGACGGTACGGCCACCTTCACGGATCGCGAAACGCAGACCCTCGTCCATGGCCACCGGCTGGATCAGCTTGACGGAGATGTCGGTGTTGTCACCGGGCATCACCATCTCGGTGCCCTCGGGCAGTGTCACCACGCCGGTCACGTCCGTGGTACGGAAGTAGAACTGCGGGCGGTAGTTGTTGAAGAACGGCGTGTGGCGGCCGCCTTCGTCCTTGGACAGGATGTAGACGCTGCCGTCGAACTCGGTGTGCGGGGTGGTGGTGCCGGGCTTGACCACAACCTGGCCACGCTCGACGTCCTCACGCTTCACACCACGGACCAGCAGACCAACGTTGTCGCCGGCCTGGCCCTGATCGAGCAGCTTGCGGAACATCTCGACACCGGTGACCGTGGTCTTGGTGACGGTGTCCTTGATGCCGACGATCTCGACGTCCTCATTCACGTTGATCACACCACGCTCGACGCGACCGGTCACCACGGTGCCACGACCGGTGATGGTGAACACGTCCTCAACGGGCATCAGGAACGGCTTGTCGGTCTCGCGAACCGGGTCCGGGATCGACTCGTCAACAGCGTCCATCAGATCGCCAACGGTCTTGGCCCACTCGGCGTCGCCCTCGAGCGCCTTGAGCGCGGAGACGCGAACCACGGGAGCGTTGTCACCGTCGAAGTCCTGGCTGCTCAGCAGCTCCCGGACCTCCAGCTCGACGAGCTCGAGCAGTTCCTCGTCATCCACCATGTCGGACTTGTTCAGCGCGACGAGGATGTAGGGCACACCCACCTGACGGGCGAGCAGCACGTGCTCACGCGTCTGCGGCATCGGGCCGTCGGTCGCGGCGACTACCAGGATCGCACCGTCCATCTGGGCGGCACCGGTGATCATGTTCTTGATGTAGTCAGCGTGGCCGGGGGCGTCGACGTGCGCGTAGTGACGCTTCTCGGTCTGGTACTCCACGTGAGAGATGTTGATCGTGATACCACGAGCCTTCTCTTCGGGAGCGTTGTCGATCTGGTCGAAGGCAGATGCTTCGTTCAGAGTGGGGTACTTGTCGTGCAGCACCTTGGTGATTGCCGCAGTGAGAGTGGTCTTGCCGTGGTCAACGTGACCGATGGTCCCGATGTTGACGTGCGGCTTCGTCCGCTCGAACTTCGCCTTCGCCACTGTTGTGTCCTCCTGGACTTTCTGTTGTCTCTGAGACTTTCTCAGAGACAAGGGTTTTCATTTGCCTAGCGGACTCACTCGCGCAAGTCCGAATGGGTCGTGAGCTTTCGCTACTCCCCAGTCGCCTTCGCGATGATCTCCTTCGACACGTTCGCCGGAACTTCGGCGTACGAGTCGAACACCATGGAGTAGTTAGCCCGGCCCTGGGTCTTCGACCGAAGGTCGCCGACGTAGCCGAACATCTCCGACAGCGGAACCTGTGCCTTGACGACACGTGCACCGCTGCGCTCCTCCATAGCCTGGATCTGGCCACGGCGGGAGTTCAGGTCGCCGATCACGTCACCCATGTAGTCCTCGGGGGTGGTGACCTCGACAGCCATGATGGGCTCCAGGATGACCGGCTGTGCTTGCCCGGCAGCCTTTTTGAATGCCTGGGAGCCCGCGATCTTGAAGGCCATTTCCGACGAGTCGACGTCGTGGTACGCGCCGTCGAGCAGCGTGACCTTGACGTTCACCAGCGGATAGCCGGCCAGGATGCCGTACTGCATGGCGTCCTGGGCACCGGCATCCACCGACGGGATGTACTCGCGCGGGACACGGCCACCGGTGACCTTGTTCGCGAACTCGTAGGTGGCGCCGTCCTCGGCATCCACCAGCGGTTCGACGGAGATGATCACCTTGGCGAACTGGCCCGAGCCACCCGTCTGCTTCTTGTGGGTGAACTCGACCTTCTCCACCGCACGGCGGATGGTCTCGCGGTAGGCCACCTGCGGCTTACCGACATTCGCCTCGACCTTGAATTCGCGGCGCATGCGGTCCACCAGGATATCCAGGTGTAGCTCGCCCATGCCACCGATGATGGTCTGGCCGGTCTCGTCGTCCTGCTTGACCTTGAAGGTCGGGTCTTCCTCGGCGAGCTTCTGGATCGCGGTGCCCAGCTTTTCCTGGTCGCTCTTGGTCTTGGGCTCGATGGCCACCTGGATCACCGGATCCGGGAAGGTCATGGACTCCAGCACGATCTGGTTGCTCGGGTCGCAGAGGGTGTCACCGGTAGTGGTGTCCTTGAGACCGATCGCGGCGTAGATGTGGCCGGCACTCGCCGAGTCCACCGGGTTCTCCTTGTTGGAGTGCATCTGGAACAGCTTGCCCAGACGCTCCTTCTTGCCCTTGGTGGAGTTGACCACCTGGGTGCCGGAATCGACCTTGCCCGAGTACACCCGGATATAGATCAGCTTGCCGAAGAACGGGTGGGTCGCGACCTTGAACGCCAGCGCGCTAAACGGCTCGTCAGTGTTGGGCTCACGCGTGATGAGCTCGTCCTCTTTGCCGGGCACGTGGCCGGTGGTGGCACCCACGTCCAGCGGCGACGGCAGGTAGTCGATGACGGCGTCAAGCATGGGCTGCACGCCCTTGTTCTTGAACGCGCTACCGCACAGCACCGGGTAGGCCTCGGACGTGATGACGAGCTTGCGAATCGCGCCCTTGATCTCGTCAATGGTCAGCTCTTCGCCACCAAAATACTTCTCCAGCAGCGCCTCATCGGTTTCGGCGACGGCTTCGAGCAGAGCCGCGCGGTACTCGGCTGCCTTGTCGGCCAGCTCCGCGGGGATCTCGACAACCTCGTACTGCTCGCCCATCTTGGTCTCGCCGCGCCACACCTTGGCGTTCATCTCGACCAGGTCGATGATGCCCTCGAAGTCGTTCTCGGCACCGATCGGCAGCTGAATGGGCAGCGCGCGCGCACCGAGGCGATCCTCGATGGTCTTCACCGTGTAGTAGAAGTCGGCGCCCAGCTTGTCCATCTTGTTGACGAAACAGATACGCGGCACGTCGTAGCGGTCGGCCTGACGCCACACCTGCTCGGACTGCGGCTCCACGCCCTCTTTGCCATCGAAAACGGCCACCGCACCGTCGAGCACACGCAGGTTGCGCTCCACCTCGACGGTGAAGTCGACGTGTCCTGGGGTGTCGATGATGTTGAGCTGGTTTTCTTTCCAGTAAGCGGTCGTCGCGGCGGACGTGATGGTGATGCCGCGCTCCTGCTCCTGCTCCATCCAGTCCATGGTGGCTGCGCCGTCGTGGACCTCACCGATCTTGTACGTGATACCGGTGTAGAAGAGGATGCGCTCGGTCGTGGTGGTCTTGCCGGCATCGATGTGGGCCATGATGCCGAAGTTGCGGACCTTGTTCAGGTCGGTCAGCACTTCCTGTGCCACAGAAGTTTCCGCTCTTTCGCTTCGAATTGGGGATGGACGAACTGGGCGGGCCTCGCCGTGCGGTGAGGCCCGTCAGATCACCAGCGGTAGTGCGCGAACGCCCGGTTGGCCTCGGCCATCTTGTGAACATCCTCGCGACGCTTCACCGAGGCACCCAGGCCATTGCTGGCATCCAGGATCTCGTTCGCCAGACGCTCAATCATGGTCTTTTCGCGACGTGCCCGCGAGAAGCTCACCAACCAGCGCAGGGCCAGGGTGGTGGAGCGATCGGGGCGGACCTCGACCGGCACCTGGTAGGTGGCGCCACCGACACGGCGGCTGCGCACCTCAAGGGCAGGCTTGACGTTGTCCATGGCGCGCTTGAGGGTGACAACCGGATCGGTGCCAGTCTTATCGCGCGCCTGCTCCAGTGCGCCGTACACGATGCGCTCGGCGATGGACTTCTTGCCATCGAGCAGCACCTTGTTGACCAGCTGGGTCACCAGCTGCGAGCTGTAAACCGGGTCGTTGACCAGGGGGCGCGACGGCGCGGGTCCCTTGCGTGGCATTAGCTCTTCTCCTTCTTGGCGCCGTAGCGGCTGCGAGCCTGCTTGCGGTTCTTGACTCCCTGGGTGTCCAGCGAGCCGCGGATGATCTTGTAGCGCACACCGGGGAGGTCCTTCACACGACCACCGCGCACGAGCACCATCGAGTGCTCCTGCAGGTTGTGACCCTCACCCGGGATGTAGGCGGTGACCTCCACCGCGCTGGTCAGCCGCACACGGGCCACCTTCCGCAGCGCCGAGTTCGGCTTCTTCGGGGTGGTGGTGTAGACGCGGGTGCAGACGCCACGGCGCTGCGGACTGCCCTTAAGGGCCGCAGTCTTCACCTTGGCGATCTTGTCCCGGCGACCCTTACGGACCAGCTGGTTGATGGTTGGCATGTACCGGCTTTCTGTTTCTCTCTAGCTACTTCTAACTACGTACGTGGGGCTCTAGCGTCGCGAGCCCGTCAAAAGGCCCTGTTGTCCTGCAGTTCTCGCCCGTATCGGTATCCCGAGGCCGGGCGTGTCGCACATACCGCGGACGCGAAGAAAAACTCCTTCACCCTCTGGGCATGCGAATTGACCTGGCGCCCTATCTGACCCCCACCGAGTACCCCAGCGGTGGCCATTGGCCAGGCACAGCGCCCTACCATACCAGGGCTGATCACAGTGAGACAAACTCGCCTACCAGCGACAAAGCGCAGGTCATCGATAACTCACCAATGCGCGGGCAACATGCCTGACTGATCGGCCCGCTCTTCGCGCCGAGCGCTCATCGCCGCTCGGCCAGACCCGACGCAAAGCGGTGCACCATCTCCGTAAATGCGATGTCGGGATCCATCTCGATGCCCGCCATAAAGCCTGTCATCTCCAGCATGACGAACCCGTGCATCGCAGCCCACAGCTCAACGCCCGCGTGAAAGGCGGTGTCCTCGTCGAGCCCGTACACGCCGATGGCCTCGGTTGCGGGCTTGGCCAATTCACGGGCGTCGATCGTCGGGCGGTTCACATCGTCCAGGAACGGCATGCGGGTCAGGGCGGCGTATCTGCCTGGATGGTGGTGCGCATAGCTGCGATACGCACCGGCCATGGCCAAGATTGCGTCCTCGCTGGTACGGCCCGAACTCACGGTGTGCAGCATGCCGACGATCTCGACCAGCACCCGATCGCGCACCTCGTGGCGCAGATCATCGAGGCTGTCCACATGGTTGTAGAGCGACGGCCCCTTCGTCCCCAGCTCGACAGCCAACGCGTTGATGGTCAGCGCATCCCAGCCGGCCCGGTCGAGGAAAGACAGCGCGGCGTTGACAACAGTGTCGCGGTTGAGCCGTGTCGCCCGCGCAGGACTTCTGCGGTGCGCGGTTGCGGGCTCGGTCGTCACGTCTGGCCGCCTTCGGGGTGAGTCGTTCTAGTTCGGTGCTATCTGGCGCGGCCTCCAAGGCAGATGGCCTGCTATGACCCTATCTCTCCCCGCCGTCACCTTTGTGTTTGTCAGCCTACCGAGCCTGTCGTGGCGCGCCGTGGCTTATTCTCATTACGTGATCGGGACGCTGAAATGACACACGTTCTAGTTTCCACTGGGCGGCGCCTGCTGGTCGCCGTCCTGGTAACCGGCGGCATCGTCACATTGATGGGCTCACCCGAGGGCCATTCGCGCCTCGCCGACAACATTCGCCTGGCCAAGAACGGCGACACACACATCACCCAGTACGGGCTCGTCACCACTATCGATTGCGGCGACTCCACTGTCTTTGTGAACGGATCGCAGAACGTCATCACCGCTCTCGGCAGCTGCTACGCGATCTCGGTACAGGGGTCGTCCAACACGATCATCGCCGACAACGTGGTCAACGACATCACCGTGTACGGCTTCAACCAGAAGGTGCTCTACAAGTCCGGCGAGCCTGCGGTCATCGATCGTGGACGCGAGCTGGGCATGATGAACTTCATCGACCGAGTCCCTGGCTGATCCCCCCACCCGACACGCAAATCTCGGGATAATCGACTCCATGTCCCGCCACAATGCCCTCCCCGCGGCAGTCTTTGCCCTCGTCGTGACCGCTCTCGGACTCGCGGGCTGCGGCGCCATCAAGCCGGGTTCGAGCAATCCGACACCCGGCACCTGGACTCCCCCATCCGCCTCGGCCTCCTCCAGCCCCTCCACGCCGACCTCCGCCAAGGTCGACATCGGGGACGAGACCGTGATCGGGTACTTCGGCCAGACCACGACCGCCGCATGCCAAGAGGGCAAGCGCCTGAACATCACGGGCGCCAACAACAAGCTCACCATCACCGGGGCCTGCGACACGGTCACCGTCTCGGGCTTCTCGAACACCATTGCGTTCGACGAGCTGAAGACCGAGGTGACGGTCACCGGCTACGGCAACAAACTGACCTATAAGGCGGGCGCGCCCAAGGTCAACAACTACGGAAGCAACAACACGATCGAGAAGGCTTCGTAGCCCTTCTCAATAGCCCGCTCAGAGCACCGTCTGCACAATGTGTTCGACCAGCTGACGGGCCGCGGCGCAGCTATCGCCGCCCTTGCGGTACTGAACCCACCAGGTCAAGGAACCGGATCCCGCCGGAACGGTCACTCCACATCCCGAGCCACCGGTGCCGGTACTGGTGAATCCCTTGCGGCCGTTGATCGTAATGTCGGCAGTCTTCTGTCCCATCCCGTCGGCAGACTTGCGATCGCGGTCGACATCGCCAGCCTCGTAGTACGCGTACAGAAGGTCGATGAGGCTTCCAGCGTCATCGGCGGCAACCCAATAACACAGTGCCCCAAAGAAATTCTGGTAGATCTGGGCGGCCTTGACGGTTTCGACAATCGTCTTCTCATCGAGCGGACCGCATTGGCCGTTGGCGAACCCGTACGGGTCCAGTTTGTCGTTCTCATTCCGCTCGCTGGAGTTCAGCGTCTCGCCCGGGGCGACAGCGGCACCGTCAACGGTGCGCGCACACCCGGTCGGCCCTGCGAGCAGTAACGCCGCGGCGGCAAGCGCGCCGACAGTCCTTTTCATTACTTGCCCACCTTGCTCAGCAGCGAGTCCATCAAGGTCTCGACGGCCTTGCACGGGTCGTTCTTGACGTTCCCCGATTGCAAAGACCAATGTAGGAAGTCCGGCCCTGATCCCGCGGACAGTTCACACAGCCCAACATTGCTCACGCGGTAACCCGGATAGGACTTGGTGGTCACCGTCTCCACCGTATGGCCGAGGTTTCGCGCGACTGACGCCTCTTTCTGCGCCGAGCTGCCCCGGTACCAGTACAGCGACAGGGACGTGTCCCCGCTTCCGGGACCCGTGGACCACCGACAACCCAGCAGGCTGTCCACGTCGCGTTTGAGTGCCGGGTTGCCCACCGCCGCAGTGACTTCCGCGTCAGTCATGCCGCCGCAGTCGCCAAGTGTGAAACCCTTACCGGGCCCGTTGTTCACCTCGGGCACCGTGGTCACCTGCACGTCGGGCGATCCGGCACCGTCGTCGTCACCACCGGAAGAGGACCGGGGCGAGCATCCGGCCAGCACCACGGCGACAACCACCAGGGCCGATACCGGAAGAATCCGCACACTCACGGTGTCCACAGTACGTCCGTATCCCGCAGGTCTCCCCCATGTCCGAGTGTGTCGGCGCCGCCGAACGCGGCGTGTCAGATCCCAGCGCCGTGGCGACCGGCACCCGCGGCGAACCTGCCGGCACCCTCGAGTGCTTCGGCCGCAACCCGCTCGATGCTGCCAAATTCGTTGTCCAACGCCGCTTCCTCGGCCATCCCCCACTGCGCGATGGCTGAATCGCGGTCTGCCCGCACGCATTGTTGCGGGAATGCGGCGATCTCCGCGGCCAGCGTCTCCGCCGCCGCACGAGCCTGCCCGCGGGGGACCACTCGATTGGCGAGCCCGATGTCCAGCGCCTCAGGTGCCGCGACGGGACGTCCGGTGAGGATCAGGTCCATGGCGCGCGAGTGTCCGATCAGCCGGGGCAGCCTGATCGTCCCGCCGTCGATGAGCGGCACACCCCAGCGCCGGCAGAACACACCCAGTACGGCGTCCTCCTCGACCACCCGAAGATCGCACCACAACGCCAGCTCGATACCGCCCGCCACGGCGTGCCCCGAGATCGCCGCGATCACAGGTTTAGACAACCGCAGCCGAGACGGGCCCATCGGACCGGGGCCGTGTGGGTGCAGTTCATTTCCGCGGTCGGTTCCCATTGCTTTGAGATCCGCTCCGGCACAGAATGTTCCGTTGTCACCCCAGAGCACCGCCACGGACGCCTCGGGGTCCGCGTCGAATTCGGTGAATGCTGCGAGTAGCGCCGCGGCGGTCGGACCGTCGACGGCATTGCGGGCGTGGGGCCGGTTGAGAATGACCGTCGTCACCGGCCCCGCCTTCTCGACGCGAACTGCGTTCTCACTCATGGGCTCGATCACAGGGAAGCCTCCTCCACCTCAGCGTTGTCGCGCAGCGTCACCAATTCATCCTTGAATTCCCGGTATCTGGATCGTATTTCGTCGGCGGGCCAATCCTTGGGCAACAACTCGTCCGGCAGCACGGGGTCGGCGAGCAGATGCCGCACCATCGCGGCGGCCAGCACAAATCGCGCAGGAATCGCCTCAGCCTGATCCCACCACCGCAGCAGGGCCGCCGCATACAGCGACCACCCGGGCAGATCCCACAGCTGGGCAGACAGCGCTTCGGGGTCTGCGGTTCGGGTGTGCAGAACCCAGACGTGGTCGGTGACCGACGGCGGAAGATCGATCTCCAGATTGTCCGGACGCAGCCACACACCCTCGCGTAGTTCTCCGAAACGCCTCTGCCGCAAGGTAGTTCGCAGGTCATTGCGGTCACGTGCGTCGCGGCCCACGCTGGTGATCACCAGCTGCGTCCAATTGCCGTCCCAGGAGCGTCGGTGCGGATCACAGGCCTCGTCCTGCCGAAGCTGACGGGCCTGCAGACGCTCGGCGAGCCGGTATCCCGATTCGGTTCTCGCAAGATCTCCCGCGGCGACCATCCGGGTGAGCGCCACTCGCACCGTGGTGTCACTGATTCCGAACAAGATGGTCAGCGCGCGGATTTCCCGCACCGACAGCTCGGCGGGGTGTGCGCCCAGCAGCAAGCTCAGGATTACCGAGCGAGCGGTCATCGGGTGATGATCGACCGGGTTGTCCATCGCTACAGATCGGTCGGCCTGCGGCCGAAATCACCGAAGGGCTCATCGCGATGGCGGACTGCCTGCCGATAGCCGTTCTGGATGGCATCGGCCGTGAACGTGTGGGCCTCCGCGGTATGACGGGATATTCCGTCGAACACGGTTCCCACCATGGCGCTGTTGGCGATCCCTTGATTGATGAGCACCGAGTTGCACGCGAGCTTGACCATCATCAACTGGTTCAGTGGCATCGCCGCGATCCGCGCCACCAGCCGCTCGGTGCGCTCGTCCAGGTCATCGGGCTCCGGCGCCTCGACCGCCAGACCCCACTCGTAGGCCTGCTTACCCGAGAGGCAGTCCCCCGTGAGCAGAAGACGTTTCGCACGCTGATCGCCGAGCTTGTGCGCCCACAGTCCGGTCGCCGGTACGCCCCACACCCGGGTTGGCGGGTACCCGATCTTGGCATCAGCGGCAACGATCAACTGATCGGCATGCAGGGCGATGTCGGTGCCACCGGCGACGCAGTACCCGTGCGCCTTCACCACGGTTGGCTTGTTGGCATGCAGTAACGACGAGAAGCCTCGGGTGAACCGGCTCATCATCTGATAGTCGAGCATGGGGTCCCAGTTGATGTTAGGCAGGTGGTTGCGCAGCTGCACCTGCCCGTCCAGCGCGGTACCCGAATACTGCGCCGAGCCTTCGTCGTTCGCCTCCGCGTAGGCGCTCAGGTCGAAGCCACCGCAGAATCCATCTCCCCGGCCCGACACCAGGATGACGTGAACCTGCGGGTCGAGGTCGGCACGCTCGACGAGAGCCGCCAGCTCCAACGGGGTCTCGGCGATGATCGCGTTGCCTTGCTCGGGCCGGTTGAAGGTGATGCGCGCGATGCGATCGGTGACCTCATAGGTCATCGTCTTCAAGGTGTCCACTTGCTAGCTACCCGACTTGACGGTCGCCCGCTCCAGAATCGGCGACAGGTCCAACCCCGTGGGGAGCGTGCCGAATGCACCACCCCAGTCGCCGGCCAACCGCGTGGCCAAGAATGCCTGCGCGACCGCCGGATGACCGTGACGCACCAGCAGGGCCCCCTGAAGGGCCAGGCAGATGTCCTCGGCGACCTTGCGGGCACGGTAGGTGACGGAGTCCAGATCACTGAGCTGCGTGTGCAATCCGTTGATATGGCGGTCCAGACGCTCGTCCTGCCCCTGGGCCAGCGCAAGCTCCTTGAACAGCACCTCGACGCATTCGGGCTTGGTGGCCATGGCGCGCAACGTGTCCAGGGCGCTGACGTTCCCGGACCCCTCCCAGATTCCCATCAGCGGTGCCTCGCGATAGAGACGTGGCAGGCCCGAATCCTCGACGTACCCGTTGCCGCCCAGACACTCCATGGCTTCGCCGGCATGCGGGGTGGCGCGCTTGCACACCCAATACTTGCTGGCTGCCAGTCCGATACGACGCAGCAGCGACTCGGTTTCATCGCCACGGGTGGCACGGTCCGTGGCACCCGCCATCCGCATCGCGACCATGGTGGCGGCCTCCGCCTCGATCGCGAGGTCAGCGAGGACGTTGCGCATGAGCGGCTGATCAATGAGGTACTCGCCGAAGGCCTTGCGGTGCTGAACATGCTGCATGGCCAGCGCCACGCCCGTGCGCATACTGGTGGCCGATCCGAGCGTGCAGTCCAGCCGCGTCATGTTCACCATCTCGATGATGGTCTTTACGCCCCTTCCTTCCTCGCCGACAAGCCACGCCGTGGCCTCGTCATACTCGACCTCCGAGGATGCGTTGGAATGATTACCGAGCTTGTCCTTCAAGCGCTGCAACCGCATCCGGTTACGCGTGCCGTCCGGTAGTACCCGCGGCAGGAAGAAGCACGACAGGCCTCCGGGCGTCTGCGCGAGCACCAGAAACACATCGCACATCGGCGCCGAGGTGAACCACTTGTGCCCCACCAGCGTGTAGCTGCCATCGGCATTCGGCGTGGCGGTGGTCGTGCCCGCACGCACATCCGAGCCGCCCTGCTTCTCCGTCATCGACATGCCCGCCGTCAGCCCCGCCTTGGTGGCGGGCACCGCGAGCACCGGGTCATACACCCGACTGGACAGCAGCGGCTCGTAGATCGCCGCCAACTCGGGGTTGGCACGCAGCGCCGGCACCACCGCATAGGTCATCGAGATGGGACACATGTGGCCGGGATCGGCGGTCCACACACCGGTCTTGGCGGCGCGGACGACATGAGCACCCGGGCGCTCATCGGCCCACGGCGCTCCGTGCAGCCCGTGAGCAACCGCCTCGCGCATGAGCTCGTGATAGGCCGGGTCGAACTCGATTTCGTCGACGCGATGCCCCCAACGGTCATGGGTGTGCAGCACGGGGCGGTTCCGGTTCGCCAGCTCCCCCGCGCGTTGCATGCGATCGGTGCCATTGAGCGCGCCGACCTGGACAACCTCCTCGACGCCCCACTGCCCGCCTTCACGAATGAGGGCTTCCATCAGCACAGGACTGCTCGCCGCGTTGTAGTCGTGCAGTGCAGGGACCTGATTGGTGACGACATGCGTATCGGCCATGCTTTCAGTGTTACATTTCTGCGACAACCGCACAAGATCTGTTCACATGGACTTCGGCGAGCCCCTCCTGCGCTACAAAGAGAGCGTGGAGAAGGTCGTCTTCGTGCTGCGCCAACCGTCCGATGCCGCCACCGACGATTGGTGCGAGCAGCTGCACACGGCCGTCGTCGACAAGATCCAGACGGCAGGCGTGCACGGCCTGACCCTGTGCGCGCATGACGCCGCAGTGCGTGCCGCCAGCCTGCGCTTGGTGACCCTGGACCCACCATTGGCCGCAGTCGTCATCGTGTGGGTTCAGCAGTCATACGGCCCGGCAATACGGGAGATCGAGGCAATTCTGGCCGCGGCGTCGGCCAACGTGCACGGATATCTCGTCACAGAATCGGTGCCGCTGCCCGCTCCTGAGTATGAACCCGGCTCGCGGTCAATGGGTTTCACCAACATCGCCCTGTTACGCAGGCCCGCCAACATGCCGTTCGACGCGTGGCGACAGCAATGGCAGGATGTGCACACTCAGAAGGCGCTCGACCTGCAATCGACCATCGGCTACGAACAGAACCTCGTAGTCCGCGCCGTTACCGATGACGCGCCCGCGATCTCGGCCATCGTGCTCGAACAGTTTCCCTCGCCGGCCCTCACCGACCCGCTGGCCTGGTACGGCGCACTGGATCAACAGCAGCTGGGCCAACGCGCGATGGCCATGCTGGATAGCGTCAAAGCCTTTGGTGCTCATACCAATATCGACACCGTCGCCACCAGTAGGTACGACATGGTTCGCCCATTCGGGTGACAGCCCTCGCCGTCGCACAGATCGCACGATGTTGACATAAAACCAAATGGTTGTACATTGGGATTCGTGACCGCCGCGGATGAGGACAGGGCCGACGCCATGTTCCATGCGCTCTCCGACCGCACCCGACGCGACATCTTGCGGCGAGTGCTGGCCGGTGAGCACTCGGTCTCAGCGCTTGCGGAGAACTACGACATGAGTTTCGCCGCAGTGCAAAAGCACGTCGCCGTGCTGGAAAAGGCCGGGCTGCTGACAAAACGGCGCAGCGGTCGTCAGCAGTTGGCCAGCGGCGACGTGGACGGGGTTCGCTCGGTCGGCGCCATGCTCACCGAGCTGGAGCAGTTCTGGCGCGGCAGGATCGCCCGCATCGATGAACTCATCGCACTCGAACCACCGACGCTCAAACCACCGAGAAAGGACTGAATCATGCCCGTCACTAACGTTACTCACGATATCGACACCCGAACCATCAGCATTGAGGCCGAGTTCGAGGCGCCGCTCAGCCGGATCTGGCAGATCTACACCGACCCGCGCCAGCTCGAAAAGGTATGGGGCCCACCGAGTTGCCCGGCAACGTTTGTCGATCACAACTTCACGCCGGGTGGCCGAGTGAACTACTACATGACGGGGCCAGCGGGTGAACGGTACGCGGGCTGGTGGGAGATCACGGCGATCGACGAACCGAACAGTTTCGCATTCAGGGACGGCTTCTCCGATGAAGACCTGAATCCGGTGGACGACATGCCGGTCTCGGAAAACCTGTATACATTCATCGAGAAGGACGGCCGCACCCTGGCAACCTACGTCAGCACATTTAAGACTGCCGAGGCGCTGCAGAAGGTGCTGGACATGGGCGTCATCGAGGGCGCGTCGTCTGCGATCAACCAGATCGACGACCTCGTCCGCTCCTGAGCGTAATGGTGGAGTACCGCGACCCCGGCACCATCACCTTCGAGGCGACCATTGAGAAGCCCGAGGGCCCCGGTGCATTCGTCGAGTTCCCGTTTCCCGTGACCGACACCTTCGGAGTAAAGGCCCGCGTACCGGTGCTAGCCGTGTTCGACGGCTCGGTGACGTACACGGGATCCTTGGCTCCGTACGGCGGCACGCACCTGCTCGGGGTGCGCAAGGACATTCAGGAACAGTTGGGCAAGGGCCCCGGTGACCGAGTGGCCGTGGAGGTCAGGCTCGATACCGACCGCACTTAGGCGTCTTGCTTTTCGTGCCGTGCGGGTTCGTCATGGTGCACAAAGTAACCAAGCACCACAATCACGAACCAGACCAGGCCCACGAAGATCGCGGTACGGCCGTCTTCCGTGAAGAACAGAAGCACCACCACGAGCGCCAGGAAGGCCAGCGCCAACAGATTTGTCACCGGAGCCCCGGGAAGCTTGTAATCCGAGGCGGGTAGTTCCCCGGCGGCGACCCGCTTCCGGTAAATCAAGTGGGACACCAGGATTGAACCCCACACAAAAATGATGCCAATGGTGGATACCGACGTGATGTAGGCGAATGCCTTGTCCGGCGACAGCCAGTTGACGAACACGCCGATACCCATGGCCAGTGCCGAGAAGCAGATGGCCAACATCGGGACGTGGCGTGAGCTCAACGACTGCAGACCCGCGGGGGCATCGCCGCGCTGCGCCAGGCTGCGCACCATCCTGCCGGTCGAATAGATGCCCGAGTTGCAGGAGGAAAGTGCAGCCGTCAGCAAGATGAAGTTCACGATGTTCGCCGCCTGCGGAATGTCGAGGTACTCGAACACCGCGACGAAGGGACTCTCGCCTTTGTGATAGTTCTGCCAGCCCTGGATCGACAGAATGACGATCAGCGCACCCACGTAGAACAACCCGATGCGGAACGGCAGCGTATTAATCGCCTTACGCAGGGTTACTTTCGGGTTCTCGGCCTCCCCTGCCGTGACACCGACGAGCTCAACGCCGACATAGGCGAACACCACGATCTGCAGGCTCAGCAGGGCCTGACTGAATCCCGTCGGGAAGAACCCGCCGTCGTTCCAGAGATTGGCGACGGTGGGGCCCGATTCCGGCCCGAGTCCCGAAATAGGAAGCAGTACACCGATACCGATGATGATCATCCCGACGATCGCCGTCACCTTGATCATCGAGAACCAGAACTCCGCCTCGCCAAAAATCTTCACCGAAATCAGGTTGGCCCCGAACAGGATGAGAAGGACGGCCAAGGCAGTGACCCACTGCGGGACACCAGGCCACCACCGTTGGATGTACACGCCGGCGACGGTGATCTCCGCCATACACGTGGTGGCCCACACCGCCCAGTAGGTCCAGCCGTTAGCGAATCCGGCGAAACGCCCCATGAATTCCTCGGCATACTCGGAAATGCTGCCCGAGACCGGCCGATAGACCAGCAGTTCACCGAGTGCCCGCATGATCACGAAGATGGCCAGACCCGCAACCAGGTAGGCCAAAATGAGCGCCGGACCGGCCTTCTCGATCGCACCACCGGCGCCATAGAAGAGGCCAGTGCCGATGGCACCGCCGATCGCGATCATCTGCACCGTGCGGGCCGAGAGCCCACGTGAATATCCGGCGTCGGGCGTCTCGGACTCGGAATTGGCAACGGTCATCCGAACATCATTGCGTGAGTGGACACTTATTGCACGGGAAACCCGGACACACCGTCCACAACGCGCGTGGAATTGCGTGGCCTAGCTAGGTATTTGTGCGCTGAACCGACTTCACTTACGTGCATAGGCTTCTGGCATGCTCAACCAACAGTTCATCGGACGCGTGACATTGCCGATACTCGCCGTGGTGTTTCCGTTCATGATCGTCGCCGGACAACTCGGCCTGGACATTTGTCGCTGGTGGATCGTGTACGGCACCGCAACCATTGTGGCTGTCCTGATGGGCATCACCACGTTCGGCATGTGCAATTCCAACGGCCCGGGCCTCGCCGTCAGTCAGTCCTGGGCGCTCTTTTGGATCAGCCTGGCGGCGCTCACCGCAGTGCAGGGCTTCTTCTACGCGCAGTTCCGACATCAGTGCCCGGTAACCGGGCCGATCATCGCGATCGACGCGTTCCTCGAATGGCTCATCGCACCCGTGGTTCTCGTCGTCGTGTCCGGGAGTGCATTCCGGCGCGCGTGGACCGCTGCGCGGCGAAATGGAAAGGCCCCCGGGGTGTAACCCGGGGGCCTTTCTCGTGCTTACGACTTAGCGGTAGTCGCTGTATCCGTAGTCGTCCAGCGGCACCGCAGCACCGGTGTTAGAACCGAAGTCGGGGCTGTAGTAGGCATCCTCGTACGACGGAATCGTGTACGCGGCGGCCCGGGCCTCTTCGGTCGGTTGCACCGAGATGTTGCGGTAGCGGTTGATACCGGTACCAGCCGGGATCAACTTACCGATGATGACGTTCTCCTTCAGACCATTCAGTCTGTCGCTGCGGCAGTTGATGGCCGCATCGGTCAGCACGCGAGTGGTCTCCTGGAAGGACGCCGCCGACAGCCACGAGTCAGTCGCCAGCGATGCCTTGGTGATACCCATCAGCACCGGACGGCCGGCCGCAGGCTCGTTGCCTTCGGCCACCACGCGACGGTTCGCGGTCTCGAACTCGCCACGCTCGGTGAGCGATCCGGGCAGGAATTCCGTTGCGCCCGAGTCGATGATCGTCACGCGACGCAGCATCTGGCGCACGATGACCTCGATGTGCTTGTCGTGGATCGACACACCCTGGCTGCGGTACACCTCCTGCACCTCGTTGACGAGGTGCACCTGCACCTGACGCGGGCCCATGACACGGAGCACCTCGTGCGGGTCAGCCGCACCCTCCATGAGCTGCTGCCCAACCTCGACGTGGTCGCCGTCGGCCAGCGGACGCTCGGAGCCGTCTTCATGCTTGAAGACGCGCAGGCGCTGACGCTTGGAGAGCTTGTCGTAGACAACTTCCTCGCCACCGTCATCCGGGATGATGGTGATCTTGTAAAAGCGCTCGCCCTCTTCGAGGCGAACCCGTCCGGTGACATCGGCAATAGGCGCCTTGCCCTTGGGAACTCGCGCTTCGAACAGCTCGGTGACACGCGGCAGACCGCCGGTGATGTCGTCACCGACGCCACCCTGGTGGAAGGTACGCATGGTCAGCTGGGTACCGGGCTCACCGATCGACTGTGCGGCCACGATGCCCGCCGCCTCACCGATGTCGACGAGCTTGCCGGTCGCCATCGAACGGCCATAGCACATCGCGCAGACTCCGGTACCGGTGGTGCAGGTAAGCACCGACCGGACCTTGACCTGGGTGACACCCGCGGCGAGAAGCTTCTCGATCGCCGGATCGCCCAGATCGTGTCCACGCTCCACCAGCACGTTGCCCTCGGCATCCACCGCGTCGGCGGCGAGAGTCCGTGCGTAGGCGGAGGTTTCGATGTGCGCGTCGCGGATCAGCGTGCCATCGTCCAGCTTCTCGGCGATGGTCACGTTGATGCCACGCTCGGTACCGCAGTCGTGCTCGCGGACGATGACGTCCTGCGAGACGTCCACCAGACGACGGGTCAGGTAACCCGAGTCGGCGGTGCGAAGCGCGGTGTCCGCCAGGCCCTTACGGGCGCCGTGCGTGTTGATGAAGTACTCCAGAACGGTCAGGCCCTCGCGGAACGAGGACTTGATCGGACGCGGGATGTACTCACCCTTCGGGTTTGTCACCAGACCCTTCATGCCCGCCAGGTTTCGCACCTGGGTCATGTTGCCGGTCGCACCGGACTTGGGCAGCAAGGTAATCGGGTTGTCGGCCGGGTAGTGCTCCTCCAGCGCCTTACCGACCTCGTCGGTGGCTTCCTGCCAGATCTTGACCAGTGCGTCGCGACGCTCCTGGTGGTTCAAAGCACCACGCTGGTACTGCTTTTCGATCCGCTCCGCTTCCTTCTCGTAGCGGTCCAGGATCTCCGCCTTCTGCGGCGGCACCAGCACGTCGGCCATCGACACCGTGACACCCGAGCGCGTGGCCCAGTGGAAACCGGCATCCTTGAGCTTGTCGACGGTCTGCGCGACCACGATCATCGGGAACCGCTCAGCGAGGTCGTTGATGATCGCCGACTGCACCTTCTTGTGCATCTGCTTGTTCACGAACGGGTACCCGTGGGGCAGCAGCTCGTTGAACAGCACGCGGCCCAGGGTGGTCTCGGCAACCCAGGCATCGCCTGGCCGCCAACCGTTTTCGAACAGCTCGGCCTCAACCTCGGCCGGCGGACGCTGCTGCGTCAGCCGCACTCGGATGGGTGCACGGACGCTCAGCGCGCCACGGTCGAGGGCCATGATGGCCTCGGCGGGCGAGCTGTACACACCGGTCTCCGGCTGGTCCTTCGCGGCCGGAGTGTGTGCACCGGTATCGCCGGGGACCTCGGTGGTCAGGAAGTACAGACCGGTCACCATGTCCAGACGCGGCATGGCCAGCGGGCGGCCCGACGCGGGCGACAGGATGTTGTTCGAGGACAGCATCAGGATGCGCGCCTCGGCCTGCGCCTCCGCGGACAGCGGAAGGTGCACGGCCATCTGGTCACCGTCGAAGTCGGCGTTGAACGCCTCACACACCAGCGGGTGCAGCTGAATTGCCTTGCCTTCCACCAGCTGCGGCTCGAAGGCCTGGATACCCAGGCGGTGCAGCGTTGGTGCACGGTTCAGCAGCACCGGATGCTCGGCGATGACCTCTTCGAGGACGTCCCACACCTGGGCGCGCTGACGCTCCACCATGCGCTTGGCGCTCTTGATGTTCTGCGCGTGGTTCAGGTCGACCAGGCGCTTCATCACGAACGGCTTGAACAGCTCGAGGGCCATCAGCTTAGGCAGACCGCACTGGTGCAGCTTGAGCTGCGGGCCGACCACGATGACCGAACGGCCCGAGTAGTCGACGCGCTTGCCGAGCAGGTTCTGACGGAACCGGCCCTGCTTGCCCTTGAGCAGATCCGACAGCGACTTCAGCGGACGGTTACCCGGTCCGGTCACCGGACGTCCACGACGACCGTTGTCGAACAGCGCGTCCACGGACTCCTGCAGCATCCGCTTCTCGTTGTTGACGATGATCTCGGGCGCGCCCAGATCGATCAGTCGCTTGAGTCGGTTGTTGCGGTTGATGACGCGGCGATACAGGTCGTTCAGGTCGGAGGTCGCGAAGCGGCCACCGTCGAGCTGAACCATCGGACGCAGCTCCGGTGGGATCACCGGCACCGCGTCGAGCACCATGCCACCGGGGCTGTTGGTGGAGTTCTGGAACGCCGCCACCACCTTCAGGCGCTTGAGTGCACGAAGCTTCTTCTGCCCCTTGCCACTGCGGATGGTCTCGCGCAGGTTCTCAGCCTCGGCATCGAGATCGAAGTTCTGGATGAGCTTCTGCACGGCCTCGGCACCCATGGCACCGGTGAAGTACTCGCCGTAACGGTCCACGAGCTCGCGGTAGAGCAGCTCGTCGACGATCAGCTGCTGGACGGAGAGCTTGGTGAAGGTGGTCCAGATCTCGTCGAGCCGGTCCAGCTCACGCTGGGACCGATCGCGCAGCTGACGCATCTCGCGCTCGCCACCGTCGCGCACCTTGCGGCGCACGTCGGACTTGGCACCCTCGGCCTCGAGCTCGGCCAGGTCGGCTTCGAGCTTCTGGGCGCGGGCCTCCAGGTCGGCATCGCGCTGATCTGCGACGGCCTTCTTCTCGACCTCCATCTCGGCCTCGAGTGTCGAGAGCTCGTTGTGGCGCAGCTCGTCGTCGACCGCGGTGATGACATAGGCGGCGAAGTAGATGATCTTTTCCAGATCCTTCGGCGCCAGGTCGAGCAGGTATCCGAGACGTGACGGAACACCCTTGAAGTACCAGATGTGCGTAACCGGTGCGGCCAGTTCGATGTGGCCCATCCGCTCACGGCGCACCTTGGCGCGAGTTACCTCGACGCCGCAGCGCTCACAGATGATGCCCTTGAAGCGCACGCGCTTGTACTTGCCGCAGTAGCACTCCCAGTCACGAGTAGGTCCGAAGATCTTCTCGCAGAACAGGCCGTCCTTCTCGGGCTTGAGCGTGCGGTAGTTGATGGTCTCCGGCTTCTTGACTTCGCCAAAGGACCAGTTACGGATGTCATCCGCCGACGCGAGGCCGATACGGAGTTCATCGAAGAAGTTGACGTCGAGCACGTAAACTCCCTTTCCCCTTGCGGGATAGAATTCGGTTAGGCAAAGTCCTCAATGGACGCAGATTCGTTGCGGGACAGGTTGATTCCCAGGTTCGCGGCAGCGCGCTCCAGGTCCTCGTCATCGCCGTCGCGCATTTCGATGGTGGTGCCCTCCTTCGAGAGCACCTCCACGTTCAGGCACAGCGACTGGAGTTCCTTGAGCAGAACCTTGAACGACTCCGGGATCCCCGGCTCGGGGATGTTCTCGCCCTTGACGATCGCCTCGTAGACCTTCACACGACCGACGGTGTCGTCGGACTTGATGGTCAACAGCTCCTGCAGCGTGTATGCCGCACCGTAGGCCTGCATGGCCCAGCACTCCATCTCACCGAATCGCTGACCACCGAACTGCGCCTTACCACCGAGCGGCTGCTGGGTGATCATCGAGTACGGGCCGGTCGAACGCGCGTGAATCTTGTCGTCGACCAAGTGGTGCAGCTTCAGGATGTACATGTAGCCGACGGTCACCGGGTACGGGAACGGCTCGCCGCTACGGCCGTCGAACAGCCGCGCCTTGCCGTCACCGTCCACCATGACCTCGCCGTCCCGGTTGGGCAGCGTCGAGGACAGCAGTCCGGTCAGCTCCTCCTCGCGGGCACCGTCGAACACCGGGGTAGCCGTGCGGGTGTCGGCCGGGGCCGACTGCAGATCCTCGGGGAGATTCTGCGCCCACGCCGGAATCTCAGCGTTGCCGTCCTTCCGGATATCCCAGCCGGTCTTGGCCACCCACCCCAGGTGGGTCTCCAAGATCTGGCCGATGTTCATACGACGCGGCACACCGTGCGTGTTCAGGATGACGTCGACCGGAGTGCCATCGGGCAGGAACGGCATGTCCTCGACGGGCAGGATCTTGCCGATGACGCCCTTGTTGCCATGGCGTCCGGCCAGCTTGTCACCGTCGGAGATCTTGCGCTTCTGCGCGACGTACACGCGAACGAGCTCGTTCACGCCGGCAGGCAGATCGTCGTCGTCATCACGCGAAAAGACGCGGATGCCGATGACCTTCCCGGACTCACCGTGCGGCACCTTCAGGGAAGTGTCGCGAACCTCGCGGGCCTTCTCACCGAAGATGGCACGCAGCAGGCGCTCCTCGGGGGTCAGCTCGGTCTCGCCCTTCGGGGTGACCTTGCCGACGAGGATGTCGCCGTCGCGGACCTCGGCGCCGATGCGGACGATGCCGCGCTCGTCAAGGTCTGCCAGCACCTCATCGGAGACGTTCGGGATATCCCGGGTGATCTCCTCGGCGCCCAGCTTGGTATCACGCGCATCGATTTCGTGCTCTTCGATGTGAATCGAGGTGAGCACGTCCTCTTCAACCAGACGGTTGGACAGGATGATGGCGTCCTCGTAGTTGTGGCCTTCCCACGGCATGATCGCCACGAGCAGGTTCTTACCGAGGGCCATTTCGCCGTTCTCGGTGCAAGGACCGTCCGCGATGACCTGACCGATCTCGACCCGCTGACCTTCGTCCACAATCGGGCGCTGGTTGGCGCAGGTGCCGTGGTTCGATCGCGCGAACTTGCGCAACCGGTAGCTCTGGCGGGTGCCGTCGTCTGCCATCACGGTGACGTAGTCGGCGGACACCTCTTCGATGACACCGGCCTTCTCCGCGACGACAACGTCGCCGGCGTCGATGGCAGCGCGCAGCTCCATACCAGTACCGACCAGCGGGGCCTCGCTACGCACCAGCGGAACCGCCTGGCGCTGCATGTTGGCACCCATCAGTGCACGGTTGGCGTCGTCGTGCTCCAGGAACGGGATCATCGCGGTCGCGACCGACACCATCTGGCGCGGCGAGACGTCCATGTAGTCGACGTTGGTCGACGGCACGAACTCGACCTCGCCACCCTTACGGCGCACCAGGACGCGCTCCTCGGTGAAGCGGCCCTTCTCATCGGTCGGCGAATTGGCCTGCGCCACCACGTGGCGGTCCTCTTCGTCAGCGGTCAGGTAGCGGATCTCGTCAGTGACGACACCCTCGACCACCTTGCGGTACGGCGTCTCGATGAAGCCGAACGGGTTAACCCGCGCGTACACCGACAGCGAGCCGATCAGGCCGATGTTCGGGCCTTCCGGGGTCTCGATCGGGCACATGCGGCCGTAGTGCGAGGGGTGCACATCGCGGACCTCAAGGCCGGCGCGGTCACGGGTCAGACCACCCGGGCCCAGCGCCGACAGACGACGCTTGTGGGTCAGACCCGAGAGCGGGTTGTTCTGGTCCATGAACTGCGACAGCTGGCTGGTTCCGAAGAACTCCTTGATCGCCGCCACGACGGGACGGATGTTGATCAGGGTCTGCGGGGTGATCGCCTCGACGTCCTGAGTGGTCATGCGCTCACGCACGACGCGCTCCATGCGGGACAGGCCGACCCGGATCTGGTTCTGGATCAGCTCGCCGACAGTACGCAGACGACGGTTACCGAAGTGGTCGATGTCGTCGACCTCTACGGGGACCTCGAGACCGCCGGGGGCGGTCATCGTGGTCTGGCCCTCGTGCAGACGCACCAGGTACTCGATGGTGGCGACGACGTCTTCCTCGGTGAGCGTGGTGGCAGTCACCAGAGCCGGGTTGGCGCCACCCAGGCCCAGCTTCTTGTTCACCTTGTACCGGCCCACGCGGGCCAGGTCGTAGCGCTTCTCCTTGAAGAACAGGTTCTCCAGCAGAGCCTGCGCGGACTCCTTGGTCGGCGGCTCGCCCGGACGCAGCTTGCGGTAGATGTCCAGCAGCGCCTCGTCGGGACCGGCGATGTTGTCCTTCTCCAGGGTCCCCATCATGATTTCGGAGAACCCGAAGCGCTCGACGATCTGCTCGTTGGTCCAGCCGAGCGCCTTCAGGAGCACGGTGACCGGCTGACGGCGCTTGCGATCGATGCGCACACCCACGGTGTCGCGCTTGTCGACATCGAACTCGAGCCACGCACCGCGGCCGGGGATGACCTTGACGCTGTGCAGGGTCTTCTCGGTCGACTTGTCGATGTTCTCGTCGAAGTAGACACCGGGCGAACGGACCAGCTGCGACACGACCACACGCTCGGTGCCGTTGATGATGAAAGTGCCCATGTCGGTCATCATCGGGAAGTCACCCATGAAGACCGTCTGGCTCTTGATCTCGCCGGTGTTGTTGTTGATGAACTCGGCCGTGACGAACAGCGGAGCCGCGTACGTCATGTCCTTGTCTTTGCACTCGTCGACGGGTGCCTTGACCTCGTCGAAGCGCGGGTCGCTGAATGACAGCGACATCGAGCCCGAGAAGTCCTCGATCGGCGAGAGCTCCGTGAGGATCTCCTCAAGGCCGCCGGTCGGGTTCACCTCACCGCGAGCAGTCGCAACCTCACGCCATCGGGGTGAGCCAACCAGCCATTCAAAAGAATCCGTCTGCACATCGAGCAGGCCGGGAACCGCAAGCGGTTCACGCAGCTTGGCGAAGGACAGTCGGCTAGGCGCCCCAGGTACGGAGTTAGTAGTTGCGTTATCGGTCTTAGTCTGGCGAGAGACTGCCAAGATCGGTCCTCCAGTGTTGCCGCGCATCTGCGTTGTTTTGCGCAAGCAACGACCAAACACACACCCGATCGATCACAACATGAACCAACACCGTCGTGGCGAGGGAAGGTGGGCAGGAGGCAGCCAGCGCAACGTCTAACAATAGCGTACTATCGCGCAGCCTTCAACTGCCCGGTCAAATCTGCGGATCAGTGCTGGCTGGCGGCCTCACTGCATTCGCAAACGTCCGTGCTGCCAAACAGAGTGACTCGTCACGCGCCGCCCGTCAAGAGATAGCGCCAGTATTTTCGGTGTTTCTTTTTGCCATTTCGGCCGCCTCAGCCGGGCTTGACCGCGCCGAGCGTCTGACTGAGCCCGGAGACGTACTGCCGATGGTCGGTCAGCCCGTGGCGGACGAGCAGAAGCGGGTAATGAACACGGTCGAACATGCGAAAGGACATCGGTCGCGCGAACAGATGCTGAAGCCCGCAGGCGAACATGGGTCCACGCAGGCAGGAGGTGAGAATGGCGACCCGCCCGCCTGGTCTGAGCACCCGAATCACCTCGCCGACCACCGCGTCCGGGTCCTCCATGAAGTAGAGCGCGCCGTAACAGGACACCGCGTCGAAGGTGCCGTCGGGAAACGGCAGCCGCAGGCCGTCGGCACGCAGGAATCCGAGCTGTCGCGCCTGCGACCGGTGCGCAGGATTGGCCACCGCCTCGGCCAGCATGTTTGCCGCAGCATCCAGCCCGACGACCAATCCGCCCGCACCGACCGACCACACCGCCCGGCGTGCGGCGTTTCCCGGCCCACAGGCGACATCGAGCACCCGGTCGCCCGGCTCGATCGCCAGCAGGTAGCAGCGCCCGCTGAGCCTCGTGGGTTCCCGACCGCGCGGTCAGGACCGCGAACGCGAACGACCGCCAGCACCTGTCATACACCCAGCTGAAAACGGCATTCTGCATCGTCTGCTGTCCGCAAGCGGACGTTCTGGGGACCCATGACATCCGAGATAGCCCTCACTCCCAGCGCGCACCGGGACCGTGAGCAGCCCTTCGATCTGCTCCACGGCGCTACCCGCCCCGGGCACTCGGTCCCGCGCACCCGTCACACGCGCTCCACCCTGACGGGCACCCCGTTGAGCCGTGCCATCCCGGCCAGCGACTCCAGGTCCTCTGGCTCGCTGGACATCAGCAGGTTGACGTTGGCGCCCGGGTTCGCATTGGCGGTCTGCCACGCACCGCCCCGGTTATGGCCCCACCCGTGCGGTACTGCGATGACGCCGGGAACGATGTCCTTGGTCACCACGGCGGGCAGCTCTATCTCTCCGTGCGGCGAGCTGATCCGGATCCGGTCATCGGTGGCGATTCCCAGGCGTTCGGCATCGTCGACGTGAAGCTGCGCGCGCTGCATCCTCGCGCCACGCATGAGCATCGGCGAGTTGTGCATCCATGAGTTCTCCGAGCGCATCTCCCGCATCCCGATCAGCCGCAGGGGATAGTCCAGATCGCGGCGCCGCCGGGACAGCGAGGCGATCTCGCGCTCTATGTCGTTGTGCTGCAGCCGCACTCGGCCGCCGCGGTGCACTACCGCCCGTCGCAGGCCACCCTCGGGCACCATCGGCGCCACCACTTTGCCGTGGGGATGCTGCTCCACCAGGTTGCGGAAGCTGACACCGCCCCGCCGCAGCCCGAACCAGTCACCGCCCTCCCCGAGGCGAATCACCACGTCGATCATCGGGCGCGGGGTGAGGCGCCTACCGAAAAGTGACATCAGCTTGCGAACGCCCTGGACCGCGCCCAGCAGTGGGGTCATGCGCCACAGCCGCGCCGTTAGATCGTCGATGATCTCCCATTCCTGCCTGGCCAGGCCTGCTGGTGGGACGACGGCCTCACTGGCCTGACGGAACGGAGTGGGCTGCATCGATGGAAAGGCGACCGGAAAATCGTCGCGCTCATACATGGTGGTGGCCGGCAGGATGTAGTCGGCGTGGGCATTCGTCTCGTTGACGTAGAGGTCGATCGCAACCATGAGATCGAGCTGTTTCAGCGCGCCTTCGAGTTCGTCACCGTTAGGCACCGAGAGCACGGGGTTTCCGGCACTTACAAACAACCCGCGCACCTGACCCTTTCCCGGCGTGGTGATCTCCTTGGCCATCAGGGCCGCAGGTTCGGATCCGAGCACCGAGGGGAAACCGCCGATGCGCGAGCGGCGACGCCGGTAGATCGCGCCGAGTGCCCGGCCTGCGACCTTCATGGCGTACCGCTCCCCCGGCATCCCGTACCCACCGAACACCTGTCCACCGGGGATATCGGCGTTACCGGCGACGAGGTTCACGACATTGAGCAGATAGCTCGTCAGCGTCCCGTTCTCGCCGAGACAGATCCCGACGCGCCCGTACACGGCCGCACAGGGGGTGCCGGCAAGGTCCCGCGCCAACCGGCGCACCGTCACCGGGTCGATCCCCGTCTGCGCATGAGTCGATTCGGGCGTGAATTCCCGAGAGAGCGCCTCGATCCAATCAATTCCATTGGCTTGCTTAGCGATTCGCTCACGATGAACCAGGCCCTCGGCGAACATCACCTGAATGAGCGACAGCAACAGGAAGGCGTCCCCGTCGGGGGTGATGCCCATCCACTCGAACTCCGAGGCCGTCTCGGTACGGCGCGGATCGATGACGAGTACTCGCCCGCCACGCTTGACCACCTCGCGCATCCCGTCCTTGATTCGCGGCATCGATAACGCGCTTCCATGTGACACAACGGGATTCGCGCCGATCACGACCAGCAGGTCGGTACGCGGGATGTCAGGGATGGGAAACACCAGCGGCGATCCGTACAGCAGCTGACTGGCGACGAACTGATTATTGATGTCCTGCGAGCCGGCCGTGAACAGGTGAAACCCCCCGCCCATCCCGTTGGTCATCAGCTGAAGCCACATGACATGCGAGTAGCTAAATGCCCCGGGGTTTCCGAAGTACCAGGCCAACCCGCCCGGTCCGTGCGTGCGGTGGATATTTCGCACCCGGGCCGCGATATCGGCCATCGCGGTCTCCCAGTCCACCGGTTCGAACTCACCTGAGGCGGTGCGCCGCAAGGGGACGGTCACCCGATCCGGGTCGTTGTGCACCTCGGCGAAGGCAATGCCCTTCTGACACGCAAAGCCTGCCGAGAGCGGATTCTCCTTATCGGGACGTAGCGAGAGCAGCTTGCCGTCCTCGACCGTGGCGACCATCCCGCACAGCGGCTCACAGATACGACAGAATGTCGCCTTCATTTCGACTGTCATAGTCGGCACCACTTTCACACGTCACAGGGCTGACCCCTATTCGATAACGCGTGTTCGCAAATATCAACCCCGGATTCACCAGGGCCGCTACTACCCCCGGACGGGCGGGATCTGGCCCGTGGGAGCGTCGTCGTCGACCGTGTTGATGGTCTGCGTGGGCTGCTCGGTCTGCGGCGGCGCCAGCGTGGCGGTGGCGACACCGGCGGGTTCGTCGCCGTAGTCGTGCACAGGGAACTGGTGGGTACCGGCGAGGCTGTCCTGGATCGCGGCCTGCGCGTTGGGCGGCAGCTGGTGCATGATCTCACGCACCCGCGCCTGACGACGCCCGACAGCCGCACGTTCCGGCATACCCGGGGTGGCCTGAATCTGCGGCGGTACACCCTCGATCTCCTCGACACCACCGTCGTGGTGTCCGGCGTCGAGGTGCGCCTGCTCCTCGGCCATCGTGGCCTCGTCCTTTTCCTCGGACATACCGATCGGACCGATACGACGGCCATTCAGGAACTGCTTGATCACCGGCTCGTCACTGGTCAACAGCACCTCGCGGGGGCCGAACATGACGAGCTGGCGGCGGTACAGCATGCCCATGTTGTCCGGCACGGTACGGGCGATGTTGATGTTGTGCGTCACGATCAGGATCGTGGCGTCAATCTGGGCGTTGATGTCAATGAGTAGCTGGCTCAGGTAGGCGGTACGCACTGGGTCCAGACCGGAGTCCGGCTCGTCACAGAGGATGATCTGCGGGTCCAGCACCAGCGAGCGGGCCAGGCCGGCACGCTTGCGCATACCGCCGGAGATCTCGCCGGGGAACTTGGTCTCATGGCCGGTCAGACCCACGACGTCAAGCTTCTGCATGACGATGTCGCGGATCTCGGATTCCTTCTTCTTGGTGTGCTCACGCAAGGGGAAGGCGGTGTTGTCGTACAGGTTCATCGAGCCGAACAGCGCGCCGTCCTGGAACATCACACCGAAAAGCTTGCGGATCTCATACAGCTCCTTCGAGGAGCACTCCATGATGTTGGTGCCGTCGACGTAGATGGCGCCCTGCTCCGGACGCAGCAGCCCGATCAGCGACTTCAAGAAGACGGACTTACCGGTACCGGACGGCCCCAGCAGCACGCTGACTTCACCCGGTGGCAGGGACAAGCTGACGTTCTCCCAGATTCGTTGTGAACCAAAGGACTTGGTCAAACCCTCAACGGAGACTTCTGCACCCACCAGGCGATCCTTCCGCGACACACACACTTCACCACCAACCCGGCCAGGCTGTGGTTCGGATCACTTTAGCGCATGCCCAGGAGCTGCATCGCGTTTGTGTCCAGACCAGCCCGTCGACTGGCCGACTGTGATAACTAGGCGCTACGCGCCTAGTGCACGCTACTGCCGGTCTCCCGTGAGTTCGCCCGCCCCCGCGTCGACGACTACTTGTCGGCGGGCTCCGTGTCCGTAGAAGCATGCCGTCGACGCTCAACGATGAGCAGTGCCCCGGCCAGTAGCGCGATGAGCACGACAATCAGCCCGACGACATCGGCGAAGACACTCGGATGAGTGAGGCCATATCCAGTCAGCAGATCCACCTCTGCGCGCTGCCGAACGAACTGACCCAGGACTACACCCAGCGCAGAAGCTGTGACCGCCAGGCCTCCGACCACCGTCAGCTGCACAGGCGAAACCCCGTGGAACACCGCGTAGAAAAGGTAGACGGCCAGCGTCGCGATACCGGCCCCGGACAACAGCAAGCCCAGTAACAATCCGCCCTCTGTCGTCGCGGCATCCAGTTCGACGACGGTCGCGACCACTCCAGCCACCAGCAACGCCACACCCAGCACCGCGACGAGCGTGCGCTTGCCCGCGTCGATGAGGTACCCGGCAACCGGAGCCAAGACCAGTCCGGAGACAAAAAGGGCGAGCGCGGGGGTGTCCGAGGGTGCCCGCTCGCGATCGATCGACCACCACATGGCCGCATGGTCGAAGTCTGCGAACCGCACCAGGAAGGTGAGCACGGTGATGGCCAGCAGTGCCGCC
The DNA here is from genome assembly GCF_002013385.1 of Mycobacterium sp. D16R24. Taxonomy (NCBI): domain Bacteria; kingdom Bacillati; phylum Actinomycetota; class Actinomycetes; order Mycobacteriales; family Mycobacteriaceae; genus Mycobacterium; species Mycobacterium sp. D16R24. The sequence continues at coordinate 92,092 of NZ_MAEV01000004.1, read as the reverse complement.
AGCACAACCGGACGAGTTAGCACATCCGCGGCGATCAGTGCCGCCGAGCCCCTGCGCCGCGTCTGTGCGAAGAGCGCACCGAAGGACACCACAGCGACGATCGCGAGGATCACCGCGCGCACCGGCGAGGCTTCGTCGATCAGGAGCCAGGCCAGCGCCGACACCCCAACCAGCCACAGCAGGGCACCAACGAGGTCGAAGGTGTCGAAGGTGCCGACGAATTCGCGGTGCGGCTGGGTGAGAACCACCACCAGCACCACGACGGTCGCCGCGAGGATCCCGTAGGTGATCGGGCGCCAGTTCTGCGGCGAGTTGATGTCCAAAACCTGACCCGCCAGCATGGCCAACGGATACATGGCCACCCAGAATCCCAAGGACAGACCGCGGCCCTGCCTAGGTGTCGAATGCAGCACGATCAGCATCGAGGCCACCACGGTCAGCCCGGCGCCCAGTGCCGAAACCAGCATGACCCAGGCAAGTAATGTCGCCGATCCCGGTATCAACGACCCGGCCGTCGACAGGCCCAGGATCACCAGTCCGGCGGCCAGAAAGGTCGTCGGCCGAATGTGATTTCCCAACCGGGCGAACACAAGCAATGTCACCACTGCCACCACGTCACCCGCGACGGTCGCCCACTCAACCGTGCCGAGGGCGTCATCACCCCGGTCCACTCCCCACACCGCCGCCAGACCGTGGTCCAGCATGGTCACCCTCGCCACCAGTAGCGCGGCGCAAGCGATAAAGACGTGCCGTACGGCCAGATTCATGTCACCTTCATTCTCTCGTCTTGATCACTCTATGAGCCCCATCCACATTCGTCCTGCGATAGCCGTTATCGCGAGAGCTATCTACGGGCTGGCTGAGTCGGTTCTGCGCCTGCCACGCGCCCAGCGGATCGCCCGGAAGGCCACCCATCCCAGGGCGATCACGAGCACCAGCACCACGACAAACGCAAGAATCGGCACCGCCAAAGCGAGGATCGTCAGCATCAGCGAGGTGCCGTCTTCGGCGGTCGAGACCACCGGATTCCCCACGCCCGCAGTGGTGCCCGTCACAAAGGGGCGTGCGACCGTTCGGCCGGCATGCACACTGCCGGCGGTGATGGCGCCGAGGATTGCGGCCACCGCCGGTGGCAGATTCGAGGAAAGGCTCGTTTCCGCGGTGAACAGAATGGCTCCCGACGCCGGTGCAATGAATGTGCCGACCGCATGCAGGACCGAGTCGAGGGCCGGAATCTTGTCGCCGATGAGGTCAAGCACGAAAATGACCGCAAGAACGATCAGCGCCGGAGCAGAGGACAGCCAGCCGTACGACGGCCCGAGCTCGATCCACCCGAATCGGTCGGCGGCACCCACCGCGAGCAGCGGCAGCCAAGCATTCAATCCGGCGGCACCCGAGAGCCCGAACGCCCCGAGGATGGCGCTGACGGCCGAGGTGATCTCCATGTCACGAGTGTGACGCGATCGCGCGGTTTCAGCGGCGATTTCCCGACGGCGTCACGCGCGTGTATCGAGTTCGACGACAAGTGGTGTCCCACCCTCGAACCAGGCGCGATGCAGTTCAACAACCTTGCGTCGCGATGGCAACCCCTTGCGGTGGAACATGTTTTCGACGTAATCGAAGGGATGTACGACACCACAGAATCGCTCGCGAGCCGCGTCGCACACCGGGTCGCCAGGTGCGATCGGCCGAGCCACCCCGGAGTGCGGTCCGTCTGGCCTGAATATTCTTGACCCACAGGGTGTGCCGACCGGTTATCGCGGCCAGATATGCCCTATCCCCATCGCGCACCGCCTTGACATACGTGATGCGCGGACTCCCGGATCTTCTGCCGATGGTGGTCAGTACGCCCACACCGCGAGGCACCCGGATCGCGAACCATGGCCGATGTATCGCATGCAGCACTCCGGCGATACGACGGCGCTCCGCCAGCGGCGCCGCCGTCGTATCCAGCTCCAGCCTCCGCTCACAGACCTACCGTCCGTCCGTGTAGCGCAACGACTCCGGCAAGGGGCCGTCCATCGTCTTAGCGGGGGTCCCAGTTGCCATGGAAGCCTGCCGGAACTCGCTGCGGCAGATCGACCGTCGCGGCAAGCTCCAGAGTCTGTGCGTCCAACACCACGAACTTGCCCTCGGACGTACCGGCGCTGAGACCGAACCCGACGAGCACACCGTCGTCTTCGGCCGTTCCCGAAGGATTCGGCACAAACGACATCTCGCCGACCGCAAGCGAATCAAGCGCAGTCCGGCAGTCGGTGCCAGTCTGATAGTCAAACTTGACCAGGCTGCCATCTACCTTGGCGTCGGACTCGAATGCCCCGGCGATGCAGGGCAGGTAGCCGTACCGGTGCTTCTTGCCAGTCAGCTTCTCGTTGATACGGGGGAACTCGAGGTGGCGATCATCGCGACGCTCCATGGTGACCGTGCCCTTGGCCAGGTTGATGACCCAACGGTCGAGCAGGCCACGCGCATCACTGGGCCCGAGTACATCGGCGGAGAACATGGAGTCATAACGGACCAAATCGATCACCACGACCTCCTGGCCGTCACGCATCTCGGAGTATCCGTTGAGCGGGTGGAACACGTAGCACGGCTCGATCTCGAACCAGCGCACATCGGATTTGCCTCCCTCACGCGGCATCACACCAATTCTGGCCGGGTACTTGGGATTCCATGAGTATGGAATCGAGGGCGACTTCCCCGAGAGTTGACTCGCCCTGGCCGCGATCGGGCCGGGGATCTTGATCTTGCCAATCACGGATTGCATGACCAGCTGGGCAGGCTTGCGGAGAATCGCCGGCATCGGCACCGATTTGGTGATCATCGAGGTGTCCAGGGTGACGGGCAGATCGTAGAAGACGACGTACTTCTCGGTGAGGGTGAAGTCATGCATCATCGGAGAACCGTGGACCTTGATGTCAACCGTACGGCGGGCCCTGCCCGAGACATCGATGACCGAATACTGGACGGTGTTACCGCGCGCAAAAGAGTATGAAACGGCATGCATTTCGCCGGTATCGGGATCAATTTTCGGATGGGCGGTATATCCACCCGGCAGGGTCCCCTGGAAATCGCAGGCCCCGACGGTATCCAGCTCCTCGGTGAGCTCGTAGTTGGCGATACCACCCTCCACCAACGCCAAGGTGCGACCGGCATGACTGAGCGTATTGGTGTTGGGTCCGATCAGCGATGTGCCCGCCGAGGTACCGACCGCGACCGCCGGCTCACCAAGTGCCTTGCGCACTGCCGCGGTACGCACCCAGCGATTGCGGTACCACTGCGCCCTCCCATCGCGTAGCGACAGGCCGTGCACCATCGCGTCTCCGCTGAACAGGTGGTAGGTCGCGGGGTCCACCTCGGTGGCGGGGTTGGGACCGTTACGCAGGTAACGCCCATCCAAGTAGTCCGGAATGGTGCCGGTGACTTTCAGGTCCGTACTTGTCACTTCCTGCTGAACCGGCTCCCAGACTCCGGTCAGATACGGACTCTCTGTGGCGGTGGGTTGGACTGTGGCGGTCATCGTGTCCTCCAGGGGCTGACTGGCTGGCATAACATTGTTATTACGCCGTTATGGTGAACGTACTCTCGTTGTGCGAACATGGCAAGACCATGAGCTCATCCATACCGCGGAACAGTCAGGGAAACGACCGGACCGTCGCCCGCAATCCCCGGGTCGACCTGGTATCCGCGGCCGTACAGCTGCTGAACGAACAGGGCCCCGACGCGCTGCAGACGCGGAAGATCGCCGCTGCCGCCGGCACCTCCACCATGGCGGTCTACACCTATTTCGGTGGCATGAGCGAGCTCATCGCCGAGGTGGCCGAGGAAGGCCTGCGCCAGTTCGCCACAGCACAGTCCGACGTGCCCCAGACCGACGACCCCATCGCCGATTTCATGGTGACGGGCATGGTCTATCGCCAGTTCGCCATCGACCACCCGCACATGTACCGGCTGATGTTCGGCGTCACGAGCGCGCACGGCATCAACGCCCCCAGCCGCAACATGTTCAACACCGTGCACCTGACACCCCAGCATGCCAGCGCCACACAGCTCTATCGCAGCGTGCAGCGCGCCATGGCCGCGGGCCGGATCGACGGCTCACCCGACGATGCCGCGAAGGTCTCCGCGACCGCCGCCAAGTTCTGGACCATCATGCACGGGTTTGTCATGCTGGAACTGGCCGGATTCTGGGGCGAAGACGGCGCTGCGGTCGGCCCGGTACTGGGCTCCATGACCACGGATCTGCTTATCGCACTGGGCGATACGCCCGAACAGCTCAGCAGCTCGGCCGCCACCGCCGCGGCCCGAATCGCCGCGCTGGCCTAGCGCCGATCTAGAGCGGCGCCCAGGACAATTCGTCGGGGTCTTCGTGGCTAATCGGCACGGTGGTCGGTGCCGGTGCCGACACCGCGGTATCCCGCAGGGCCGCCACCGCACGGACCGCTGTCGCGGCGGGAGCTCGCATATCCCGGGCAAGACGCGTTAGCAGTTGCCTGCGCAGCTCGTCATCGGTGGACGTCTGCGTTCGCGGCGTGGGTACGACCGCCTCGGGAGCGCGACGACGCCGGGCGCGAAGCACCGCGAGGAGCAGCAGGAAGCAGCCCACGCCGATGAGCAAAGAGACGATCACGGAATCGAGTGTGCGGGGTGAAAACGAAACCGGCCCCCGGAAGTCCGAAGACTCCCAGGGGCCAGGTTTCGAAACGTACTGCGAACTACTTGACGGTGATCGTCGCGCCAGCAGCCTCGAGCTTGGCCTTGGCGTCCTCGGCGGCCTCCTTGGCAACCTTCTCCAGCAGCGGCTTGGGGGCTGCGTCGACCAGGTCCTTGGCTTCCTTCAGACCCAGGCCGGAGACGATCTCGCGCACAACCTTGATAACGCCGATCTTCTTGTCACCGGCGCTCTCCAGGATGACGTCGAACTCGCTCTGCTCCTCGGCAGCCTCGGCGGCCGGGGCAGCGCCACCGGCGACGGCGACGGCGACCGGAGCGGCAGCGGTGACCTCGAAGACCTCTTCGAAGGTCTTGACGAACTCGGACAGCTCAAGCAGCGTCAGCTCCTTGAAAGCATCGATCAGTTCCTCGGTGCTCAGCTTTGCCATGATGTTGGTTCCTTCCTTGATTTACAACAGGTTTGGTTGGTACTGGCGGATCGAAGGGGCGCTTCTACGCCGCCTCTTCGCTGGCCTTCTTTTCCTGCAGGGCGGCGGCCAGGCGTGCAACCTGGGACGCCGGGGCGTTGAACAGCCCGGCGGCCTTGGCCAGGTTGCCCTTCATCGCGCCGGCCAGCTTGGCCAGCAGCACCTCGCGCGATTCCAGATCGGCGATGCGCTCAACCTCGGCAACTGACAGGGCGCGGCCATCCATGTAGCCGCCCTTGATGATCAGAGCCTTGTTTTCTTTCGCGAAGGTCTTGATGGCCTTCGCAGCGTCCACGGGCTCACCCTTGATGAACGCGATTGCCGTTGGGCCGCTGAACAGTTCGTCCAGGCCCTCCACACCGGCTTCCGCAGCCGCACGCTTGACCAGCGTGTTCTTGGCGACGGAGTAGGTGGCGGAAGCTCCGAGGGAGCGACGCAGGGTGCCCAGAGCGGACACCGACAGGCCGCGGTACTCGGTAATCACGGTCGCAGTTGAATCCTTGAACTGCTCGGTGATCTCGGCAACGGCGGTGACCTTTTCAGTCTTGGCCATGTATTGCCTCCTCATCTCGTTTCGGTCGCTGCACCTGGGACAAGACGGCCTGAGATCGAGAAGGAGTCTGAAATGACGAACGCCCCGACGCAGACAGGTCGGGGCGTGAAAATCCGCGGACTTTTGGTCCACGAGTCTAAACCTCGTCCTCCTGCGTGGGCCGTCAGGACATGTCCTGAACCTTCAACCTCGCGAGAGGTGACCGACGGTCTTCGGTGGAGCTCTGAGAGATTACCGCAGATGGGGGCGATCATCCAAAACGGCGTGGTATCCAGGAATGGTGCCGTTGTCCTCCGAAGTTCCCACTCGATCAGGCATCGCACGTAACGGCGATATCGAGCTCTTCTACGAAGACCTCGGCAACCCGGGCGATCCCGCGGTCATCCTCGTCATGGGTGTAGCGGCGCAGCTCCCGATGTGGCCGGACGGGTTCTGCCAGCGACTCCTCGATCGAGGCTATCGCGTGATCCGCTTCGATAACCGCGATTGCGGGCTGTCGACGAAGCTGCACGGGCACAAGGCGCCGGGATCGGTCCAGCGCCGGGTGGTCCGCTACGCGTTCGGCGTGGGCAGTGAGGTCCCGTACACGCTCCTCGACATGGCCGAGGACGTCCGTACCCTCATCGACCACCTTGACCTGGACACCGTGCATATCGCGGGTGCCTCGATGGGTGGGATGATCGTGCAGGTCTTCGCAGGCACCTACCCCGAGCGCGTCAACTCCGTCGGCATCATCTACTCGGCGACCGGCCGCCCATTCTCACGGTTGCCGTCCTGGGCACTCATCAAGACCGCCATGACGGCCCCCGGTAAGAACGCGACGCCCGAGGAATGGCTCGAGTTCGAGGTGAACACCGGCATCGTCTACAACGGGCCCGACAACCTGCCCTCCCGCGAGGCACTGCGACAGCGCATCCTGGAACACCGGGCCCGCAGCGACTACAAGGTGGGTACCGTGCGCCAATTCGATGCCATCCTCGGCACCGGCAGCCTGCTGCGCTTCACCCGCGCCATCACCGCCCCGACGGTCGTGATCCACGGCCGCAATGACCCGCTGGTGCCGTACCAGAACGGGCGGGTGGTGGCCAAGAACATCCGGAACTCGCGGTTCGCGCTCATCGAAGGCATGGGCCACGATCTGCCCGAGCCCGTGTGGGAGCCCGTGACCACGGAGTTGTTGGCAACTTTTGACAGGGGCACCGCCCGCTCGCGGGGCTCCTCGCGGGGCTCGGTGTGCAGGACTGACTAGGGCCGCACGGCCATGATGCGGCACACTTGCATTTCATGACTGCCCAAGAACGTTCCGGCCGGAGCGTAGGTGAAGGCCGTGGACGTCAGGTTGCACCGCTCGGGCGCGTGGCGTTGCTCTCCGAGGCCGCGCGGCTGGGCACCACAGGCTGGCAGGTCGCCCGCACCGCGGGCAGAGTGCTGGGCAAGATCACCAAGAAGGGCAGCTTCGAGCAGAAGGTCATCGCCGAGCTTCCCCAGACCTTCTCCGATCTGGGTCCCACGTACGTCAAGCTCGGCCAGATCATCGCGTCCAGTCCGGGCGCGTTCGGCGAGCCGCTGTCCCGTGAATTCCGGGGGCTGCTCGACCGCGTCCCGCCCGCTGATTCAGCCCAGATTCGAGAACTCATCATCTCCGAGCTCGGCGATGAACCCGAAAAGCTCTTCGCCAGCTTTGACTCAGAGCCGTTCGCATCCGCGTCGATCGCCCAGGTGCATTACGCGACACTGCATTCCGGCGAGGACGTGGTGGTCAAGATCCAACGTCCGGGGATCCGCCGCCGGGTCGCGGCCGACCTGCAGATCATGAAGCGCGGAGCGGCGCTACTAGAACTAGGCAAGGTGGGCCGGATGCTCTCCGCCCGCGACGTGGTGGACGATTTCTCCGGAAACCTTTCCGAGGAACTGGATTTCCTTGCCGAAGGCCAGGCCATGCAGACCTGGGTGGAGCACCTGCACACCTCGTCGCTCGGCAAGAACATCCGGGTGCCGGATGTGCACTGGCACTACACGACATCCAAGGTGCTCACCATGGAGCGGGTGCACGGCATCCGGATCGACGACGCGCCGGCCATCCGCAGGGCGGGCTTCGACGGCACCGAGCTGGTGAAGTCGTTGTTGTTCTCGGTGTTCGAATCCGGGCTGCGCCAGGGCTTGTTCCATGGCGACCTGCATGCGGGAAATCTTCTCGTGGACCACGAGGGCCGGATCGTATTCCTCGACTTCGGCATCGTCGGATTTATCGACCCACGGACCCGCTGGCTGTTGCGCGAGCTGATTCACGCGCTACTGGTCAAGAAGGATCATCGCGCCGCGGGCAAGATCGTGGTTCTGCTGGGCGCTGTCGGCAATCCCGGCGACGCCGATAAGGGCACCCGGGACATGCAGGCCTTCGCCACTCCACTGACCATGAAATCCCTTGGGGACATGTCATATTCGGAGATTGGCAAGCAGCTGTCCGCACTCGCTGAGCAATACGACGTCAAGCTACCGCGTGAGCTGGTGCTCATCGGCAAGCAATTCCTGTACGTCGAGCGGTACATGAAGCTGCTGGCGCCGCGCTGGCAGATGATGGAAGACCCCGAACTCACAGGCTACTTCGGCAACTTCATTGTCGACATCAGCCGTGAGCACAACCGCGAGGGAGACATCTGAGATGACGGCCAGCACCGCCAAGATCGGCGATATCGAGCTGTGCTACGAGGAGTTCGGCAGCCCAGCCGACCCCGCGGTGCTACTCATCATGGGCATCGGCGCGCAGATGGTGTTCTGGCGCACCGAGTTCTGCCAGCAGCTCGCCAACCAGGGCCACCGTGTCATCCGCTTCGACAACCGGGACTGTGGCCTATCGACGAAGCTCGACGGGGTACGCGCCGGTGGCGGATCACTCCTTCCCACCATGGCGAAATTCCTTGCCGGAGTGAAAATTGCCGACACCGCGTACACCCTGGTGGATATGGCGGCCGACGCGGCCAGTCTACTCGATCATCTCGGCATCGAGCAGGCACATATCGTGGGCGCTTCGATGGGCGGCATGATCGCGCAGGTCTTCGCCGCCGAGCATCCTCACCGGACCGAGACGGTCAGCATCATCATGTCGAGCAACAACCAGCCGTTCCTGCCGCCGCCCGGACCACGTCAGTTGATGGCCCTGTTGACGCCCCCACCCGCCGACGCCACCCGCGAGCAGATCATCGCCAACAGCGTGCAGGTGGGCCGAACCATCGGCAGTCCGAAATACCGCCAGTCCGAAGCGAAGTCATATCTACACGCCGCCGAGTACTACGACCGTAGCTACTACCCCAAGGGATTCGCCCGGCAATTCGCCGCGATCATGGGGACCGGCAGCCTGGTGCCATTCAACAACCGAATCACTTCGCCCGCACTGGTTTTGCACGGCAGGGCAGATAAGCTGATGCGCCCTTCGGGTGCGCGCGCCATCGCGCGCGCCACCCCCGGCGCGCGGTTGGCACTGATCGACGGAATGGGCCACGATCTGCCCGAACCGCTGTGGAACCGGGTCATTGCCAAGCTCACCGAGAACTTCGCCCGATCAGAGCCCGCCGAGGACGCAACGGAATCCGAGGCCGCGGACCGCTAATTAGGTCCCGTAGGGAACGATTTCGTCAGGATCAAACTAGCTGTTAATTCTGCGCGGAACCCTTGTACCTGCTGCGGTCATGCTTTAGCCTCGGCATGGGGTAACAGCCACCCCTAGATCCGATCAATCGCACGCGCGCCGTTCGGGGCACAGCGCCATCTCTCGCGAGAGGCCGTCGCATGTCCAGATTGACCCCCAAGTTCTCTGATGTACAAGCACATTACGACCTGTCTGACGACTTCTTCGCACTGTTTCTCGACCCCAGTAGGACCTACAGCTGCGCATACTTCGAGCCCGAGAGCCTGACACTCACGCAGGCACAGCGGGCCAAGATCGACCTCGCGCTCGGAAAACTGGGTCTAGAGCCCGGGATGACCCTGCTGGACGTCGGTTGCGGTTGGGGTTCCACCCTGAAACGCGCCCTCGAGTACTACGACGTCAATGTCATCGGCCTGACCCTCAGCAAGAACCAATTCACGCACGTCACCAAGCTTCTCGACTCCACCGAAAGTTCGCGTACGCACGAGGTTCGGTTGGCCGGGTGGGAGGAGTTCGAGGGCACCGTCGACCGAATCGTCAGCATCGGCGCCTTCGAGCATTTCGGCCATGAGCGATACGCCAGCTTCTTCGAGATGGCCCACCGGATACTGCCGGATGACGGAAAGATGTTGCTGCACACCATTGTCAGCTTTCACCCGGAGGAATTGAAGCGCAGGGGAGTTCCGCTACTGATGTCGCGGGTTCGATTCATGCACTTTATGCTCACCGAGATATTCCCTGGTGGCCGTTTACCTTCCGTGCCGATGGTGGACCAGCACGCCGCGCAGGCGGGCTTCCGCGTTACCCGCCACCAGGCCCTGCAACTACACTATGCGCGCACCCTGGACTGCTGGGCCGAGAACCTGGTCGCACACAAGGATGAAGCGATTTCCCTTCAATCCCAAGAGGTTTACGACAGGTACATCAAGTACCTCACAGGTTGCGCCGACGCGTTCCGGGAGGGCTGGATCGACGTAGTTCAGTTCACCTGCGAGAAGTAGGAGTCGACGAGACTCTGAACCTCGCCGACAGCCAGTTCCCTGTCGGCGGGCACGAGCCCGACACGGGTACGACGATCGAGAACATCATCGGTGTCGAGCGCACCCTCATGAGTAAGCGCGAATTCGACTTGTTCACGGGTGATATCGACATCTTCGACCACCCGGGTACCGACGGCACCCGGCCAGTCGTCCACCACCGTCAGGTTTTGCGTCACACACTCCGAGGCCGCCAGCCGCAGGCGTTCCAGACCCGCGTCAAGGGCGTCCTCGGCCATCTTGCGATAGGTGGTCAGCTTGCCGCCCACCACGCTGACGACACCCGCATCAGATACCCGGACCGCATGCTTACGGGACAGGTCCGCGGTCGCGGAGTCATCACCGTCGAGCAGGGGTCGCAGCCCCGCAAAACGTCCCGCCACATCCGATTCGGACAGTGAGGTCTGCAGCACCGTGTTCACGGTGTCGAGGAGGAACTGCTCCTCCCCCGCAGAGGGTTCGGCCACATCCGGTACCGGACCGGGCGCCGGCTCGTCGGTGAGCCCGAGGTATACCCGATCGTGGATGGCGGGCAGGGCGAACACGAAACGGTTGATCGTGCCGGGCACCGGAACAGTCAGGGCGGCGGTAAGTCCACCGAAGGTCGCCGCGCGGAACACCAGGTGTGTCCCACGGCTAGGACGCAGCTTAATGTCATGATCGACTTGGCCGGCCCATACCCCGGCGGCGTTGATGACCAAACCCGCCCGTACCGCAATGGTATTGCCGCTCAGCTCGTCTCGGAGCACCGCACCGTCGCCGGTGACCTGCTCGGCGGACACTCTGGTGAGGATGCGGGCACCCAGACCCGCCGCCGTGCGCGCGATCGACACCACCAACCGTGCATCGTCGACGAGCTGCCCGTCGAAGGCCATCAACCCGCCGCGAAGTCCGTTGCGCCGCACGGTCGGGGCCCGGCGGATGACTTCACCCGCGTCGATCGCGCGTGAGCGGGGCAGCACGTCGGCCGAGGTGTGCGCGAGCCTGCGCAACCCATCCCCCGCGACGAATCCCACCCGCACCAGGGTCCGGCTGAACATGCTCACCGCCGGGTGCAGCGGAACCACCTGCGCGAGCGGGTGAATGAGGTGCGGGGCGGTACGCGTCATGAGGATGTGCCGCTCGATCGCACTTTCCCTGGCAATACCCACCTGACCCGAAGCGAGATAGCGCAATCCGCCGTGCACCAGCTTGGAACTGAATCTGCTTGTGCCGAAGGCAAGGTCGTGCTTCTCGACCAGCGTGACACGCAGGCCGCGGCTCGCCGCGTCGAGTGCCACCCCGACGCCGGTGATACCACCGCCGACGACGAGGACGTCAACCGGAGCGCCACCGGCCAGCGCGGCGAGATCGGCACTGCGTCGTGTGCTGTTGAGCTGGGTTGTCATGAACTCTCCTAAGGGGCGGATCAAGCCGCGAGATATCCGTCGATGGCAGCGGCCAATTCATTCACCAGCTCATCCGGCGAGAGAATGTCGGCGACGATGCGCGCCGACTGGAGAACCGATTGGCCGATCAGCAGCACCATCGCCGCCATCTGCTCAGGGCCACCGGTGCGAATCGATCCGTCCGCCTGGCCCTCGGCGATGAGCAGCGCGGTCCAGCCGATGAGGGCGCGCTGGCTGGTGCCCAACCGCCGCACGATGTAGGTCAGCAGGAGTTCGGGATCGGAGCGCAGGATTGCCGCGAAAATCGAGTGCTCACGCACCTGGGTGACTAGACCTGTCACCGACTGGACTAGTCGATCGCGCGCATGCCCCTGTCCGGTCGCGGGCAGGATCGAGGCCATTTCTCGCGTCAGCAGATCGGCGACCAAGGAGCGCACATCGGGCCAGCGCCGATACACCGACGGACGGCTGACACCGGCACGCTTGGCGACCTCCACCAGTGTGGTCCGACGCACCCCGAACTCGGTGACGCAGGACAGCGCGGCATCGAGGATGCGTTCAGTGACGGGATCCGCCGGGATCTCCGCGACCCCGGCGATGTCTGTCGTCTCGACCGTCATGTCACCTCACCTTCACCAGAAAATCTGCGTTACAACTTGCCATCCTATGTAATACTGTAACGCATGATGGAGTGGGACGCCTGGGGCGTGGCCGAAAAACGACAGACTCTCTCACCTCAGGTGAAGACGCTCTTGGCGTCTGCGCTGGGCATTCCCGAACGGGATCCGGTCAGCCGCGACGAATCGACCGTCACCCTGTCCCCCTGCTCTCTCACCCACGAGCAGTTGACCGCCCTGTCCGATCTGCTCGGCACGGAACATGTGCGCACCGATCACGGTGCCCGGCTACGGCATTCGGGCGGCAAGAGCACCCCGGACCTGCTGCGCCGGCGCTCCACCGGCGTCCAGGAGGCGCCCGATGCCATCGTCTACCCGGCATCGCATGACGAGGTGTCCGCACTCCTGGAGCTCTGCGGCAAGCAGGCCATCGCGGTCGTACCGTTCGGCGGCGGCACCAGCGTGGTCGGCGGGCTGGACCCCGCGCGCGGCGAATTCACCGCAGTCATCGCAGTGGATCTTGGGCGGATGTCCGGCCTGGTCTCCCATGACGAGGAATCCGGAACGGCCGTGCTGCTGCCCGGAACGACAGGGCCCGAGGCCGAAGAACTCCTGGGCGCCAAGGGCTTTTCGCTCGGACACTTTCCGCAGAGCTTCAGATTCGCGAGCATCGGCGGTTTCGCCGCCACCCGCTCTTCCGGGCAGGCCTCCAGCGGATACGGGCGCTTCGACGCGATGGTGGATGCGGTCCGGATCGCCACACCGCGCGGTGATCTCAATCTGGGCAGGGCGCCCGCCTCGGCGGCCGGCCCGGACCTGCGGCAGCTCTTCCTGGGATCCGAGGGCGCACTCGGCATCATCACCGAGGTGACCGTGCGCGTGCATCGACTCCCCGAAGACACCTGGTACCAGGGTTGGTCCTTCCCTTCCTTCGATGCTGGGGCTCAGGCGCTGCGCACACTCGTCCAATCCGATGCCGCACCCACCGTGCTGCGGCTGTCCGATGAAGCCGAAAGCGGGCTCAATCTCGCGCTGGCCAAGGACATCGGCGGGAAGAACCCCGCTACCGGAGTGCTGGCGATCACCACCGTCGAGGGCACCCGCAGGCACGTCGAGGCCCGCTCAGCCGAAGTAGCGGCCGTTCTCACCGCGGCCGGCGGCACCGCGCTCGGCGACGAGCCCGGCAAGGCCTGGAATCACGGCCGATTCGATGCGCCGTACCTGCGCGATGCACTCATCGATGCGGGCGCTGTGGTGGAGACGTTGGAGACCGCAACCTCATGGCGGAACCTGGCCACTCTACGTACGGCGGTTACCACAGCACTCGCCGAAGCCCTTGGCGCCCAAGGCACCCCGCCGCTGGTGTTGTGCCACATTTCGCATACCTATCGCACCGGCGCCTCGCTCTACTTCACCGTGGTGTGCGCGGCCGCCGAGGATCCGATGACCCAATGGGGTAAGGCGAAGAAGGCGGCGGGTGATAGCATCGTCGCCGCGGGCGGCACCATCACGCACCATCACGCCGTCGGACGCGATCATCAGCCGTGGCTTGCCGATGAGGTCGGCGAGCTCGGCATCGAGATCCTGCAGGCGGTGAAGCGAACCGTCGATCCGCGGGGAATTCTTAACCCCGGCAAGCTTATTCCTGTTAGCGAGTAGCGCCGATGACCCATCTCACCGTCCTGACGAACCCGGCCGCGGGCCACGGCGCAGCACAAGCAGCCGACGCCGCCATCGCGCATCTGCGTGCGCGCGGACTGACGGTGACACATCACGCGGCGTCGTCGGCATCGGAATCGCATGCCCTCGCACAGGAAGCCGCCCGCACGGGCGCCCGCGGAATCATCGCCGCGGGCGGGGACGGTCTGGTGAGCATCGCGCTACAGGCGGTCGCATCCACCCCGGTGGCGCTCGGCGTGATCCCGATCGGTACCGGAAACGACTGCGCCCGCATGCTGGACATCCCGCTGGGTGATCCGGTGGCCGCCGCCGACGTGATCGCGACCGGCAATACCCGGGTGATCGACTGCGGGCGTGTGCAATACAACGGACACACAACGTGGTTCGCCACCGTGGTGGCATCGGGATTCGACTCGTTGGTCAACGATCGCGCCAATCGGATGAGCCGGCCCCGCGGCCGACGCCGTTATGACATCGCGATGGCAATGGAGGCCGCCAAGCTGCGGCCGCTGCCGTTTCGCATCGAATTGGACGATCAGGTGATCGAGACCGATGTCACCCTGGTCGCGGTCGGAAACGGCACCTCATACGGCGGCGGAATGCGCATCTGTCCCAACGCCATTCTGGACGATGGGCTACTGGACGTGACGGTGGTGGCGGCCGGTGGGCGGCTGCGCCTGCTACGGCTCTCCCCCACCGTCTACAAGGGCACCCATGTCGACCTGCCCGAGGTGAGCACCTTCCGGACGCGGCGAGTCCGACTGTCCGCCGACAACATCACCGCGTACGCCGATGGGGATCCGGTGGCACCACTGCCGATCGATATCGACGTGGTTCACGGCGCCCTGACCGTCTTCGCCTAGCCGGTCTTCTCCGCGATCAGGAATGCGGAGTTCGGGGTCGCGTCGGGCAGATCGGCGGGGATACCCCGACCGTGACGCGCCAACAGGGCGGTCGTGGTCTCTTTGGTCACCTGCCATCCGCGGCCGGCCAGGAACTCGCCCGCGTCAGTACGTTCCTCCAGATACCACAGCTCCGCCACATCGGGAATGTCCTGATCTTGGACACTCTCGGCGGCACGCCGGAACACCTGCCCCCGTTCTCTTTGCCGGGCAAGTATTTCCGGATCAAAGAAGCCTTCACCGAAGTTCTCCACGGCGACACGACTGCCCGGCACACTGAGTGAATCAATCCGCTCGAACAGCAAGTTCTGGGCCGCGGGCGGCAGATACGGCAGCAGGCCCTCGGCGATCCAGGCCACCGGCTCGCCGGCATCAAACCCGCCGGCCGCCAACGCGGCGGGCCAATCGTCGCGCAGGTCCACCGCAACCGGGACTTGGCGAACGCGCGCCGTCGCGGCCTGCGCATCCAGGGTGTCGGCCTTGAAGGCGAGAACCGTGGGAAGGTCCAGCTCGAACAGCACCGCATCGGCGGGCCAGTCGAGTCGCCACGCGCGCGCGTCGAGACCGGCCGCCAGGATCACCGACTGTCGAACACCGGCCCCGGACGCTTCGCGGAAGAAGTCGTCAAAGAACTTGGTGCGGCACGCGACATAGGACCGCATGGCGGCAATGCGCTCGGCTAATCGGGGCTCGGCCGCTAGCAGCGCGGCGGGCGGTTCACCGTCGAAGCGGTACATGCTCCACACTCCGTCACCGGCAGCCTCGAGAAAGAGACCGGCGTACGGATCACTGATCAGCGGGTTCTCGCTACGCGTTTCCGCATCTCGGGCGCTGGCCACCCCCAACGCCGTGGTGCCGACACTCTCCGTGATCTCCCAGCTGTCTCCATCACTTCGCGCCATGAGTTCCTTTGTACGCCGGCCTGGATAGTGTGCCGACTGGACTGGCCGCCATAGTTTGTCAGTGCGAACCCCTCAAACCGCACATCCCACCACCGCGAACCAGTGAGGCCAGTCCGGAAGAACCACGGACGACCAGCTCGCACTATTTATAGAACAGCACGATATATTTGTCTAGTAATTACAGGGATTGAGATACACGGTGACGGACCACACGGGAGCTGCCGAGGCGGGACGTGGCCGCGGTCGGCCCATCAAAGACGGCAAGACCTCCACAGAGGTGCAATCGCACTTGCTCGACGCGACTGAGCGAGTGCTGGCCCGCGTTGGCGTCATAGCACTCAGCATGGGCGCCGTCGCCCGTGAGGCCGGGTACAGCCGCGGGGTCGTGTATCGCTACTTCAACAACCGGGACGAGGTACTGGACGCGCTCATCGTGCGCAGGGCGACAACGAACATCGCGGAGATGGCCCCCCGGCTGATGGCGCTTGGGGACTGGTCCGAGATGGTGGTCGAGTCCATGGTCATCGTCGCGACCGAGACCACACAGGACCCCTTGCTCCGCGCACTCGCGGACCCGGATGGCACCCATAGCACCGCCGCCAGCCTGATATTCGGCTCACCCGGGCTGTCACAGATGCTCACGGGACTGTACGAGTCAATGTTCAGCAGCGGTCTGGCGCCGCTACGCGAGGGGCTCAGCGCCGGCGACGCCTCGCGTTATGTGCTGTCGGTGGTTATGAGCCTGCTGTCGGGTTCCATACCGGGCTGCGACGACCCCGATCAGGTACGCCGTTATGTCCGGACCTTTGTACTTCCCGCACTGCTGCAGACACCACCCCCGCCCGAGCAGGTCTTCACCCAGTAATACCGAAAGTGTCTGATCAGTGGTGCGCGGTTCGTCAGACAAGTAGAGAGTGGATCGCAGAGTTCCGCTCATTGATACCGACGGAGGGCTCCACCATGCATTATCTCGCGCTACTCATTGGTCCCCAGCAGGAACGCACACCCGATGAGGCCGCTCAAGAACTGACGGATTACTTGAACTTTCAAGCCAAGGCGGCGTCGGCGATCCGCGCAGGCGACGCGCTGTATCCCGAAGCCGACAGCGTGCGTATCACCGGCGGACCCGATGCCCCTGTCATCACGGACGGTCCGTTCGCCGAAGGCGCCGAGGTGGCGAACGGCTACTACGTATTGGAGGCGGACAACCTCGATGACGCCCTTGCCTTGGCACGGGATATCCCGGAGACCAAGCGCGGCGCGGTCGAAGTGTGGCCGCTGGTCGACTGCTCCCAAGAATTCGGGGGGCAGGGGTCCACGAGTTGGCTCGCACTCCTGCTGGAGCCCGGAGATCGCGCATATGTGCCGGGCAGCCCCGAATGGCAAGCGGTGGCGGCCAAGCACGGGATGTTCGGCGAGAAGGCAAGTGGGCATATCAAGATCGCGGGACCGTTGCATCCCCCGTCCACGGCCACCACGGTCCGGGTGCGCGACGGAGAGACCGTTCTCACTGACGGCCCGTACGTTGAGGGAACCGAGATCGCGAATGGTTTTTACGTGCTCGCCACCGATGGCCGCGACCAAGCCATCGAGCTCGCCGCTCAGCTGCCGGCATCCGCGGTGCAACTGCGGCAGCTCACCGGTGTCTCGGGTTTCTAGGCGAACCACATGGTCTTCGCACACACGTCTCATCCACGATGACCAATCTGGACGGCGTCTTCCGGCGGGAGTGGGGGCCAACGGTCGCTGCCATCGCACGGTGGTCAGGAGACCTCACTGTCGCCGAGGACGCCGTCCAGGAGGCGTGCACCGACGCTGTGCGCACCTGGCCGCGCGACGGCCTGCCCGATAATCCGGGCGGGTGGTTGTTGACGGCCGCACGGAATCGGGCGCGTGATCGGCTACGGCGCGAGACACTGCGTCCGGGAAAGGAATTGGCCGCCGTGCTCGACGACATCACCGCCCGCACCGACGTCTCCGATCCTCACTCCGTGCCGGACGACGAACTACGGATGATGTTCACCTGTGCCCATCCCGCCCTGGAAAGAGTGTCGCAGCTGGCCCTCACGCTGCGGCTGGTATCGGGCCTGACGGTGGCCGAGATCTCCCGGGCGCTGCTGCACAGCGAGGCCGCTATAGGTCAGCGGATCACCCGCGCCAAGGCCAAGATTCGTACGGCCAACATTCCGTTACGGGTACCGCCCACCGAGCTATTGCCCGAACGCACTCCGCACGTGCTCAGCTGCATCTATTCGGTGTTCACCGAGGGCTACTGGTCGACGGGCGGACCGTCGGCCATTCGCGACGAGTTGTGCGATGAGGGCGTGCGCCTGGCCGGTGAGCTGTGCAAGCTCATGCCACAGGAGCGGGAAGCCAACGCGCTGGCTGCGCTTGTGCTGCTGCATGATTCGCGGCGCCGGGTGCGCATGGATCGCGACGGCGCACTGGTACCCCTAGACGAGCAGGACCGTGCCCGGTGGGATCGCGATCGCGTTGCCCGCGGGCTGAGTCAGTTGCGAGAAGCTGCGGGCTCGACCGGCCCTTATCTGCCGCAGGCGGTGATCGCCGCGCTGCATGCCACGGCCCCAACCTGGGAGGAGACCGATTGGCACGCCATCTGCCGGGCCTACGACCGGCTCGCGACCATGACGCATTCGCCTGTGGTGCTAGTGAATCGGGCGTTGGCGATCGGCCTGCGCGACACCCCCGATGCGGGACTGGCGGCGCTGGAGAAGGTGGCCCACGATCCACGTCTAGCTCGATCGAATCTGGCGGCTACCGTCCGCGCCGATCTGCTTCGACGTGCCGGCCGACACGTTGAGGCCGCCGCGTGGTACCGAACGGCCTTGGCCACCAACGGATCCGATCCGGGACGCGAGTTTCTGCAGCGCCGCATCACCGAATGCGGCGGCTAAGGCAGCGGTGCCGACCACACCAGCCGAGTGCCGCCGGTGTCCATCGCCGACACACTGAACGTGCCCCCCGACTCCGCGGCCCGGTTCGCCAGCCCGCTCAGGCCGCTGCGCGCGACCACTTCCGGCATCCCGATGCCATCGTCCACCACGTCGATAACCAACTCGTCGTCCACAGCCACCGTCACCGACAACTCCCGGGCGCGGGCGTGCCTGACCACATTGCTCACGGCTTCACGCACCACGGCCTCGGCATCACCGGACGTGCTGGCGGGTATCACATCCAATGGCCCGCTCATGCGCACAGATACCCGCAGCCCAGTATCGGCCGTGAGCTCGTTGATGGTGGAACGCAATGTGGCACGCAAAGATTCGTCATTGGTGTGCAGATCGAAGATCGCGGTCCGGATCTCTTGGATCACGTCGTGCAGCTGATCGATGTGGTCGGCGAGGCGAGCCGCCACCATCGGATCCACGGACCGGCGATGAGTGCCCTGCATCGCCAGGCCGACGGCGAACAGCCGCTGGATGACGTGGTCGTGCAGGTCACGGGCGATGCGATCACGATCGGCCAGCACATCCAGTTCATGTTTGGCCAGACGGACTTCGGCCTGTTCCAGCGCCAGCGCCGCCTGCCCCGCGAAGGAGGCCGCCATATCGAGCTGCTCTTCGTCGAAGGCCACCGATCCCACCGTGCGCAGCAGGATCAACACACCCGCCGTCGACCCCCCTCCGCCGAGCGGAAGTACCAGGGCGGGCCCGAACGCCAAGTCCGTGCCGTCGGCTAGGTTGACCTCGAGCCGGCCCACGTTCCGCGGCTCATGATCGACAAAAGTGCTCCCGGAGGTTGACCCGTCGACAGGTATCACCTTCTCGCACAGTACTTCTGAGCCCTCGCCTTCGCAGACCGACACCACCAGTTCGGCGGTATCCTCCTCGTCACTGACGGGCAGCGCGATGAACGCAAAATCTGCCTCCGCGAGCAGTGCCGCACTGGAAGCCACCAGATGCAGTGCCTTGCCCGGGTCCACCCCACCGAGCAGCTCAGCGGTGATATCCGCAGTGGCACGCTGCCATTGCTCACGACGCCGGGCATGCTGATAGAGGCGGGCGTTCTCGATCGCGATACCGGCCGCCCCCGCCAGCGCACGCACCACCACCTCGTCGTCCTCGGTAAACTCCTGTCCATCAAGCTTCTCGGTGAGATACAGCCGTCCAAATACCTCACCGCGCACCTGCACGGGTACACCCAGGAAGGTCCGCATGGGCGGGTGATTCGTGGGGAAGCCGACCGAGGCCGGGTGCGCCGCGATATCCCGCAGCCGCAGCGGCTTGGCTTCGTCGATCACGACATCAAGCACACCGTGGCCCGTGGGCAGCGCGCCAATCCGCTCGCGGGTTGCCTCGTCGATACCCTCGTAGACAAACTCCGCCAGCTTCTCGTCCGATCCCACCACACCGAGTGCGCCATACCGGGCACTGACGAGCTCCGATGCCGCACAGACGATTTCCCGCAAGGTCGCGTCCAGTTCCAGCCCCGAGCTGACAGCCATGACGGCGTCGAGGAGGGCATCCATACGCCCCCGCGTGCCATCGACAATCTGCTCGATCCTGCCCTGCACCTCCGCGAGCAATTCATGCAGTTGCAAATGGGCCAGCTCCGCCGTCATCCGATTGGGTTGCGCACCAACGTCCTCGACCACAAATCAACTCTCGCACACCCTGACCCGGACTGACCACGAACCCCGTCAGCCCTGCGGTCCGTGATTCTCGCGCGAGAGTTTGGTGGCGAGCACGGCAACCTGTGTCCGGCGTTCGAGGTCCAGTTTGGTGAGCAGACGCGAGACGTAGTTCTTGACAGTCTTCTCCGCCAAGAACATTCGTTCCGCGATCTGACGGTTGGTGAGCCCCTCCCCGATCAGTTCCAGCAGCGTCCGCTCCTGGGCGGTGAGCCCCGCCAGCGGCGACGGGTTGTCGGCCGCCGCGCGTAACTTGTTCATCAACGCGGCAGCGGCCCGATTGTCCAGCAGCGAGCGTCCTGCCCCGACGGTGCGGACCGCGGAGATCAGCTCCATTCCCTTGATGTCCTTAATGACGTATCCGCCGGCACCCGCCATGATCGCGTCGAGCATGGCGTGTTCATCGGTGAACGAGGTAAGCATCAAACAGTTGAGATTCGGCAACCTGGACCGCAATTCGCGGCACAGCTCCACTCCGTTACCGTCGGGAAGCCGAATGTCCAGCACCGCGATGTCCGGTTGTAGTGCGGGGATACGCGCCATCGCCTCGGCCACCGAGGACGCCTGACCGATCACCGAGAAGTCCTCTTCCTCTTCAAGCAGATCCGCCAGACCGCGGCGCACCACCTCGTGATCATCGACAAGAAACACTGTGATCATGTCCGTAACCCTTCCGCTTGCCACACCCAGTGTGGCATCCGCGACGGAATCCAGCACCGGCATCGCTACAGCCCAACCACGTGTTGATCACCGATGTTCTTGTCGCTATGCGATATCGCATCCAGCAGATGACGGGCCGACACGATGTCCGGGGTGCGCTGCGAACCGCCAGACGCGAGCAGCGTGCTATCGATCAGTGCCGACGCCTGGACCAGCGCTCCGGCGGTCACGCTGCCCTGCAGTGGGACAGAGCGCGCCATCATGACATTCCTTCCCGGTACCCCATTCTTCAACGGTAGGGCGGGAAGGATCTGGGCCGCTACGGTCTTTGGTCCCTACTCACGACAAAACCCCCGTTTCCCCCTCGATATGAAGGGGAAACGGGGGCCTGTGCAGAAAATGTGCGCGGGAGGCTACTGAACCTCGAGGAAGTTCCGGGTCACGCTCGGGTCAACCTGGATGCCCGGGCCCGTCGTGGTGGTGACGACAACCTTCTTCAGGTAGCGGCCCTTCGCCGACGACGGCTTGGCACGCAGGATCTCGTCCAGCACGGCACCGTAGTTCTCCGTCAGCTTCTCGGCATCGAACGAGGCCTTGCCGATGATCAGGTGAAGGTTGGAGTGCTTGTCGACGCGGAAGTTGATCTTGCCGCCCTTGATGTCGGTGACGGCCTTGGCGACATCGGGGGTCACGGTGCCGGTCTTGGGGTTCGGCATCAGACCACGCGGTCCCAGGACACGGGCGATACGACCGACCTTCGCCATCTGATCCGGGGTGGCAATGGCCGCGTCGAACTCCAGCCAGCCGCCCTGGATCTTCTCGATCAGGTCGTCGCTACCGACAACATCGGCACCGGCGGCCGCGGCCGCTTCCGCCTTGTCGCCCACCGCGAAGACGATGACGCGAGCGGTCTTACCGGTACCGTGCGGAAGGTTCACGGTGCCGCGGACCATCTGGTCAGCCTTGCGGGGGTCGACGCCGAGGCGCATCGCGACCTCGACAGTGGCGTCGTACTTCTTGGACGCCGTCTCCTTGGCCAGCTTTGCGGCCTCGAGAGGGGTGTACAGCTTCTCGCGGTCCACCTTCTCGGCGGCCTCGCGATATGCCTTGCTGTTCTTGCTCATGGGTATCCAATCAATCGTTGGTTCGTGGTCGTGCAGGCCGAAGCGGGCCTTACCACTGGGTGTTCGGTGTTACTCGGCGCTGTGCGTGCTACTCGACCGTGATGCCCATCGAGCGCGCGGTGCCGGCAATGATCTTGGCGGCGGCGTCGATGTCATTGGCGTTGAGGTCTTCCTTCTTCGTCTCGGCGATCTCGCGCACCTGATCCCAGGTCACCTTGGCGACCTTGGTCTTGTGCGGCTCACCGGAACCCTTGGGCACACCGGCGGCCTTCAACAGCAGCTTGGCGGCGGGCGGGGTCTTCAGAGCGAAGGTGAAGCTGCGGTCCTCGTAGACGCTGATCTCCACGGGGATGACGTTGCCGCGCTGCGACTCCGTCGCGGCGTTGTACGCCTTGCAGAACTCCATGATGTTGACGCCATGCTGACCGAGCGCGGGACCGACCGGAGGCGCGGGGTTGGCTTCGCCGGCCTTGATCTGCAGCTTGATCAGCCCGACGACCTTTTTCTTCGGGGCCATTGGGTGTTTCCTTACTTTCCTTCCGTGTTCCGGCCGTTATTCGACCGGAGGTTCCGCGGACCGTGACGCGGTCCGAAGTCTTGTTAGAGCTTCTCCACCTGGGTGAAGTTGAGCTCGACAGGGGTTTCGCGGCCGAAGATGGACACCAGCACCTTGAGGCGCTGCTGTTCGGCGTTGACCTCGCTGATACTGGCCGGCAGCGTCGCGAACGGACCATCGGTGACGGTGACCGACTCACCGACCTCGAAGTCGACCTCGATGAGCGGACGCTCCAGACCACCGGTCTCGGCCGCCGCGGCTGCGGTCTCAGCCGCCGAACCCTTGGCGGGCTTCTTGGCCGGAGTCTGCGGCAGCAGGAACTTCACCACGTCGTCGAGGGACAGCGGCGACGGACGTGAGGTCGCGCCGACAAATCCAGTGACACCGGGGGTGTTGCGGACCGCGCCCCACGACTCGTCGTTCAGTTCCATCCGGACCAGAATGTAACCGGGCAGCACCTTGCGGTTGACCTGCTTGCGCTGGCCGTTCTTGATCTCGGTCACCTCTTCGGTGGGCACCTCGATCTGGAAGATGTAATCGCCGACATCCAGGTTCTGGACACGGGTCTGCAGGTTCGCCTTGACCTTGTTCTCGTATCCGGCGTACGAGTGAACGACGTACCACTCGCCCGGCTCACGACGCAGCTGAGCCTTCAACGTGACGGCCGGGTCGGCATCCTCGTCGGTCTCAGCCTCGGCGGCCGGCACATCCGCGGTCGGCTCTTGCGCCGTCTCCTCGGTCTCGGTGCTCTCATCCACCACGTCAACCGATACAGCGGTATCCGCGGTGTCTTCTGGCTCGCTCGTAGCGTCGCCGTCGAAGGTCGTCACCGTTCGTCCTCTCTCGTCTCTCTACTACCCGAACACCAGCATGACCAGCCGGGCCAGGCCCAGGTCGATCACACCGATCAGGGTCACCATGAACACCAGGAAGACCAGCACCACCGAGGTGTAACTGACCATCTGCTTGCGGTTCGGCCAGATGACCTTGCGCAGCTCGGCAACCACCTGCTTGAGGAATACCCACAGCTGGACGAGCGGATTGCGCGACGGCCCCGTCTTGTCCTTCTTGGCGGCCGGCTTCTTAGCCTTCTTCTTCACCTCACCGGTCTCGGAGGCACCTGAATCGGTGAGCTCCGTAGCCGCGATCGAGGCGTCAGCACGGCGGGTCCGCTTACCCGTCGGACGAAGCGGCTTGGTCGAGGTGACGGCCCGGTCGCTGTCGACTCCGGACTCGTCTAGCTCGTCGCTCATGCCCTTCCGTACCTCTCTTACCTTTCGGCGAGTGATCTCGTCGTTCCCTAGTACGTACCCCAGGATGTTGCAGGGGTGACAGGACTTGAACCTGCAACCTGCGGTTTTGGAGACCGCTGCTCTGCCAGTTGAGCTACACCCCTATGGCTGGCATGCCAACCCGGTTGGCCGGGGCCTCACACAACACACGCGCCTCCCGAGTACCCGACAGGCGCGTTGTGGTGGGAAAACCCCGAATCTCGAGTGTACCCCGACGCTATCCCCAGACTGAAATTGCCTCGGCCTGGCGAAGACGGCGGCACGCTCAGATGAGCTTGATGTCGGCCATCCGCTCTGAGTCGCGACCCATCAGGGTCGTGAACGCCTCCATGACCAGCTCGTCGTTCTGGTTGCGGACGACGTTGCGGGTGGTCACGATGTCCACGCCGAAAGCCTCCTTATGGGAGTCCACCTGAAAGTCGCAGGACAGCTCGTCGCCTTCGGTGATGGGCTTGTGGTACACGAACCGCTGCTCGGAATGCACGATCTGCATGGTTTCCATGCCGACGTCATAGGTGCGGAAAAACTCCTTCTGCACCAGTAGCGCCATGACGGCCGGGAAGGCCAGGGGTGCGATGAGACCCCCATGTCCGAGTTCGGCTGCCGCCTTGGGGTCGTGGCTCGCCGGGTCTACGGCTTTGACCGACTTCGCGAACTCGCGAATCTTCTCCCGGCCCACCACATAGGTCTGGGAGTACTTGTGCGTCATTCCGACGACGTCGAGTTGGAGCGCCACGACTACGCCAGCGTCGCAGTCGCGATAGCGCGGCCGAAGATCTTCTTGCCGTTGGTGGTGGCGGTCAGCGCGATGGTCACCGACTTGGTGTCCTGATCGACCGACTTCACGCGACCGTTGAAGACGATCTCCGCGCCGACACCGTCGTTGGGGACGGTGACGAAACTGGTGAAGCGCACGTTGTACTCGGTAACCGCTGCCGGGTCGCCGATCCACTCAGTGACGTAGCCGCCGCCGAGGCCCATGGTCAGCATGCCGTGCGCGATGGCGCCGTCCTCAAGCCCCACCAGCTTGGCGGTCTCGTCGTCCCAGTGGATCGGGTTGAGGTCGCCGGAGACTCCGGCGTAGTTCACAAGATCCTGCCGTGTCAGCGGAATCATCTTCTCCGGCAGCTGGTCTCCCACGTTGACCGAACTGAACTCACGCAGTGCCATCAGTTGAACCCGCCTTCTTCTCCGTCTTCTGCAGTGCGCCCGGCAAGAGTCGTGATCAGCTCCTGCACCAGCTCACCCTTGTCATTGGTGATGAGGCTCTTGGTGACGATGATGTCGGCACCGAACGAGCGTCGGATTGAGTCGAGGTACACATCGCAATACAGCTTGTCGCCGGCCGTGATCGGGCGCAGGAGTTTGAGTTCCTGGTCAACCTGGACGATCTTCTCGTCCTTGATCCCGATATTTGCGTTCTCGAAGAAAGCTGCCTGAGCGGTGTACCCGAAGATGCAGAGGAAGGTCGGCGTTGCGACCAGCGAGCCGTAGCCGAGAGAAGCAGCACTGGCCTCTTCGTGATGGGCGGGGTGATCGCTCTTCACAGCTTCGGCGTGCTCGCGAATCTTCTCCCGCTCGACCACGTAGTGGTCGGGGTATCGGTAGTGCGTTCCGACGAGATCTTGCGATAAAGCCACGGGGCGGAACCTACCTACTGATGTTGACCGATACCAAGTAAGGCTTGCCTATTCGTGTCACGTTCAGACGACACGGGAAGGCCAAAGAGAAGCGCGATCAGCGCGACTCTTTGTGGGGCTGGTGCGATCCGCAGTTCGGGCAGAACTTCTTCAGTTCCAGCCGGTCAGGATCGTTGCGCCGGTTTTTCTTGGTGATGTAATTACGGTGCTTGCACGTCTCACAAGCCAAGGTGACCTTGGGCCGGACGTCTGTGCTGGAGGCCACTGCAGTTGCCCTCTTTCGTTCGTTGACTATGTACGGGTGGTAGCGGTGGGGAGGCTCGATCTCCCGACCTCACGATTATGAGTCGTGCGCTCTAACCAGCTGAGCTACACCGCCATGACGGCGTTCCGATCGAGCTCAACATCCCACTGCCCAACTCTCCCGGTGCCCACCGAGCCCCCTAACGGAATCGAACCGTTGACCTTTTCCTTACCATGGAAACGCTCTACCGACTGAGCTAAGGGGGCATAAAGCCCTCACGAGGGTACCCGGTGACGTCGGCGGATCCAAAACCGCTCCACCGGGGGGCAGACCCATCCGCTTTCGGTCGCGTATCACCCGTGTGAGAGACGCCAATGCGGGTATCCGAGAGCCATGAGTGAACCAGGCCTAATCATCATCGTGGGCAGTGGCCCGGCAGGCGTCGCGGCAGCAGAATCATTCCGCGAGCATGACGCGCACATATCGGTGCTGATACTGACCGCAGACACCGACGCCCCCTATGAACGCCCGCCGCTGAGCAAGCAGTATCTGCAGCTGCGGACCGATGACATCTTCTTGCATCCTCAATCTTGGTACGGCGAGCGGGCGATCGAACTCATCGGCAACACGGCGGTTGACCGCGTCGATATGGATGAACGTGCGGTGCATGCAGGTAAGCAGCGCTACGACTTCTGCACTCTCGTACTTGCGTGCGGCGCGGCACCCAGCGCGCTGCCTTTACCGGGAGGGCACCGCGCCCTACGGCCCACTGCACGCACCACGCCCCGTTTTGGGGTACCTCGCTACTCGCGTCATCGAGATCGCGTCAGGTCAGGATTCTGTGTATCGCTTTGACACAACGAAACCGAACCGCACGGCCCTTGCCGGGAGGAGCAGAAATGATTACGCGAACTGCCCCACACAGCGTCTCGCCGGACGTCAACCTGCTCATCCTGGTAGAGGCCGGTCCTGCTCACGACCTCCGTGAGCATCCGGGTGGAATAAATTCCGCTACAACGATTTTCGAGTCTGTCCGGGTCGCCGGGCGCACCGTTGCGCCCCTTCACGCCAACGCGGCGGGCGTGCCACCCGAGCTTCGATCCATCTTCGTCGTCACCGCACCCGCCGGCCCCGAATTCGATCGACTCGCCGAGCATCTGCGGGCACTCCCCGGTGTTGCGGCCACCTACCTGGAATCCATCGAGGTTCGCCCGCAGCCCGTCGGCCCCGGCCCCATTACGGTGTCGATTGGCAGTCAGCGCCGGGCAGCAATCCACCGTGTCACCCGTGGCGGCATCGGGGCTCTGCATGCGCGCAGGCTAGCCGGTTAGTGCCGACCACGAAGGGGGCTGTGCGGCGCCGCACAGCCCCCTTTCCCTCTCGTGCCGCTATTGGATATCCGCGTTGGGTGGCGCGATATGCGTTCGCCCCTCCGGCTCCACGACCATTACTCCGGGAATATCCACCAGTGCAGCGGCATTCGCGATATCGCCGGACACCACACCGATCTCGCGGTGTACCTGCATACCCGCCATGCCGGCGGCCCGCAACGCGGCCACTGTGCCGTCGAAATCACACTCGTCGATCGTCACGGTGACCCGCTGTCCCGTCACTGTGGGGCCTGCACAAGCCCGGAGCCGACGTCGACGGCCGGAACGTTGAGCGGCGCCGCGTGCTGCAACAGCACCGCCCACAACTGCCTGCCGGTGAGACCGGTGGCCTCGCACCACAGTGCCGCGATACCCGACACATGGGGCGTGGCCATGCTGGTGCCGCTGATCGTGTTGTAGCGCTTAGGCATCGGCCACGACGAGTAGACATCGACACCCGGTCCGGCAAGGTCGATACGGCCGGCGGCCTTCGTCTTGGTGCTCGAGCGCGCCGAGAACCAGCCCGGGTTCAACGACGAATCCAGCGCGGCGATGGCCATGATCGACCGGCTATTCGCGGGCACTCCGACAAAGCCGTAGTTTCCGACCCGTCGGTTCGCGTTGTTTCCCGCCGCGGCGATGATCAGCGATCCGCGATCGAGTGCTCGCTGTCCCACCGTCTCGTAGGCAAGAGATGTCTTGTCAACATTGGCTCCCAATGACATCGAGATAACGGCGCAGTTGTTGGCCACTGCCCAGTTGATACCGGCGAGAATGCCGCCATCGGCGCCCGACCCGGCGTTGCTCAACACCTTGCCCACAAAGATCTCGGCCTCCGTGCCCGCCCCGTAACGGCGGCTTCCGCGAGGGGAACGCGGCCCGCAGGAGGTCCCGATGCAGTGCGTGCCGTGTCCGTGCCCATCATCGGCGGTTTCTCCGTCGATAAACGATTGCATGGTCACGTGACGCTTCTTGAAGTCCGGATGTGCGGGGTCGAAACCGGTGTCCAACACCGCCACCCGAACACCGCGGCCGGTCTTTGAACTCGTGTCCGTCCTCGTTGCCTGCAGACCCCACGTCGACGCGTCGGTATCCGCAAAGGCAGCGGCGAGCTCAGCGGCGGCCGACATCGCGGTGTCGGCCTGCAGGCGGGCGAAGAGGTCGGAGACACCATGCTGATATCCGCTGAGGTACTCGGGAGACGTGACCGTCAGCGCATGATGGATCAGCTCCGGTTCCACGGACAGCACCACGTCGCCTGCCTCGGCGGCGGCCTGAAGTGCCGCGGTCTGTTCGGCGTCGGAGTCGACAACCGCCAACCCCAGCTCGTCGAACACTGTCGCGTCGGCGTCGACGACAGCGCTGATGTCCATTGCCTGATTCTGAAAATCACTGCTGTGGGCGATATTCGAAAAGCCCGCGACGCCGGCAAGGGTGTTGGCATGATTTCCGTGTGCCTTCGCCGGAGCGAGTACCACCACGTGCCTTCCGGTGTAAATCTGCGAGTCGCTGTTAGTCATTTCTAGGTCCGTCCTTTCGTGACGTACATGATGGGAAGCCGCAGACGCCCAACGGGATACAGACGCACTAGCTCGGCTATCAGCAATAGTCGGCAGAGCCGTGCGATTTCGAACGAGTGGTCCACTACCTGCATTGACGGCGGTAAGCGCGAGCCCGGCCCGATCCCAAAGACGGCACGTCATCGCCCCCAACGAACGAAGTAGCCCGCTACTCGTGTGGGCGTCCGCCCGCCGGACCTACGGTTCGAGAAGACCTATCACCCAAAGGGGCCGATCATGACAATGCTTGAACGACAGGCAGTCCGGCAGCCGTCACACGCACCCACGACCAAGGTCGCGGCCAGCGGCACCGCCGGTGCGATCTCGGTTGTCCTGGTCTTCGTCCTCGGCAAGTTCAATATCGAGATACCCGGAGACGTCGGATCGGCCATCACGGTCCTCTTCTCCGTGGCATCCGGCTACTTGGTGCATGAGCGCACCGTTCTTCAGCGACCAGCATCAGAAGGCACCACGGAAGATTGACGCGCAGCCGATCGCGCGCCGTACGTCTATTCCTGAGGGTTGGCCAGATCGCTCCACACAATCTTGGCAAGCTGATCACGATCTGCGACATCGAGTTTGATGCACGCACGGTAGATGTGACCTTCGATGGTCCGCACCGACAGCGTGAGACGCTCGGCAATCTCGCGGTTGCACAGTCCCTCCCCGATGAGCGCCGCGATTTCACGCTCACGTGCCGTGACCGGCAGTGGTCGGGCGGCGGCCCGGATCGCCGGTGTGGCCGCGCCACCGCATTGGCCTGCGATCCGCAGTGCGCGCGCGGCAGACTCGGCGCACTTGCTTCTATCCCCATCGCGGCCGCGCAGCGCCACCGCTTGTGCCGCGGCATCCGCCGCCGAGAGCAGCAGGCCGGCGTTCTCGAACTCGCCACTCACCGCGTCCAGTGCCGCGGCGTCCGATGTGCCGACCGCGACCGCATGCCGGGCGTACAGCCCCACCAACGGGCCATGAACCCGCGGTATCAGTGATTCGAGGCGGCGCCCCACGGTCCGGTCACCGAACCGTGCCGCGTGGTGCAAGGCCTCCGCCTCCACCGCGTATTGACCGGCCGTGTGTGCCGCATCGGCCGCACGCCGGGCGGCGTCTACCGCCGACCGATCCGCACCGCG
Source organism: Mycobacterium sp. D16R24 (assembly GCF_002013385.1). NCBI lineage: Bacteria > Bacillati > Actinomycetota > Actinomycetes > Mycobacteriales > Mycobacteriaceae > Mycobacterium > Mycobacterium sp. D16R24. Next base: position 62,000 of record NZ_MAEV01000004.1, on the reverse strand, counting down.
CGCGGCGGCGAGCCATGATTTCGCGATCAACAGCTGGGGGTCGTGCAACGCGACGAACTGCCCCGAGTGTTCCCCCGACTCGGTCAACACGCGCTCGGCATCTTCGACCTTCCCGAGTGCCGCGTAGGCACGGGCGAGCAGAAGCCGCGCCGGCAGCTGCCACGGCAGCGGCCTCTCGGCATTGAGCGCTGCCAGAGCCTGCTCGATCGAAGATATCGCCGTAGGGAAGGCGCCGCGGTGCACCGCGACCAGCCCGGCCATAATGCGCGCTATCGCCCATGCGAGAAACTGTCCGGCCGAGGAGAATTCGGTGTATTCAGCAACACGACGGTCGGCCAGCCGGAGCTGACCGGTGTAGACGAGCGCCAGCACGTCGCAGTAGCGCACCATCACCGCGATCATGCCGTCGGTGGACCGTTTCTGAGCGCGGCACCTCGCCGCGATCGGCTCAAACTCGTCACCGCGTCCGGCGACGGGCAGCGCCAGCCCGATACCGAATGCCGCGAATTCCACTGCCTGCCGGGGAGCCTCCGGGTCCGACAGCACCAGGGTCGCGGCGGCCAGCCCCTCATCGAACTTATTCTCGTGCACGGCCAACGCCGCCCCCGTCGCATCGACGACCAGTTTCAGGGCGGGATGCTGTACCCGTTCACGGAGCAGAGCCATCAGCCCGTGCGCACGCTGGACATCGCCCATCGACCAGAACGCGATAGACACGAGTGGAAGGCCCCAGAGAACCAGCGAAAGCTCGTCGAGCTCGTCCGGATCAAACTCGGCGAGCGCCTGCTCGGCTTCCTCGGGCCGGCCCTGCCACAGCAGAGCCCGGGAGAGCACCTCGGCGGCACGCAGTCCGCCGTCACGTTCCACCGCGCACCGCGCCAGGTGCTCCCCAACTGGCAGGTTGGACAGGTACACCGCGTCCTTCGCCGCGGAGACCAAGAGAGCGGGGTCGGTGGCCTCGTCGCTGTCGACCGAGAGCTGCGCCAGCCGGATGCGCTTGGCGGCCGAGTCGATATCGCGCTCCCGGAGCGCGCGCACGAGCTGACCTCGCAGCCGTCGCGCCGATGCGGTTCCCACTCTGCGCCGGACCACCTCGCCCAACATCGGATGGCTGAACCGCACATTGATCCGTCGGCCGTCGGCCTCGACACGGACAAAGCCGGTGATCTCCGCCCCGTCCAGGGCGTCGCCCCCGGCGATCTCACACAACGTGTCGAGATCGAGCGGTTCACACAAGGACAGCAGTTTCAGCACATTGAGCACGTCGCCGTCCAGCTGTTCGAGGCGATCTCCGAGGAGTGCGGCCAATCCCGACGGAACAACCGTGTGGCCGCGCAGCTGCCACACCCCGTGGACAGCGGTGAGGGATCCGGCCTCGACAGCCCCTTCCACCAGATGCCGAAGGAACAGCGGATTGCCACCGGATGACTCCCACATCACGTCAGCGCTGAGGCCTTCGAGCGCTCCGCCGAGCACCGACTCGACGAGGGCGACGCTCTGCTCCTTCGTGAACGCCTCGAGCTCGAACCGCCGCAGGTAGTCGTCTTTCCACAATGCGGTGACCGCGTCCGGAACGGGCTCGCCGCTACGCACAGTGGCAACCAGCCGGCACGCATGGCCGACGGCGATCTGATGCAGCAATGTCGCGGAGAGGTCGTCCAGCAGATGAGCGTCGTCGATTCCGATGATCGGATGTGGCGTTGCGACAATGGATTCCCGCGCCGCGGCAATAAGCGCGGCCGGATCACGCGACCCAGTGGTCTGTATCCAATGGGCGAACACACCCAGTGGAATGCTCCGCGACGACTCGGTGCATGCCACCCAGCGAACCTGGCATCCCAATGAGTCGGTGACCGTACGCGCGAGGGTTGTCTTGCCGACCCCGGCGGAGCCGACCAACACCACCCCACACGACAGATTGTCCGTCAGCGTTGTGCGGACAGCCTCGAATTCGGTTGGGCGGTCGAGCAACTGCCAGCTCCCCGACATGGAAAGAGAGTCTAGATCGCGATACCGGTTTGCGTGGGCCAGTCCGCCGGACAACTTCTCCTGCGCGGCGGGTTTGGTGATCGTAGGTGTCATCGCAACCATCTCAGTCCGGCAGATCCTCGACCCCGGCCGGCTCCATCCGCGACACCCCGTTCTTCTCATGCCGAAAGTTGCTGGATGCCTCGTAAACTCGAAGTTTCAGCCGATTGATCGATCCCAGCGGCCGATGCGCGGCCAGGGCACGCCAGGAGTTGAAGGACAGCACGTCGTCGCCAAATACCTGCCGCTCGGCACTATATGAATCTTGCACGGGGAAGACGATTTTGGCGATTCCCCGGTGCGGCGAGTCCGCCTCCGGCCACGCGACGGTGGCATCCTCGAGCGGCATGGTCTTGGCATCGGTGCATAGCTGCGCCCTCAGCTCATACTCAGCGCTGTTGTGCCGGAAGAACTCTGCGACCAAGTGACGGAGCTCGTCGTCGACAATGGGCTCCGGCAGCAGCACCCCCTCAAGCTCCCGCACCGACGGTGACAGGGGTACGTAGCTGAGCTTGGCCACATACTCTCCGTACCGTAGCGGCGCCGAGGAATAGAAGGTGTCGCCAAGGATGTGCGTGTTGGGACGCACAAACACGGCCACCGATTCCGGTAGTGAGAGTCCCACGCGTGGAAGAAATTTCGCCACGCCACCGAGAAGGTTGCTACCGAGCCTGAGCGCGGTGTCCGGCAGGCGCGCTAGCAACCATGCAGTCGGCATTCCCCGCCGAAGATATGCCTTTGCACCCGCGAAGAGGAACTCGCGATGGGTGACCAGGACGAAATCCTGGGTGGTGGCCTCGTCATCCGGGAGAGTACGCGCACCGTCGACACCCAGGACCTTGATACCCAGGCCCCGCACGCCCCGGATCCGGTCGCTGCGCAGCAGGCCGGAGGTCGTAGACAACCTTGAGATGACCGGGTATCTACCGGGAGTCGCGAACATGCCCTGGCGTAGGTGCGGCGGTAAGTCCGGGTAGACCGTCAGCTCGCCGCGCAAGATGCCGTGACTCTTCGCGTGTGCATCGCGGACGGCATGCCGATACTTCCGGAAGGCCCGTTCGTTGTTCGTGTGCAATACCTTGATGATCTTGTCGATGGCCTCCTCCTCGCCCGGCGGAGCCACATTCATGTCCTCGTCGTACCGAAGGTAGGTATGCGTCGCGTCGAGTGGTCGCTCCGTTGTGCCCATTGCGGTCCAGTCCTCCCGTAATAGTGGTCCGAGACTGTCGATATCCGTCGGACACGGTGACTTGGTCAGTGTCGTCAAGGCCGGCGGGGGGCGCACGAGTACACGACTACTCAATCCTGCGCCGCGACCGGGATCGATGCAGGTGAAATGACGAGGTATTCCCGGCGCTCTCGCAAATCCGAATTTCCTGGGATCGAGTAGTTCAATACTCACGTTCCAGGCCACTGGATTTGTCAGCATTATCGGTATGCCGAAAAAGGACAGACCCGCCACTTCGGCCGCCATTCTGGCGTCGTGGCTCGCGACACGAATCGATCGGTCGGTCGGATGGTCCAGACTGCCGCCGGCGTTCGGTATCGCAGTACTCATCGGGCTACGCAACGCATTACGGGCAGACAATCTGTTCGACACGGGACGGGCACCGGGCGGATCACCGCCGCCGGAGAATACCGGCTACCGCACCGCCCGAACAATGGATGGCACCTACAACAATCTCGATCACCCGCTCATGGGTTCGGCGGGAAGCCGATTCGGACGCAACGCACCACTGGCACAGACCTTCCCGGAACCTCCCGGGCAACTCCTGGACCCGAATCCCCGGCTGATCAGCCGCAGACTGCTGACCCGTGACCAGTTCATTCCGGCGACAACGCTGAACGTGCTGGCGGCGGCGTGGATCCAGTTCGAGGTGCACGACTGGTTCAGTCATAACACCGCCGAGTCCGAGCCCTGGGCCTTGCCACTCGATGAGGACGATCCGTGGCCGCAGCGCCCGATGCAGATACGCCGCACCGCGCCCGATCCCTGTCCCGACGCGTCAGGTCCCCCGACATTCGTCACCCAGGACACCCATTGGTGGGACGGATCGCAGGTTTACGGTGGCACCCGGGCCATCGCCGACGCGCTGCGCTCCGGGACCGGAGGCACACTGCGGCTGGACAAGCTCGGTCTGCCGCCGGCCGATGTCGAAGAGCTGGCCAGCGCATCAGAGACAACCGCCAACTTCTGGGTTGGTCTGGCCGTCCTGCATTCGCTGTTCATGCGGGAGCACAATGCGATCTGCGCGCAGCTGGCCGCCAGCCACCCGGGAATGTCGGATCAAGAGCTGTACGACAAGGCCCGCCTGGTCAACACCGCACTCATGGCGAAAATCCATACGATCGACTGGACCCCCGCGATCATTGGGCACCCCTCCACGGTGTTCGCGATGCACACGAACTGGTCCGGCGTTCTCGGTGAGCGCTTGAGCAAGCTGTTCCGCCGTCAGCCCCATAATGCTCTGCTGCGCGGCATTCCGGGCTCACCGACGAGTCTGCATGACGTGCCCTATTCACTGACCGAGGAATTTGTCGCGGTGTACCGGATGCACCCGCTCATCCCCGATCATTTCGTGCTCCGATCGGCATCCGACGACTCCGTAATCGCCGAGCAGGAGTTGCCCGATCTCGCCGTCCAACATGTCCGGACCCGGTTCAGTGAGACCTCGATAGAGAACATCATCTATTCGTTCGGTCGTGCCAATCCGGGCGCACTGACCCTGCATAACTTCCCGCGCCATCTGCAGCGTCTGGAGCGACCGGACGGGTCGATTCTGGACCTCGCCGCCATCGACGTGCTTCGGGTCCGTGAACGGGGTGTGCCCCGTTACAACCAGTTCCGGCGGATGTTGCGGCTGCGGCCGGTGTCTTCCTTCACCGAACTCACCGACGACCCGGTGGTCGCCCGGGAACTCGCGGCGATCTATGGCGACGTGGAGCGGGTAGACCTGATGATCGGGCTGTACGCAGAGCCCAAACCGAAAGGATTTGGGTTCAGCGACACAGCTTTCCGGATCTTCGTGCTGATGGCGTCCCGACGGCTGGAGAGCGACAGATTCTTTACAACCGATTTCCGGCCCGAGATCTACACCCCGGAAGGCATTGCGTGGGTCAGGGATAACTCGATGCGCTCGGTCCTGCTCCGGCACTTCCCGTCCCTGCAGCCCGCGCTGACCGGTGTCGCCAACCCCTTTGCACCGTGGACGCCCGCGTGGGCCAACGGGCCGACCGAGTAGTCGAATACTCATGACCGGCCAGGGCCATTGGGTCCACAATCGTCAGATGATCCCCACTGGATTCATGCCTGGTGTGCGGTGACTAGCCCGGTGCCGCGCGGCCCCAAGCGGCCCTCTGTCATCAGCCCGATGGTGCTCGCCGATCCGCAGACGGCGCTGCCGGGCGAGGCCAAGGCATTGGTCACCGACAATGACGACCGCAGGATGGTGCTGATCGAGCTTCTCGTCGGTGCTGGTGTCGACCCCGACGATGTGCGGGATCAATTCCTGCACATGTTCCACCGGGTGCTGCGCGACGAGCCACCCGCGCCAACGCCCGTCGGCCGCCACTATGTGCGGTGCATGCTCACCCCCGACGAGATCCAGCGTCTGGTCCGAGGGGGCGCCAAGTCCTCGAGCGCCAAAAGCGCCCAACAAGCACTGCAGCTGATCCGGCGGGTGTGGCCCGACCTGGTGGTCGAGGCACATCTGGACCGCTCGCTCACGACGATCAAGGCAGACGCGGCGATCCGTACCTATGGCTCCGGGGGCACCGGCGTCGTATGGGCGGTGCTGGATTCGGGAATCGATGCCGAGCACCCGCATTTCGCTGCCAACGGCACCCTCACCGCAGACTCCGTGAGTCCCCTGCACAAGGACTTCACGCTTACTCCGGAAGCCTCGAAGGGCCCCCTCGTCGACGTGTACGGACACGGCACCCATGTGGCCGGCATCATCGCGGGCGAATCACCCACCGACCCGAAACTCATCCGGATCGCCTCCACCCAGCCGACGGCCGAGGGACTTCCGGAATGGGTTCCGCGGATGCTGGCACAGGGATCGCGGCTGTCCGGGGTGGCGCCGCACGCCAACCTGGTGAGCCTCAAGGTCCTCGACGACGACGGCAAGACGCTGTCGAGCGTGCTCATCGATGCCCTCAACTACGTGCGTGAGATCAACAGCTACGGCAATGACCTACAGATTCACGGCGTGAATCTGTCACTGGGATGCGGCTGGATGCCAAGGGATTACGCGGCAGGTCAAAGTCCACTGTGTCGTGAACTCGATCTGCTTACCGGCTCCGGCGTGGTGTGCGTCGTGAGCGCGGGGAACCTGGGTGCCGGCACCGCCGCGGCCGGTGTGGGTGCTGCGATTCTCGGAACGACGGCCGACGTGTACGGGCAGCTGTCCACCATCACCGACCCCGGCAATGCCGCCACCGCCATCACCGTCGGTTCGGTCCACCGATACCGGCCACACACCAGCGGTGTCACCTTCGACTCCTCCAAGGGGCCGACTCTCGACGGCCGACGCAAACCCGACCTGGTGGCGCCGGGCGAGCGGATCACCTCTGCGGCAACCGGTCTCATGGCCGAGGGCATTGATCTGTTGAAGGACGACGGCACCGAAGGAGCCGCCAACTACATCGAGGACAGCGGGACCTCGATGGCCGCCGCGCACGTCTCGGGTGCGATCGCTGCCTTCTTGTCGGCCCGCACGGAGTTCGCGGGTAAACCGCAGGAGGTCAAGGAGATCTTCCTGAAGTCGGCCGTCGATCTGGGGCGCCACGAGTTCTTCCAGGGCGCCGGGCTGGTCGACCTGATGCGCGCACTATCCAACACGTAAAAGCGAGGACGTCATGACAACGACGGTAACGATTAGCGGACTGCCCTACTACGAACCGGATTTCAATGCCGACGGCTCACTCAATGACGCCACCGGCGACGGTGACGGGGGTCTGCCGGCGGCCGTGGCGGCGGGGGGCATCACCGATCTGTTCGTGATGTCGCACGGATGGAACAACAGTGTGACTTCAGCACGCCAGCTCTACACCGCGATGTTCTCGCTGATCGCCGACCAGCTCGGCGGCCACACAGAGGGTGTGGCCGTCGCGGGGATCAACTGGCCGTCGGTGTTACTGCCCGACGACGATCCGGATAGCGCGCCGCCGGTCCCTTCGACAGGTGCGCAGCTCGCGGCGGCGCTGGCCCCACGCTTCCCAGGCCAGGCAGAGCAGCTCAAGACGATGGGCGAGCTGCTCGACGAGAAACCGCAGCAGTCCGCCAAGCTCATCGAGTTCCTCACCTTGGCCGCCGGACTCGTCACTACCAAGCCCCAGTCGGAAGAGGACAGCGGAGAGTCGAGCATTGTGAACAGCGATCCGCTCGCGGTGTTCGGGCAAGCCGCGGCCATGGCACCGAAATCCACGAGCTCCGCCCAGGGGCTGGGCAATCCCTTCGCCGGGCTGTGGTCAGGGGCGCGCGAGATCCTGCGCACGATGAGCTATTACGAGATGAAGAACCGGGCTGGAGTCATCGGCGAACGCGGCCTTGGCCCACTGCTGGCCTCATTGTCGGGCCCTGACGGTGCACCCCGCATTCACCTCATCGGGCATAGTTTCGGTGCGCGACTGGTCTCCTATGCGCTGGCGGGGTTGCCGAAGACCGGCACCAGCCCGGTCAAGTCGCTCACCCTGATCCAGGGCGCCTTCTCCCACTTCACCTTCAACCGCAAGCTGCTCTTCGATCCGGGCCGTGGCCCCGGCGGCCTGGCCGGGCTCGAAGAGCGGGTGGACGGGCCGCTGCTCACGACGTATTCCTCCGCCGACCGCGCGGTCGGCTGGTGGTACCCGGCGGCCAGCATGCTCGCGCGGCAGGACAGTCAGGCCGGGCAAGACCTGTGGTTCCGCTGGGGGGCAATGGGTCACGACGGATACCAGCAGGACCCGGCCGCCACGGCACTTGAGCTGTCCGAGGCCGGCAAGCCCTACGAATTCCAGCGCGGGCATTTCTACCGGCTTGACGCCAACAAGGTTATCGACGACGCCAGCCAGTCCGAATTCAGTGGTGCGCATAGCGATATCAAGCACCCCGAGGTGGCGTGGGCGATCGTCTCCGCCGCCCGCGCCACCTGATCGAACACGAAAATCATTCCTGCACTGTGAGATCGAGTACCTGACTACGCGCGAACCAGACCGCATATCGGAACACGATGAGCAGGTCCTAGCTCGAACCTCACGCACTATGCAAGGAGTCCACCATGGCCACCGCAGTCAAGTCAACGAATCACAAACCGTCCGAGACCGAGTACGAAATCTCAGGGGCCGCCGGTGCGGCTGCGGTCACCGAACACGAATTGCCCTCGGGGCAAGCGGGTAACGCCGACACCGAGACGACCAATGCCGCCACGCAAGCACAGGGTGAATCGGCGGTCAGTGAACTGGGTTCGGTCGACGGGCTGACTATCGATGAGTCCGAGCTCGCGCCGCTGGACGCCATCCTCGGTAGTTATCCCGAGTTGGCCAATAATGCCGAAGTCATTATCGGTACCGATGATCGCGTTCGGGTCGGCAACACCACGACGTTCCCGTGGCGCGCTATCTGCCACCTGATCATCACCTCCGCCAACAACCGCACCTATGTCGGGACGGGCTGGCTGATCGCGCCTCGCACCGTCATGACGGCCGGGCACTGCGTCTACATGCATGCCGACGGTGGATGGGTGCGCTCGATCCAGGTGATTCCCGGCCGCAATTCCGGTGTCCGTCCGTTCGGGACCCATGTGGGTACCACCTTCCGCAGTGTCACCGGGTGGACCCAGAACCAGAACCGCGACAACGATTACGGCGCGATCATCCTGCCGTCGTCGTCGCGGCCGGGCGATCAGACAGGCTACTTCGGTTTCGCGACCCGCAACGACGACTTCCTGAAGGCCGCGGCGCTGAACCTGTCCGGGTATCCCGGCGAGAAGAATGGCGAGCAGTGGTTCATGGCGCAAAGCGCCAAGGCGGTCTCCGATCGCGTCATCACCTACAACATCGACACCACGGGCGGGCAGAGCGGTTCACCGGTGTGGGTGCTGCAGAACGGGAACCGTTACGGCGTCGGCGTTCACACCAATGGCGCCAACTCGGGCAACTCGGCCACCCGCGTCAACAGCGCCGTCTTCAACAACATGTCAACCTGGAAGAGTAACGGTATGTGACAAGGCATTTCAGGTATCGCGAGAAATCCGGACACTGGAGGATACGTGGTCGGTATCTCATTCCGTGACCCCGCCGGGCGTCCCATGGCCGGTGCTGTTATCAGCATCGCCGCGGCGCCCGGCGAGGTCCACGATATTGCGATGGTCGCCGACGACTGGGGCGAGATAGTGATCTCCGCACCCTTGGCCGGTGACTATCGATTTCTTGTGTCGCACACGGGAAAGACCTTTCATGCCACGGCCCATATCGCCGAGGGACAAGATCAACTCACCGTGACCGCCAGCTAGGCCGTCCGGGCACGGATCAACGCGACGTCTGGCCCGGAATATCGCGTGCGGCCGGATAACAGCCGTGCAGGCCGCTGATGAGATGATGCGCCTCATCAAGGTCTTTCTGCATCGTCCGCAGCCGCTTACGATGCCGCGGCGTCGCATTGCCGGTGCGGCAGATCTGCCGTTCGGTGGTGGCGATTTGTTGAGACACGTGGTCCACATGCTCATACAGCGACCGCAGCAGCACCCGAGCCTGCGCCACCGCTGCGTCTTCCGTCATGCGGGCATAGTCGCACCATTTCCCCGACTGTTCGCGACGGCACAGTCCTCGTCGGGAAATGAACTACGACAGGCGTAGTGGCTTGTCTGCACCATCGCTTGCCAGCCGTTGACTTCGTAATAGTTTCGATATAGCTTTCGTAATACTTTCGTAGGAGAAGAGAGGGGGCTCTGATATGGCACGTTTCTTCCGTCATGGCGAGCTGCCGCTCGTACTTCTGGCACTGCTGGCGCAGCGGCCGATGCATGGCTACGAGCTGATGTCCGAACTGTCGAGGCTCTTCGGGGCCGGCGGGTACCAACCGTCGCCCGGCACGGTCTATCCCGCGGTCGAGGCACTAGCCGTGGAAGGCCTGTTGACGGGTCAGACACGCGAGGGACGGACGGTTTATCGGGCGTCCGAAGAAGGCGAGCAAGCGCTGACCGGTCGAGCCGACGTGCTGGCGGCGGTGGAGTTGCGTACCGGCGCACGGTTCGGCCGCGGGGATTCCTTCGAGAAGATCCTCGCCCGGTTCTCCGCGCGGATCATGCCGTCCGCAGGGCGCGTGGATCCCGTCGCAGTGGAGACGATCCTCGATCGGGCCGCCACCGAGATCACTGGCCTTACCCGAGTTGACGACCGCAGGAGAGGAGCCAAATAGTGAGCGGTGACGCCTTTGAACGAGCGGTGGAACGCGCCGAACGCCGGGCCGAGGAGGAACAGCGCAGGCTCGAGCGAAAACGTCGGGCATGGATCGGGCAGGTGAATCGAGCGGCCTTCCAGATCCACGCCGCCACCTACGTCGCTGTGCAGATCCTTCTGGTCGCGATCTGGGCGCTGACCTGGAAATTCGACCACGGGACCGCCTATCCCTGGTTCATCTACCCATTGCTGGGCTGGGGCATCGCTCTCATCGCGCATTACGTCGTCGCCAGGTCCATTTGGCGTCACGCCGAGGGCGAGCCCGCCCCCGAGCCCTGGCCCGCCGAGGGTACCAACCGAGCTACGCATGAAACACCCACTCAGGAGTTGCCATGACCACCCCTACGGACGAGAGAACCCGGCCTATCAAGACCAGACGGATCACATTCCGTTATCCGACAGGCTCGCTGAATCGCCACTACGTGCAGGGCGATCTGGTGATGAGCCACATCATCGCCATGCTCTCCGCGGTGTTCCCCGAGGGGGAGGACTATTTCATTCGCTCGGTCAAGCACTTCTCCGACCAGATCACCGATCCCGTGCTGAAGAAGCAGGTGGCCGGGTTCATCGGCCAGGAGGTGACGCACGGGCGCGAACACCGCGAGCTCAACGAGCGGTTGCAGCAGATGGGCTACCCGACGCGCCTCGTCGACCGGGTGACCCTGCGAGGGATGAATCTCTACACGCGCTACCTGCCGCCTCGCTTCAACCTCGCTATGACGGCGGCCCTGGAGCATTACACCGCGACGCTCGCCGAGACTCTGCTGACCGATCAGCGCGCACAAGATCTACTGGGCGAGGGCGAGGTCCGCTCGATGCTTCTCTGGCATGCGCTTGAGGAGTCCGAGCATCGTGCCGTCGCAATCGATGTCTATCGAACAGTCGGGGGCACCGAACGGATGCGCAGGTGGGCCATGCGGCTGATCACCACGGTGTTCCTCTGCGGGACCCTCCTCGACACCCTGATGTCCCTGATTCTGGACAGGGCGACGTACAACCCGGCCAGGTTGTTCAAAAGCGTTGCCGAGCTGCGGCATTCACCGTTTGTCACCCGGGACGTACTCGACCGAGTCAGGGCCTACAACCGCCCCGGCTTCCACCCGGATGAATTCGACAACACCGACCTTGTGGATCGCTGGAACACCGAACTCTTCGGTGAGCAGGGACAGTTGGCCGGCCATCTGCGCTGAGGAGATGCGCCGGGCGTAGGGGGTCCATCTAGACCGACGTGCCGCGATTAGTGCCCGGCTTCTGAATCAGCAGGTCGTCATGCTCATGCTTTCGACATCTTTCGACAAAGGAGATCGCTGCGGAATTGTCGTCGAGGAATAGCTCGTACTGCTCGGTGTCGATCACGTAGTGCTCTTCGTAGTCAACGAGTCCGTTGCTGACTGGTATGGAGACGTAGTACCGGCCAGAATCGGTCTCCATACCAATTGAGTAGCGGTCCTCCATTGAGAAATAGACATCTTCAAATCTCATCGATGCCCACCCTCATTCGGCATATCGGTGACGTCCTACCCGGTGCTTGGCATACGGCACTCCATCGGCCTGGTGGTGAACTCTCGTCAGCATGGAAGGCGACCACACCCCGAACGCTGAGCCCTAGGTATAGCAAGTCGCTAGGCGCACCAGAAGATATGTTGGGGTGTGGCCGCACTCGTGACGCTCATCGCGTTTCTCATCATCGGCGTGAGTCTCTACGTGGTCTCCAGGAGTCGCAAGGCTTGGGGTCCCGCCCTGGGAAGACTCGCCACCGGCGATCCCGATTCGTTAAATGCCCGGTTGCAGGCAGAGCGCGCAGTGCCGCGACCACTCTGGCCGATTGACGAGGATGGCAACCCAATCGACGTAGACGGGCGTGGCTAGCTACAGCTTGGGATTTGAGGATCCAGCTGGGCAGGCTTGCAGCAGTTCATCTTTCGCCGACTTGAAGGACCACCGGTTTTGACTATCAAATCGTGGACCTGCACGACCTCAGCGGGTACGCAGGTTGCCGAAGGGGCGTGTATGAAACGCCACCCTTGCCGACGGCCTGTGAGCCACGCAGACGGTCCAGGGCGACCACAGCCCAGACGCTAGATCTGGGATGTGACAACAGAAGCTAACTGTCGTCGCTTGGCGGCCCATCCAGTTGACGATAGAGATACATCGATATGGCCAGGCACATTGCGCCTACGAACCCCGTCATACCCACGAGGAGGAACGGCGATCCCGAAACCAGGCCCACGATGGATCCAGTGATCATCAGAACAGACCCAACCCCTATCAGGGCGATCGGCAGTCTTGGCTTCGACTTCATGGCTTGTTACGGGTCTACTTCTGAGTCTCCGTGCAGATAGTGAACTGGCGCTCCGGGTGGTCGTATCCACCTTCGGGACACATATCAGCGGTACTGGTATCGAGGACCACCTTCGTCGCGCGTACGCGTGTTGGGAATGATTGGTCGACGCAGGAAACTCGGCGAGTACCGGCATCGGTGATGCTCAGACAATCTGTGAAGGCCCAATAGATATCTAGGCAGGCGGTCCATTCACCCGCGGCCGTGTTCTGGTAGAAGCGTCGGTCAATGTCAGACACGCATTCGTCCGGGGTGGTGACGCGCTGAATGACTCGATGCGTCGCATCCGGCCCGCCACAATCGGCTGGGCGCATGCCAGCTTCCCATGGCTTGCCGGTCACTTTCACACACGCACCTATCGGAGCCTCTTCGGCCCCGGCCTGCGTCGTGGCGGCGGGCGATGCGAACTCGCCCGGGATGGAGGCGAAGTTCGTTTCTGCCGGCGGCGCCGCATTTGTAGATGCTGTCGCGGGCTTATTTGAATCTTGACAGCCCGCTACCACGGCAACAACTAATGTCATTGCAGCAATCGCCTTGAAGGTCATGACCTTACTCTTCGCCGACACCGTTGTAATCGACATATTTATCGATTCCCATGACTTTCCATTTTCCTTGCAACCGGAACATGCTGAATCTCACGGCAGCAGCGGGGTCAAAGTAAACTTCAGTTTTCTGATCGGCGAACTCGGTATATAGTTCTGCAACGTATACCTGCTCGCCGCGCGCCAATATATTAAGCCTGACTATATGAATAGGGCCGTGTTTTTGGATTCTGGCTATGATCTTCTCGGGATACACTCCCCGGCCGCCCGCGTTAAATCCGGGAGTAAGTTCGTCTTTCGCCTCCCCAATGGACAGCGACTTGATTTTCTTCAGGTCGCCGTTATTCATAGCATCGATATACTGTTCGATGACGGCACGGACCTGGGTGTCATCGTTTGCGGCGTCTGAGTCTTTCACGCCGAAAACGTACCCCAACACCGCCGCAACCACAACCGCCGCCACCACTATCAGTGATGTAAGTGTTTTTCGATACTTCGCTATAAACTCAGCCACTTGCCCTCTATTCACCAGAATCTTCTAACGCATCGCAACTTCTGCAATGCACCTTTCCGCGCCGTTGGCGGTCGTAACCCAATTGCCTGGCTGGAATTCGGTAACAACATAACCCCATTTATATATTTTCTGTTGCGATCCAATCGAGCTGTTGAGCGATTTATCCATGGGGAAGACGAGTCGGTCATCATCCTTTAACCCTTCCCATAAAAGGTCCGGCCCGTGGCCACCGACTAACCCACCGGCGTATGCGCCGGGGTTAGCCTTCTTGGCCGCCTCCGCCTCCCTCCTACCTCTGGCATCCCAAAATGATCTCGTACCTATTCGCCGCCAAACCTCACTGCCGAGGGCCTGATTGCGCTCAATCAAATCATTGCCAAGATCAATGTACTTCTGCCTCTGCGCGATCAGGTCAGGCGTCAGGGCGGCAGTGCCCTTCTTAAAGCAGATCGGCACGGGGCCCTTGCAATTTGGGTCGCTAGGGAAGCAGATCAGCCGTTTGATGCCCTCGCACACCAGACCACCGAACGGCGTCTTTAGGACGTCACATACGTCTTCGAGTAGCTGGTCATCCGACTTATCTTTCGGCTTGTCCGCTTTAGTCGGCTCCGGTTTGTTGTCCTGCGTGGGAACAGGCTTGTTGTCCGGTTTGGTATCCGGCGTCATCGCCGGCTGGTTATCCGGCTTGGGCTTCACGGGCTTGTCTGGTGGGCAGTAAGAGCACTCAAATGGCGTGATCGGCAGTCGCCCGGGCTTGCGACTTCCATCCGGGCCGAGTCCGCCTCCACCGCCCTTCGGCAAGATCATTTCGGCTATTTGGGCTATCTGCTGAGCCACCTCGCCCACCTGGCTCATGGAGTCGAGCAACTGCAACGCCGAGTCGATCGCCATGTCCTCCTGGATGGCTTCGCACTTCTGCTGGCGCTGCTGATCGCCTTGGTCTTGCTGGTTTTGCGACTGTTGCTGCTGCGACTCCTGATTCTGATTCGCTTGTTGGGGCTGCTGATTTTGGCCACTCTGGTTGCCCTGTTGCGGCGACTGCTGACCTTGCTGTGGGGCCTGCTGCTGCGGCGCTTGGTAATTAGGGTTCGGCTGCCCAGGACCCTGGGTGTACCCAGGCGCAGTGGAGTAGTCCGGAATCTGCGTGCCGTGGGCAGGCTGATCCCAGCCTTGCTGCGGCTGCTGTGCGCCTTGCTGGCCTGGAACCTGCTGGGCGCCAGGTGATCCCGTGTTGTAGATGGAGATTCCCGAGTTTTGGTCTAGTGGTGGCTGATTGACGCCTCCCTGATAGTCGGGCATCTGTGGCGGTAGGCCGGGGGGCTGGAACTGGGAGCCGTTCATCCCACCTGGACCGCTGGGGCCTCCCGTGGGCCCAGTGGGGTCGGCTGCGCCTGTGGCGATCGTGGAGAAGCCGCTACCTGGAGTCGTGTAGTCGCCAGCCACCTTGACTCCACCAACGATTACAGCCGCTAGTGCCGTCACTGCCAGAGTCCTACGCAAACCCGAAGACATCAGCCGACGATGCTTGATGACCAAGATATGAGCCCCTCCACACAAATCCCCACAGGCGGCCGTGGGTAGCCGCGATCGGACTCTCTCACACTAAAACCGAGATTGTCCAGAGGAAACTAGTTTGCTGAAACGGCTAGAGATCTCCGCTGGCCGCGAATGTCGCGCACTATTGCGTGATTCGACCAGCAATCGGTCAAGATCGTCGCTGGTGCCGCCCTCTTCGTTCTCCAGAACCCCCAAGGTCGAGGGCGGCACCTCAGATTCGGGGGGGGGGGGGGGTGACACAGCCCCTCCATAAGAGAGCTACCGGAGGGACCTTGGGCCCGTACGGGGCGCCCATCCCCGACGATCTGGACGCCGTTGCAACCGCCCTCGACACCGCTTCGCAGACCTACTGCGTACGATCCAGACCCCCTAAAACGACCTCAGGCCCCCTCGAGAGGGGGCCTGAGTGCTGTGGCGGGTGCAGGATTCGAACCTGCGTAGGCGTAAGCCGACGGATTTACAGTCCGCTCCCATTGGCCGCTCGGGCAACCCGCCTTATCAGACGATGCAGGATACAACGATAGGGTCGGGCTAACGCAAACCGACTGGATACGGAACATACGAGGACCAGAAAGAGGGAGCAGTCATGGCGGATTCATCATTCGACATCGTGAGCAAGATCGACCGTCAGGAGGTCGACAACGCGCTGAACCAGGCGGCCAAGGAACTGGCCACCCGATTCGACTTCCGTGGGACCGACACCACCATCGCCTGGAAGGGTGACGAGGCCATCGAGCTGGTGAGCTCCACCGAGGAGCGCCTGAAGGCGGCCGTCGACGTCTTCAAGGAGAAGCTGATCCGTCGGGACATCAGCATGAAGGCCTTCGATGCGGGCGACCCCGCCCCCAGTGGCAAGACTTACCGGCTCACCGGAACCCTCAAGCAGGGCATCGACGCCGAGAACGCCAAGAAGATCAACAAGATCATCCGCGACGAGGGCCCCAAGGGCGTCAAGTCGCAGGTACAGGGCGAGGAAATCCGGGTGTCGAGCAAGAAGCGCGACGACCTGCAGGCCGTTCAGGCCCTGTTGAAGGGCTCCGATCTCGATATTGCGTTGCAGTTTGTCAACTATCGGTAAGACGATGGTCCGGTGATCTCTCCAACGCATCTGATCGGTTTCACGATCGCGGCCTACGCCATCATCGTGATCCCCGGGCCCAGCGTGCTGTTTGCGGTCGGCCGCTCGTTGAGCCTGGGGCGCAAGTCGGGTCTGGTCACGGTGCTCGGCAACACCACCGGCACGATGGTGCCGCTGGTGCTGACAACTGCCGGGCTGGGCGCACTCCTGGCCGCGTCCGCCTGGGCACTGACGGTGGTGAAGCTCGTCGGCGCCGCCTACCTGATCTACCTTGGCGTACAGGCGATCCGGAACCGTAAGTCGCTCATCGACGCGTTGAACGCGCAGCATCCCGCGGTCGGTACGCAACGTGTGTTCCGGCAGGGCTTCGTCGTCGGTATGACGAACCCCAAGACGGCACTGTTCTTCGCGGCGGTACTCCCCCAGTTCGCCGATCCCGCGGCGGGGTCGATACCGGTGCAAATCGCGGTGTTCGGTGGCATCTTCGTACTGATCGCGCTCGCCTCGGACAGCCTGTGGGCGGTGCTGGCGGGCACCGCACGCAACTGGTTCGCACGCTCCCCCAAGCGTCTTGAGGCGGTCGGGGCCACCGGCGGATTCATGATCGTCGGGCTGGGCGCCGGGGTGGCGATCTCCGGAACCCACGCCTAGCGGGCCTGCGCGCACTCTCGAAGCAGCTCGGCCAGCAATGCGCGGTAGGGCCGGTACGGGGTGTTGAAACCCAATCGGTGCACCAGAACGCCGTAGCAGGCCTGTAATTCACGTGCGCCCTGCACGACGTCGGTCACGGTAACGGCCGCGGTATCGACGAACTCGTCGTCGATCAGGCTGGTCATCGCATCCCATTCGCCTTGTTTGGACAGCTCTTTCAGTTTCGGCCCAACCTCAGCCCGGCCGTGCAATTCCAGGATCGGCCAGTAGGCGGGTGTGGACCCGTAAAAGGCGAGCTGCTTGCGCACCGCCGCGCGGGCGCTGGCCAGCTCCGCATCATCACGCCCGATGATGATCATCGGCGAGTGATGGATGTGAATGTCGGCGAGCGTCTTTCCGGATTTCTCCGCGCCCCGCGCCAACGTCGGAAGGGTGACCTGCGCGAGGTACTCGGGTGTACAGAACGGGTGCGACAGGAATCCGTCCGCGACCTCGCCAGCCACCTCGGTCATCCCGCTACCGACACCGGCCAGCCAGATAGGTGGCGGGCCAAAGGCGCTCACCTCACCCGGATCGGGCATGAACATCGGCGTCATGAGGGTGTTCTGGTAGAACTCGCCGCGATAATCCAGGCGGCCACGCTCCTGCCAGGACTGCCAGATGGCGCGCACGGCCAGCACCATGTCCCGCATCCTCGCGGCGGGACTACTCCACGGCATGCCGAACCGGCGGGTGATGTGGGGTTTGATCTGCGTGCCGAGCCCAAGGATGAATCGCCCATTCGAGTATGCCTGCAGGTCCCAGCCAATATTGGCGAGCAGCATCGGATTTCGCGCGAACGCTACCGCGATCGAGGTGCCCAGGGTGACCTCCTTCGTGTGCTCGGCGGCCAGCAACAGCGGCAAGAAGGGGTCGTGCGCTCCCTCGAACGTCCAGATACCGGAGTACCCGGCACCCTCGGCCTCGGCAGCGTCGGCAGCCATGGCGGTCAACCCGGTCGTGAGCGTTACATCGATCAGCACCGCACTCATATTGCCGAAGTCCATATTCGAGGCGCACCGGGCCCATACCCTGGCGGGCATGGCAGCACTTCGTGAACCACAAGTCGTCGTCCTCGGGGGCGGATCCTGGGGCACCACTGTGGCGTCGATTGTCGCGCGTCGCAGCCCTACCCTGCAGTGGGCGCGCTCGCCGGAGACCGTGGCGGACATCAATGAACGGCACCGCAATTCGCGATATCTCACCGACGAGGTCGAGCTCACCGAAAGCCTGCGCGCCACCTCGGACCTGCACGAGGCCATCGAGCAGGCCGACGTGGTGATCATGGGGGTTCCCTCGCACAGCTTTCGCGAGGTGCTCACCGAAATCGGGCAATCGCTGCGCCCGTGGGTGCCAATCGTCTCGCTGGTCAAGGGCCTCGAACAGGGGTCCCGGATGCGGATGTCGCAGATCATCGAGGAAGTTCTGCCCGGGCACCCGGCGGGCATCCTGGCCGGGCCCAACATCGCCAAGGAGGTAGCCCGCGGGTATGCGGCCGCCGGTGTTGTCGCGATGCCCGATCAGCACCAGGCAGCGCGTCTCGGAGAGCTCTTCCGCACCTCACGTTTTCGCGTGTACAGCACCAACGACGTGGTCGGTGTGGAGATGGCGGGCGCGCTCAAGAACGTCTTTGCCATCGCGAGCGGTATGGGTTATGCGATCGGGATCGGCGAGAACACCCGCGCCATGGTGATCGCGCGGGCCCTGCGGGAGATGACCAAACTCGGTGTGGCCATGGGCGGTAACCCCGAGACGTTCCCGGGCCTGGCGGGCCTGGGCGACCTCATCGTCACCTGCACCAGCCCCAGCAGCCGCAACCGGCACGTGGGTGAGGAAATCGGCAAGGGCAAGACCATCGACGAGATCATCCAGGCGATGAATCAGGTGGCTGAGGGCGTGAAAGCCTCGTCGGTGGTGATGACGCTCGCCGACGAGTACGGCATCCACATGCCGATCGCCCGCGAGGTTGACGGGGTGATCAACCACGGCTCCACGGTGGAGCAGGCCTACCGCGGGCTCATGGCGGCGACGCCCGGCCATGAGGTGCACGGCACCGGATTCTGATCAGGCCGGCAAGTACTCGGGCTTCACCACATCACGCAGCTCGGACAGCGCTACCCGGCTCTGCATCGGCCCCTCGGCATACGCCGCGACCTGGTAGGGCTCGAAGGAGAACAGCAGCGCGTCGCCGTCCAGGGAGAGGTTCTTAAAGTTCCCGGCCTCCGGAACTGTTCCGGTGTCCACGAATTCGGTGCCCACACCGCCGAGTTGCGCGCGCAGATCGCTGCGGACCAGCGCGGAGATCTTGGGCAGCGCCGCCGCGAGATCGATCAGCAGCGACCCCAGCGTGACGGCCTGTTTCGTGATGCGGTCGAAGGTGACGGTGCGAAACGCGAATCCCGGGTGATAGCCGCCGAGCGACTCACTGATGGAGAACCGGACTCCATCGGTCGGATGCACACCTTTACCCTGGTACGCGTCAAAGGTGACGTTGAGCGCCCACTGCTTGCCTACGGGCGGAGCTCCGGCACGCTCGACGGACGTGCGGAATTTGGCGCGGATATCCACCACCAGCTCGTCAACCGCCTTCTGCAGCTCAGGGAACGACGAATCCCACTGGACGGGGATGAGCAGGTGTTGCGTGGCCTGTGGCGTGACCTCGTCGATGACGCAGCCCTGGCTGGCGTCCCATCGACCGCCGTGTTTGGGGCACGCGGACTCCGCAGCCGGATCGATCGTCACGGTCGGGGTGGTCGAGGCCGGCTCTGACGCGCTGCTGGATTCCCGAGTAGGCGTATCTCTGGCTGCTTCTCCCCGATCGCAACCGACGAGGACGATGCCGCACACGGCGGCGATCAGCAAGTTCCCAAAGCGCATGCCACCAATCTAACGGGCCACTAGGTGGTGTAGCTGCCGCCCGGACCGACCACGAAGCCGTTCTGCCAGCGGTTGTTGACACAGGTCAGCGTGCCAGCACCGTCCAGGCCGCAGCTGACCTCGCGGTAACTCAGGCGATGCCCCGGAGGCAAGGGCTTGAAGGATTCACCGCCGATGCCGTAGATCGGCCGATCGGTGCTGGCGAAACCGGGAGCGGTACTGCCGCTGACGAGGTTCGCCCCGTTCGGTGCCCCGGGCAGCGGGCCACTGCAGCCGTAGCTGGCGTCGGCGCGCTTGATCAGACATGAGATCCCGCCGGGGATCGTGAAACCGTAGGCCGTGTCCGCCATGATGCTGTATTCCAACGGCGATACCGCGGTAAACCCGTTGACGTTCGGAAGCCCGGACGGGTCAAGCGGATTCGGGGTGTCCGGGTCGGCAGATGCCACACCCGCGAGCATGACGGCGGCGACCGCGCTGGTCATAGCGCCAAGGATGGGCAGGGTACGCATCCCGTGACCATATCCAAGATCGCGCGCAATCTCGCGTCTACTGATCGAAGACGATATCGACACTGTCCGTAACCGGAACGGCCTGGCAGGCCAGGGTCAGCCCCATGGCGAGGTCAGCGTCGACCAGCGTGTCGTTGCGGAGCATCCGTACCTCACCGCGGCGCACCGTGCAGGCACAGGCACTGCACGCGCCTTCGCGGCACGAGTACGGCGCGTCGATGCCCCGGGCCAGCAGCACATCTAGCAGCGGAGTGTTCCTGGGCCACTCGACGGTGATCTGCGTGCCGTCGAGTTCCACGCTCGCCTCGGCGGCGTCCCCATCACCGGCCCGCGGCACCACGATGTCGGCGAACGGGTCGCCGGTCAGCGACTGGTACAGCTCGACGTGAATGTGATGGGCAGGCATCCCGACGGCCGATAACGCGGCACGGGCACCGTCCATGAAGGGCGCCGGACCACAGATGTACGTGCTGTACCGCCGATAGGCGGCGAACAACTCGGCCATGGCTTCGCGGGTGGGCAGTCCGCGTTCGGACTCGAGCCAGTGCACCACCCGCAGCCTGTCCGGGAATTCCACCATGATCTCTTCGATCTCGGCACCGAAGATGACGCTGTGCTCATCCCTGTTCGCGTAGAAGAGGTAGACCGTTCCGGCGCCGCCGAGCAGAACCGACTTGGCTATGGACAGCATCGGGGTGATGCCGCTGCCCGCCGCGATCAGTAAGAAGTCGCCGTCCAGTGAACGCGGCACGAAGACCCCGGAGGGGGTGAGCACGGTGATGCGGTCCCCGACAACGACGTTGTCGCACAGCCAGTTCGACGCATACCCGCCGTCTGTGCGTTTGACGGTGACGACGAGGTCGTCATCGAGATGGGGCGAGCTGGACAGCGAATAGCAGCGGGCCACCGAGCCCGTCTGCTCACTGGGGATTTTCAGCGTGAGGAACTGGCCCGGGCGGTAGCGGAAAGCAGACGCGAGCGCGTCCGGCACTTCGAACACCAGGGAGACCGCATCGCCTGTTTCCCTGATGATTTCGACGACCTCCAGCGAGTGAACGTGGGGGTTTCCGGTCACTGTGCGCGTATCGGGCGCGACCGTGTCTGTCATCGACGGCGGCCTAGAGTTCGATACCGAAGCGGCCCGCGACCTTCTTGCCGATTCCGTACTTGCCGATTCCGTAGAAGGGCGCCATCAGGTCCCCGTAGCGCGGTCCGATGATGCGCGGTATGGCGTCGAACACCCGGGCATCGGGACCGATCAGCACACGGGGCCGATTCTTCTCGACTCCCCGCAGAATGATCCGGGCCGCCGAATCCGGCCGGGTGATGGCCGCGAGCTGGAAACCCTTTCGGACGGTTTCCCGGTCAACACCTTCCGGGATCCCGCGCGCACTTGAGGCGATGTTGGTCTTGATCCCGCCGGGGTGCACACAGGTGACGCCGACGGGATACTTTGCCGCCCGGATCTCCTGCCGCAGCGCCTCGGTGAAGCCACGGACAGCGAATTTCGCTGCGTTGTAGGCACTCTGCGAGGGTATGCCCATAAATCCGAACACCGATGACACGTTGACGATGTGGCCGTCGCCCGATTCGATGAGGTGTGGCAGGAATGCCTTGGTGCCGTGCGCGACACCCCAGAAGTTGATGTTCATCAACCAGTCGAAGTCATCCCATTCCATGTCCTTGACGTCGGCAGAAAGCGCCACCCCGGCGTTGTTGAACACCAGATTGACCTGACCGAACTCGTTCTTGACATCGGCGGCGTGGGCATACACGGCGGCCCTGTCGGCAACGTCGAGTTCGAACGGGATGGCGGTCGCGCCCGCCTTCTCACAGCGCCCGGCGGTATCGGCCACCCCGGCGGTGTCGATGTCCGAGAGCGCCAAACGCGCTCCGCGCTGGGCCAGCGTCAAGGCCAGGCTGCGGCCGATACCCGAACCGGCACCGGTGATTACGGCGACCTTGTTATCGAAGTTTTTCATCGTTTTCTCGCTTCTGTTGGGCGGGTGGCCTAGTTCGCGGCCATACTCGGCGAGGTCTGCCGGGGGCCGTCTGCGAGCGGGACGGTCTTGCGTACGGCCGGAGGCACCGCACCCTCGAACTCGTACTCGGTGGGGTCCACTTTTCTTGTCTGCGACCAGTATTCGAAGGTGAATCCCGACCATAGCGTCCGATTCTTGCCATGCTCGTCCAAGTACCAGCTCTGGCAGCCACCGTTGTTCCAGACCGAGCCCTGCAGCTTGCGCTGCACTTCGGCGTTGAACCGGTCCTGGGCTTCGCGGGTGGGCACGATCGCCTGGGCGTAGGCCGCATCGATGTGTTTGATCGCCTCGGTGACGTAGTGGATCTGCGACTCGATCATGAACACGATCGAGTTGTGGCCCAACCCGGTGTTGGGACCCAAGAGGAAGAAGAGGTTGGGCATGCCGGCGATGGTGATTCCGCGGTGGGCGGTGACGCCCTCCCGTGACCAGCGGTCGCCGAGGTCCTCCCCGTTCTGCCCCTTCAGATCCAGGTACTTGTACGAGTCGGTGACGTGAAATCCGGTACCGAAGATGATGGCGTCGACCTTGCGCTCAATCCCGTCGCTGGTGACGACGCCGTCGGCGGTCACCCGCGCGATGGACTCGGTGACCAGTTCCGTCTTCGAGTTCTCGATGGCCTTGTAGTACGTCGCCGACCCCAGGAGCCGTTTGCATCCGGCGCGGTAATCGGGTGTCACCTTGCGGCGCACTTCCGGATCCGAGATCTGGCTCTTGATGTACGCACGGCCCAGCAGCTCAACACCTTTGAGAAGGGCGGGGCGCCGGTTCATCGCGTACGCACCGGCTTCAGCGCCGAAGTACATGCCGCTGCGGAACAGCGCACGCAAACCCGGGATGTTCGCAAACGCACGCTTGGCCACCGAGCTGAACTCGATATTGGTGCGTGGCAATACCCACGGTGCGGTGCGCTGGAACAGCTTCAGTTCGCCAACCTGGCCGACGATCTCAGGGACGAACTGAATAGCACTGGCGCCCGTACCGATAACGGCAACCTTCTTGCCGGCCAGGCCGAAGTCGTGGTTCCACTGCGCGGAATGAAAGACCGGCCCCTCGAAGCCATCCAGGCCCTCGATCTCCGGGATGCTCGGGATGTGCAGGGCACCGACCCCGGAGATAAGGAACTGACAGATGTATTCCTGCCCGCTCTCGGTGAACACATGCCAGCGGTACTCGCTGTCATCCCAATACCCGCGGGTGACGCGCGTATTGAAAGCGACGTGCCGATACAGACCATATTTGGCGGCGACTTCCTTGAGGTAGTCGAAGATCTCGGGCTGCCGGGAGAAGAGCTGTTCCCAGTTCGAGCGCGGCTCGAAGGAGAACGAATACAGGTGGGTGGGCACATCGCACGCCGCACCGGGATAGGTGTTGTCGCGCCAGGTGCCGCCCATTTCACCGGCCTTTTCCAGGATGAGGAAGGGCACCCCCATCTTCTGCAGCGCGATCGCCGCGCCGATACCCGAGAAGCCGGTGCCGACAATCAGCGCACGAACACGGATGGGCTCCGACCGGCCGCCCTCGACCACAGTGTCTGGCTGCCGCTCTTCGGACGGTGTATCGGTAACAGTCATGTGGCGCAATCGCTTTCTCTTTCGAAGGTGGACCCTTGACACGGCAGAACTGGCTCATTGCCACCGGCAACGAGCCAGTTCTCTGCGGCGCTTACCGCGCCTTGATCTCGGCCAGGATGTCGTCCGGCATCGCCCGCGACATCCGCAACAGCCGGCCGGTGAATTTGCCGTCCAGGAAACCGATCTCGTGCATGAAGCGCATCAGCGGCTCCGACACCCACGTCGCATTCTCGCGATAGTTCGGCGAGGTGAGGAACGTGAACATGCCGCGCAGGGGATGAATACCCACCGACCGGTACGCCTTGGGGTTGAAGAGCACTGGATAGATGCCGATCACCGAGAGGGCGAAGACCGCACGGTGGAAAGCGTTGGAGACTGGCCCCCGCTCGGCGATCTGTCGCACCAGTTCCTCACGCGCATAAGTGATATGCCGCGCCTCTTCCAGCACGTGAATCTTCATGAGCTGACGAGCGTGCGGCTGCACCGTCTCATCCATCATCGTCTCGCGCTGCGCGCGGTCCAGGACCTCCTCGACCAGCAGCAGGGTGCCAAGCCCTGAGGGGCCCAGCGGCACCAAACCGAGGAGCCGGATGACGCGCGTCGCAAACTTGGGATAGGTGTACGGCTCAATGCCGAGCTTGTTCACCAGGCGGCCAAACATGGTGGAGTGCCGCGCTTCCTCGCTGATCTCGGTCAACGCGTAACGGCCGTGATCAGTCGCTCCCCCGTTCTGCTCCACAACCTGCCGCCACAGCATGGCGCTGAGACCGGTCTCGACGTAGATGCCGAAGCTCAACACGGAGCCGAGCTCGTGACGCGTCAGTTCGATGCGCTGATCCTGAGTCAGCTTGTCCCACAACTTGGTGCCATACAGCGACGTTCGGCGCGGCGTGGCCCAGTACAAGCCGGGCACCACCGGGGCGTCCCAGTCGATGTCAACCTCGCCGTCATAGGCACGCTCCGCGGCCGAGCGCAGCAGTCGTTGCGCTGTCTTTTGCCGGTCGCCCACAGTCTTACCCCGTACCGACGAGGCTCCCGCCTCGTGCAGGGCCGTCGGTTGGTCGATGGTCGTCATTGATCCCGCCCTCCAAGTTTATGCATTACTTTCAGTACCCGTTACTTTTAGTTTCATGCTCGCACTGTCGTTTGTCAATCCCCCAGCGAGGTCACAGGAGCCCTCGACCTCTGAGAATCGCCCGCGCAGCACCGGTTCTGAACATGCCCGCGTCCTGGGCGACGTCGAAGTAGCGCCGCAGCAGCACCGTGTTCCGATAGCGGCCGTTCTCGCCGCGGGCGGCCGCTCTGCGACCCGCCCGCTCGGTCAACCCCACGCTGCGGTACACCGGCGAGCGCACGATCAAGGACGTCGCCAAGACCGTCAGTAGCGCGGCCGAGACATCGGCCAACGCCGGCGGGAGATACCTGCGCGCATCCACGGCGCGGTAGAGCTCATCCTCGGCGAACTCAAGCTGGCGACGGCCGACCAGAACGCAGATCTTCGCGACCTGCCGGACCACGGGCTGGGCCTGTTCGTCAGCCTCAAGCTCACACATCAACTGATGGATCAACCGCTGGAGCAGGAGGACGAATCCGCGTCCGAGCGGACCGTGTGGGATGAGTGGCACAAAGAACCGCTGAAGGCGCTGCACCGCCATCGGAGCGGGCTGCAGCTCCAACCCCGTCTTGTTGATCAGCCGGCCGACCATGGTGGCGTTACGGCTGATATCGCGGACGCTGGCGAGGAGGAAACGGGTGTAATCGTCGGTCAGGGTGTTGCCTTCGATGACGTCGCGGAACATCAGCGATGCCAGCGCGCCCTGGGCATCCACGACGAAGCTCAGCAGGCTGACCAGCTCCTGGCGCGCCAGCTCACCGCGCTGCTCAGCCGAAAGCACGTCCCACTCCGGGGTGCCGTAGAGCGATACCTGCTGGGCGGCCAGCCAGTGCATCCCCGAGTCCAGGGGCGCATCCCAGTCGATATCCAGCTCGGGGTCGTAGCTGAGCTCCGTGGCCTCGAAGAGCAGTCGCCGGGCCGTCTTGAGCCGATCACCCACCCGGCGCCTGCGCTCAGGAATCCCGCCATCGACCGTGGTAGCCGGCCTGAAGTCGTAGTCGGTGTAGTTGATGTCTTTGTAACTGCTGGACGTCACGTCATCGCCTTCTGGTCAGCCAAGATTGAATATCCGTATCCAAAAGTATGGGGTACTCTTTGTTACGAATATGTCAGCGAGTTTGTCGGGACGGCGTCCCGATTGTCAAGAGGCAACCAAGCCGGACGGAGAATCATGAGCCTTCCCCGACAGGACGACACCAACAGCGTCTTCACACACAGCCCGCATGACGATTCGGACTACATCGGCGAGGCAACGGTGAGCGTTCGTGGTGTCGACGTCCCGGTCGAGCTGGAGCTCAAGGGGTACAGCGAGCCGATCGACGGCATTTATCGGTGGATCGGCCGCATCAGGCCGAACGAACAGCTGACCGCGATCATCGGTGACGAGGCACGGGTGAAGGCCACGATTCGCACTTCTCACAGCGCCCGGGATGCCTTCATCGGCGATCCCGACCCATGGAACCGGTACCGAGTGATCGGGAAGAGCACTCCCCCGTTCCACGTCGCCACCGACCTCACGGAAATCGAAGCGGAATAAGGTCTTTCGCCCTCACTGCCGCCGAGCGCGCAGGAGCGAGATCAGTTCATGCTCAACGTCGCGCAGCGGTTGCACCGAGTGCGCGGCCTGCGCCTGCAGTAGCGCCCCCTCGATCGCGCTGACCGTCAGCGAGGCGAGGGACTCGGCGCCATCGGTCACCCCCGAATCCCGGAAGGATTCCGCCAGCCGGGCGCGCATCCCCATAAAGGCATCGTTGGCCGCCGCGCGGATCTGCGCCTCCCCCGGGCCGGCGAGCGCGGCCGCGGCATGCGGGCAACCGGTGTCGAAGTCATGAGTCTCGAGCTGATTGACCCACCAGGCGACGAACTTGGTGATGAGGTACTCGGCGTCTCCGCGGGCCCGCAGCGCGTCGAGGAATCCGTTGGCGAGCTCGGCCGCCGCGAGCTCGGCCGCCGCCAGGAGCTCCGCCTTGCCCTCCGGGAAGTGCTGGTAGATGGAGTTACGCGCGGTGCCGCTGCGTTTGAGCAGGTCAGCAAGGCCCGTCGCGTGCACACCGCGCTCGCGCATCATGACGATCGCGTTGTCTATCAGACGCTGCCGTGGACCCGTCGTCACCCCGGCCTCCTCACTCAGCATGGACCAGTCGGTCCATATCCTGCTACCGTCGGTATGGACCAATCAGTCTACGCGGAAGGGTGGCCATGACCACGGAAATCGAGAATCTGACCGGACTCGAGCTGCTGCGCAGCATGGGCGGGACATCCGATGGGATGCCGCCCATCGGGCGTCTGCTCGGGATGCAGATGGAGGAGATCGAATTCGGCTCGGTGTCCTTCAGCGTGGTGACCCGGCCCGAGTTCGCCAATCCGCTCGGCACTCTGCACGGCGGGATCTGCGCGACGCTGCTCGACTCCGTGTTGGGCTGCGCCGTGCACTCCACTCTGGAGCCCGGAATCGGCTACGGGACACTCGAACTCAAGGTCAACTATGTCCGGACTGTCTCCACGGACGGCGAGCGGCTGATCGCGACGGGCAATGTCCTGCATCCCGGCCGCCGGGTGGCGACGGCAGAGGGCAAGGTGGTCGACTCCCAGGGCAGGCTGGTCGCGCATGGCACCACCACGGTCATGGTGTACCGCTGATGAGCGCGAGCGAAGAAGATCACACGCCGCCGAGGCCCGCCGACGACTTCCTGCGGGCCTCGGCGGCCATCGAGGCACTGATCGCGGCCGTGCGTCCAGACCAATGGGACGCCCCGACGCCCTGTACCGAGTGGAACCTGCGCCAGTTGGTGAACCACCTCGTCGAGGTGAACTACTCCCTGGCAGCGCGCTTCGGCGGGCCCAGCGGCGGCACTGGCGAAGATCCCGTGATCGCATACCAGCAGTCAACGCAGGCGTTGAGTGACGCGCTGACGCTTCCGGGTGTGCTCGAGCAGACCTACCCCGGCCCGTTCGCGCACACCACCGGCGACAGGCAGCTACAGGTCCGCATGGCCGATCTGTTGACCCACGGCTGGGACCTGGCACAGACCACCGGCATTCCCGCGAATCTGCCCGCCGACCTCGTCGAGGACGCATTGGGCTTCGTCGAGAAACGTGCGGGAGCATTCGCGCGGTCCGGCAAGTTCGGCACCCCGCAGCCCGTCGCCGCGAACGCACCGGTACTCGAGAGGCTGGCCGCGCTGAGCGGACGATCCGTCTGACGGCTTCACCGACTGTGAAGCTACCGCGGGATTTTCGCCGAATGTCCGCCGTGGCTTCACGCTCGGCGGCCCAAACTCAGAAGCGGGCCATATCCTCAAGGCGCGCAATGCGATCAGCCATCGGCGGGTGTGTCGAGAACAGCGATGCCACCCGGTCGCCGGCCCGGAACGGGTTGGCGATCATCAGGTGCGACTGGCTGGCCAGCTGTGGTTCCGGTGGCAGCGGAGCAACCTGCACCCCGCCGGAGATCTTCCGCAGCGCGGAGGCCAATGCCAGCGGATCTCCGGTCAGCTCGGCGCCGGACTGGTCGGCCTGATACTCCCGCGAACGGGACACCGCCATCTTCACCACCGTGGCAGCGACCGGACCCAGCATCGAAACCAGGAACAGCGCAAAGGGATTCGGACGGTTCTCGCCCCCACCACCGAAGAAGTTCATGAGCATCGCCATATTGGCCAGCCCCGAGATGACGGCGGCCAGTGCGCCGGCCACACTCGAGATCAGGATGTCGCGGTTGTAGACGTGCGAGAGCTCGTGACCCAGCACCGCGCGCAGCTCACGCTCCGAGAGTAGATCGAGAATGCCGCTCGTGCAGCAGACTGCCGCATTCCTCGGATTACGGCCCGTGGCAAAGGCATTGGGCGCATTGGTGTCGCTGATGTACAACCGCGGCATCGGCTGGCGCGCGACGGTTGCGAGCTCCCGCACGATCCGGTACATCGCGGGCTGCTGCAACTCCGTCACCGGCTGGGCGTGCATCGCACGCAGCGCCAAGGTGTCGCTCTTGAAGTACATGAACGCGTTCATGCCGACGGCGAACACAATGGCCAGCAGCAGGATGCTCTTGCTGTGGAACAGCGAGCCGATGAACACGATCATCGCCGACATGCCGCCGAGCAGCAGCACCGTCTTGAGTCCATTGGCGTGGCCGTGCATGATGTCCCTTCCTTCTAGCTGGTTCACCACGCTAACGAAGGACAGTGCTCCTGGGTTCCGGACGGGTTGCCAGGTACCTAGCCGTGCCGCAGGACGGTGTACTCGATCAGCACGCCCAGCGCGTCGCGGGCAGCGCCCGGGGGCAACTCCACCAGCTCGGCCTTGGCGCGGTCGGCATATTCGATGACGACGGACTTG
The DNA here is from genome assembly GCF_002013385.1 of Mycobacterium sp. D16R24. Classification (NCBI taxonomy): domain Bacteria; kingdom Bacillati; phylum Actinomycetota; class Actinomycetes; order Mycobacteriales; family Mycobacteriaceae; genus Mycobacterium; species Mycobacterium sp. D16R24. The sequence goes on along the minus strand of NZ_MAEV01000004.1, from coordinate 32,354 downwards.
GCCGCCACGAGTCCATGGGAGGCCCGCAGCAGCATCAATGCCTCGTCCACCTCGGCATCGTCGGTAATGGGCGCGGTCAGCAAGGTACGCAGCCGATCGGCATCGGTGCCGGTATCGCGCAAGGCGTACAGCATGGGCAAGGTGTGCACCCCCTCACGCAGATCTGTGCCGGGTGTCTTGCCCGACTCGTCCGTGAGGCTCTCGATATCGATGATGTCGTCGGAGATCTGGAAGGCGGTCCCGACGATGGCGCCCAGGCGGCTCAGCCGTTCGATCTGCTCGTCATCGCACCGGGAGGTCATCGCACCGAACCGCCCCGCCGCCGCGATCAAGGATCCAGTCTTCTCGTGGATCACCTTGAGATAGTGCTCGGTCTCATCGCCGCCCTCGGGTACCCCGACGGTTTCCCGCATCTGGCCAGTGACGAGCTCGGCGAAGGTCTCGGCGACGATCCGCACGGCCGTGGGACCGAGCCGCGACACCAGCCGCGAGGCTGTGGCCAGCAGATAGTCCCCGGCGAGGATCGCCACATTGTTACCCCACCGCGCGTTGGCGCTGGGCACGCCACGACGCTTCTGCGCCTCGTCCATGACGTCGTCGTGGTACAGCGTGGCCAGGTGAATGAGCTCGCACACTGCTCCCGCGAGAATCACCTCGTCGTTGTCCGGATCCGGTCCGGTCTGGGCGGCTAGCACCGTGAACAGCGGGCGGAAGCGCTTACCGCCGGCGTGGAAAAGATGCAGCACAGACTCCGTCAACAGCGGGTCGGACTGCCCCAGCTCGGACACGATGAGCGCTTCGATGGCGGCCAAATGGTCGCGCACCTTCGCGGCGAATACGGGATCGCCAAGATCAACTCCGGCCACCGTGGTCGAGTTACTCACCGGTCCAACATACTGTGAAGGTGCAGACCTCAGCGGACCTGGTCGTCGTCGGTGCCGGACCAGCCGGATCGGCGGCCGCGGCGTGGGCGGCGCGATCCGGGCGTGAGGTGGTCCTGGTCGACTCGGCGGTGTTCCCCCGGGACAAGACCTGCGGCGACGGACTGACCCCCCGCGCCGTCGAACAACTTGAGCTACTCGGTCTCGGACCATGGCTCGACGAACACATCCGATACCGGGGTCTGCGCCTGCACGGGTTCGGCGGCAATATCGAAGTTCCTTGGCCAGGTCCATCTTTCGGCGGTACCGGCAGCGCGGTGCGTCGCACCGAGCTGGACGACAAGATCCGGCAGGTGGCGGTGGACTCCGGGGCCACCATGGCCGAGTCCACCAAGGCCGTTGACGTGGAACGTGACTCGGCGGGCCGAGTGACCTCCGTCCGGGTGCTCGACAACAGCGGACCCGGTGAGATTGCCTGCAAGGCCGTGATCGTCGCCGACGGAGTGCGCTCCCCTCTCGGGAAAGTCCTTGGGCGTGAGTGGCATAAGGACACCGTGTACGCCGTCGCGGGGCGCGCGTACATCGAGTCGGCGCGCGGCGACGAGGAATGGATGACCTCGCATCTGGAGCTGCGTTCCCCCGAGGGCGATGTGTTACCCGGATACGGCTGGATTTTCCCGTTGGGTGGCGGGCAGATCAACATCGGTGTCGGCGCACTCGCCACCTCGAAACGCCCCGCCGATGCGGCGTTGCGTCCACTCATCGAGTACTACACGGAGCTGCGGCGCGAGGACTTCGGACTCAGTGGAAGCCTGCACTCCATCGCCTCGGCGCTGCTGCCGATGGGCGGGGCGGTGTCCGGCGTCGCGGGTCCCAACTGGATGCTCATCGGCGACGCCGCGGCATGCGTCAATCCGCTCAATGGCGAGGGCATCGACTACGGGCTGGAGACCGGGCACCTGGCCGCCGAGGTGCTCGACGCCAACGACTACTCACAGCTGTGGCCGGAACTGCTGCGGGACCGCTACGGCCAGTCGTTCTCAATTGCTCGACGCCTCGCGGCGCTGCTGACCCTGCCGCGCTTCCTGCCCCTCATGGGCCCGGTCGGCATGCGTTCTCAGGTACTGATGCGAATTGCCGTACGGCTCATGGGAAATCTCGTAACCGACGAAGACCATGACGCGATTGCGCGCGTCTGGCGAGTGGCGGGCGGCGGCTCGCGACGTCTCGACGCGCGTCCGCCGTTCAGCTGATAGCCGATCGCGGTTAGAGCGCCGCTACATGCAGGGCAACGATGCCGCCAGTGAGATTGCGCCACCGCACATTCGACCAGCCCGCCGAGATGATCTGCTGAGCCAGCGCCTCCTGATCGGGCCATGCCCGGATCGATTCGGCCAGGTACACGTACGCGTCCGGATTGCTGCTGACGGCGCGCGCCACCGACGGCAGCGCCTTCATCAGGTACTCCATGTACAGCGTGCGGAAAGGCCGGTTGACCGGAGTCGAGAATTCGCACACCGCAAGGCGGCCACCGGGTTTGGTGACGCGAGCCATCTCGCGCAGCCCTTCCACGTGATCGACCACATTGCGCAGACCGAAGCTGATGGTCACCGCGTCAAACGAGTGATCCGCGAACGGCAGCCGTGTCGCGTCCCCGGCGACCTTGGGTACATCGCGACGCGCACCGGCCTTGAGCATGCCGACAGAGAAATCCGCCGCCACACACCAGGCACCGGACTGGGTGAGCTCTGCCGTCGAGACCGCGGTCCCCGCGGCGATGTCGAGCACCCTGTCCCCGGCCTTCAGCTTCAGCGATTCGCGGGTGGCGCGGCGCCAGGCACGGTCCCGGCCAAAGGACAACACCGTATTGGTGATGTCGTATCGCTTGGCCACCGCGTCAAACATGGACGCGACCTCGTGCGGGTCCTTTTCCAGGGTGGCGCGGTTCATACCGTGACGGTACAGCGCACTAGGCCGTCATGATGCCGCGGCCCAGCGTGGTACCCGCCGCGGCGGCGTAGTGCTCGAGCAGCTCATCGCAGATGGCGGGCCATGTGCGCGACAGCACACCCCGGCGCGCGGCCGCCGAGAATCGGCTGCGCGTTGCCGGTTGCACCAGGTGATCAACCGCCATGCCGAGGCGTGCCTCGAAGTCGGCCACCGGCAGCAGCATTCCGTTGCGACCCGGGATAACCAGGTCGCGCGGACCGCCGGCATCCGGCGCGATGGCAGGAACACCGCTGGCCAGCGCCTCCTGCACCGCCTGACAGAAGGTCTCATGCTCGCCCGGGTGGATGAAGACGTCGAGGCTGGCGTATGCCCGCGACAGCGCCGATCCGGTCAACTCACCGGTGAAAATTGCTGTGGGCATAAGCTTTTCAAGAGCGTCCCGCTCTACGCCGCCACCCACGATGACGAGCCGCATGTCGTCGCGTTCGGCCAGCACGGCCAGACGCTCCACATGCTTCTCGGGGGCGAGCCGCCCGACGAACCCGATGATCGGCTTGCCCTCGGGCGACCAGGATCGACGCAGCTGCTCGTCGCGCGCCGAGGGTGCGAAGCGTTCGATGTCCACACCGCGTGACCACCGGAACACCCGCGGGATGCCATGTGCAGCAAGACCTTCCATGGCGGACGAAGATGGGGCCAACGTGCGGTCGGCCCGGCCGTGCAAGTGCTTGGTCCAGCGCCAGGCAGCGCGAGCGGCGAACCCGGCGCCATAGCTGTCGGCGAACCCGGCCACATCGGTCTGGTAGACGGCGACGGTGGGGATGTCGAGATGCTGCGCGGCGCGCAGTCCCCCGTATCCCAGGACGAACGGCGAGGCCAGGTGCACCACATCGGGCGCGAAATCACGAAGGATTCGCACCATGCGCGGCTGCGGCACACCTAACGGCAGGGTGCTCACCTTGGGAAACATGATGGCCGGCACCCGGTGCACGGGCACGCCGTCGTGTTCGGCACCGGCGGGGGGCTGTCCGCGGGGGGTGTCCGGTGCAATGACGACGGCCTCATGCCCGGTGCGGCGGAGGTGTTCCAGTACCCGCAGCACCGAGTTGGAGACTCCGTTGACGTTCGGCAAAAACGACTCGGCGACGATCGCGATGCGCACACTGAGAGCATGTCAGCGTCACTTAGCAGTTAGGTTGCCCCCAGGCATACGTCACGCAAACTTAAGCGTGAACGGGTGCCGGACTTCGGCGCTGCATCCGGGCAAGCCCCAGCAGTATCGTCCCGGCGACCAACCACACCACGACAATGATGGACCCGGCGGGGACAATCGATAACGATGCGTTACGTCCTTGCACGCGAACCAAATCCGGGTTGGATGTGTCGTACTCGACGTAGATGCGCATACCCGGGCTGAGCTCAGAGGGGTAGAGAACGCCCAATTCGGGCCGATACGTGACTCGTTCGGGTGTGACGAACTCGATGGTGGACCGCCGTGGCCCGGCGCTGAGTACCTCGGCCAGCGCGACACCCATATCCCGTTCGATGGCATTGTCGTTTCGCCAGGCCCCGGCGACCAGCAGCAGTGACTGCAGCGTCATCAGTCCCGCCAGCACCAGCACCACGATCCGGACTCTCTTGATGACGCGGGAGCGCCGCTTCATAGGGCGGCCCTGATGGCCGCATGCAGCTCGCGCAGGGTGGAGCGGTCGGCCTTGACCTCCAGAACCCTGATGCCACCGGCCGGTTCGTCCAGCGCAGGGCCGAGTTCCTCCACCGAGATGGATCGTGAATCCACGTGGTAGGCCCGGCACAGCGCCGCGATATCAACGTCATGCGGGGTGCCGAAGATGCGGGAGGAAACGTCGCGAAATCGCGGGTCGCCCTGCTCCAGCAGTTCGAAGATGCCGCCGCCGTTGTCATTTGAGACCACGATGGTCAGGTTCTCGGGGCGCGGCTCGGTCGGCCCGATCAGCAGACCCGAGCTGTCGTGTACGAAGGTGAGATCGCCGATCAAGGCCACGGTGCGGCCCCCCTTGTGCGCCAGCGCCGCACCGATCGCGGTCGATACCGTGCCGTCGATGCCGGCGACACCCCGATTGGAGCGCACGCGAACGTCTTTGGCCCCCCACGGAACGAGCGCGGCATCGCGTACCGCGTTGGACGCACCGAGCACCAGCTGGTCACCATCGCGCAATGACCCACACACCGTTGCCGCCACGTGCAGACCCGTGGTCAGCGGGTGAGTACCCAACTGCCCGCGCACCGCATCGAGCGCCTTCTGGTGCGCGTGCGCGCACCGTTGCAGCCATGCGGCATCCGGCTTACCGGAGATGATGGCACGGGTTCCGGTGGCCTGCGAGTTGCCGGACACATCGGGCCAGCGCGGGCCGGTGGTCAACGCGTACACCGGAATCCGGTTGTCCGCCAACAGCGATGACACCTGCCGGTGCAGGGTCGGCCGGCCCAACATGATCACCTGTTGCGGATGCAGCAGGGCGAGCGCCAGCGGATGCACCGGGTTGTCGGGTTGGGGCGCCGTCGGTTCGGCCACCGTGGGCAACATCGCCAGGTTGGCGTGTGCGGGCGCGCCATGGCCCGCGATCACCACGGTGTCAGGACTCAGATCGATCTCGACGGGTTCGTCGAACGTCACGTCCGGGGTGTATGTCCAGGGCACCCCGCCGGGGCGGCCCGCAGGGATCGGCCCTCCATCGCGATCGGGCACAAGCGGTTCCCGTAGCGGGATGTCGAACTGTACGGGGCCGGCATTGGCGGTACGCGACCCCTTGGCAGCGGCCAGGACTCGGCAGGTCGCGGAACGCCAGTGCGGGTTCTGCGCCTCGATCTTCTCCGAACCGTCTTCCGCCAGGCCGAGACTGATCGCGGCGCGCACCTGGGTACCGAAGTAGCCGAGCTGCTCCATCGTCTGGTTGGCGCCGGTGCCGAGCAGTTCGTAGGGGCGGTTGGCAGACAACACAATCAGCGGAACCCGCGCGTAGTTGGCCTCCACCACCGCGGGGCCGAGATTAGCTACCGCCGTTCCGGACGTCATCGCCACCGGAACCGGGGCGCCGCTGGCGGCGGCCAGCCCGACGGCCAGGAAGCCCGCGGTGCGTTCGTCGATACGCACGTGCAGCCGCAACCGCCCGGCCTTGTCCGCATCGTGCAATGCAAAGGCCAGCGGGGCATTGCGCGACCCGGGACACAGCACCACATCCCGGACTCCGCCGCGGATGAGCTCGTCGACGACGGCATGGGCCTGAGCGGTCGACGGGTTCATGCCATCAGGGTGTCATACCGCCTGAGAGGCGCTCAAAAAGAACTCCAGGATCACGCGGTTGACCTCATCGGGGCGTTCGATGAAGCCCAGATGCCCGGCGTCGGCAATCTCGACGTACTTGCCGCCCGGGATGGCATCGGCCACCTCACGGCCAAGGTAGGGCGGCAGGGTCATATCGTCGCTGAACCCGATGACCAGTGACGGGACGGTGATCCCCGCGTACGCACCGGGCCGGTCGGGGGCGGGTATGGCGCTGCGCTGGTGATCGATGCCACCCGAGGCCGGCTCGGGCCACAGCGTGAACATATCGATCCAGTCCTTGATCGCGGCATCGTTGTTCAGAGTCTTCGGCGAGAAGTTCAACAACAGGCGCATGGCCGCCTGGTAGGACGCCGGCACCTCGGCACCCGATGCGGACAGCTCGAGCTCGGCCTTGCGGAAGAACGACCGCGTGGAATCCTCGCGCCCCCGGGTCCCCATGAACACCGCGGCGGTCACCAGATCCGGGCGGGTGAGCGTGAGCTCCTGGGCGATGAGCGCCCCCATGGAGAACCCGACCAGACGGGCCGGGGCCGCACCGAGATCCTCGATGAGCGCTGCGGCATCGGCCACCATGTCCTGCAGGGTGAAGCCATCGGCGCACTCGGTGGTCGGCGGTATCCCCCGGTTGTTGAAGGTGATCGTGCGATATCCCGCGGCGCGGAATGCTGGTACCTGATGAAGGTGCCAGCTGCGCCCCGCGCCACCGCGCCCGGAAATAAAGACGACGGGATCACCGGAGGCGCCGAGCGCCAGGGGCCCACGATCGTCGTAACTGATCTGGATGCCGTTGATGTTCGCGAGAGGCACGGTGACTGAACCTACCGGTTCAACAGTGGATAGCAGTCGGCCACTCGGCGCCGCCACCAGTCGCGCCGGTCGGCAGGCGCGGCAAGCGCCGCCAGCCGCGCCGGGTCGGGGGTGAACGACGCCACCGTCAAGTAACCGTTCTCGGGTGCCGGGGCCTCGGCCACGTCCTCGACGAAAAACCCTCCGGTTCCCAGCCCACAGGCATGCTCCAGCACCGGCAGTGCCGCGGCCGTACGCAGACCGATGCCGATGCCCACCGCGCTGTCCAGAGCGCTGGAGATCACCACGGGCATACCGATCCGTTCCGCGATGTCCAGCAGCGCGGTCACCCCACCGAGCGGGGCCACCTTGAGCACCGCGACATCGGCCGCACCCGCCCGGGCAACACGCAACGGATCACTTGCCCGCCTGATGCTTTCGTCAGCGGCGATCGGTACATCCGGGAGGCGGCGGCGCACCTCGGCGAGTTCCTCGACGGTGGCGCAGGGCTGTTCGGCGTACTCGAGAGCGCCGTCGCGGGTCAGCGCGGTCAGCGCCTGGATGGCCTGCTCGACGGTCCAGCCCCCGTTGGCATCCACCCGCACGGTGGGCATCTGCGCGCGGACCGCTTCGACACGGGCGACATCGTCGTCGAGGGTCTGCCCGGGTTCGGCCACCTTGACCTTGGCGGTGCGGGCGCCCGGGAAGCGGGTCAGCACCTCGGGCACGTCCGCGGCGGACACCGCGGGCACCGTCGCGTTGACGGGTATGCGGGCGCGCCGGGCGGCGGGAAGCTCGGTGTACGCGGCCTCGATGGCGGCCCCCAGCCAGGCAGAGGCCTCGGGCGGGTCGTACTCGGGAAAGGCACCGAACTCGCCCCAACCGGCCGAACCCTCGATAAGGGCGATCTCACGGGTAGTGATGCCGCGGAATCGCACCCGCATGGGCAATGCGACGACGTGCAGCCGGTCGAGCACATCGTCTAACGCGGGCAGCTCCACAACAGCGATCGTCGCACGCCAGGACGAAGCGAGGTGACCGGTACTCCCCCAGCTCGGCGACCGTTCGGTTGTGAAAGTAGTCGTCCTCGCTCAGCACGCTGGTGCTTCCCGGTGGAACGCGGAACAATACATAGTCGGTTGATTCGATAGACATCGTGATCCACGTGCACCCCACAAAGGTCAGCGCGCCATGCGTCACGATGGCCCGGTGACGGCAGCGACTCTCTAGGATCACCCGGGTGGCCTCGTAGACCCGTTGCGGAAAAATGCTTTTGGTCTTCGCCCCGGCGATCCCCTCATCGTGTGCCATCCGGTCGCCCACCGCGGGCGGCGGCACGGACCTCCTGTCCAGCCGCTCCTGGGGCCTGGCTCGGCTTCGCGATAGGTCAGGCCGTGGGACTGGATCGCTGTGGGAGCGGCCGGCGGCAGTTTTTGCAACGAGATGAGCGTGGGAACTCGTGGGCCTGAGGGGAAAGTTTTGCCAGTTCACTGCGGGGCAGAACGCACCGGTGCGGTCAGATCGAGGGCGATATCGACGAGCATGTCCTCTTGACCACCCACCATGCCGCGCCGGCCGGCCTCCTCGATGATGGTGCGAGCGTCGAGACCGTAGCGAGCCGCCGCGGCCTCGGCATGGCGAAGGAAGCTGGAGTACACGCCGGCATAGCCCAGACTGAGAGTTTCGCGGTCAACGCGCACCGGCCGGTCTTGCAGCGGACGGACGATGTCGTCGGCGGCGTCCTGCAGCGCGTGCAGGTCACAACCGTGTTGCCAGCCCATCCGGTTCGCGGTGGCGACGAAGACTTCCAGCGGTGCGTTGCCCGCACCGGCGCCCATGCCGGTCAGCGAGGCGTCGACCCGGCGAGCGCCGTGCTCGACTGCCACGATGGAGTTCGCCACGCCCAGCGCGAGGTTGTGATGGGCGTGGATTCCGATGGCGGTGGTCGGCAGCAGGGTCTGGGCCAGTGCGTCGACACGTTCGGCGACATCACGCATAGTCATGGCGCCACCTGAGTCCACGATGTAGACGCAGGTCGCGCCGTAGTTCTCCATGAGCTTTGCCTGTTCGGCGAGTGCGTGCGGTGTGGTCATATGGCTCATCATCAGAAAGCCGACGGTGTCTATATCCAGCTCACGTGCTGCCGCGATGTGTTGGGCAGCGATGTCGGCTTCGGTGCAGTGTGTGGCGACGCGGACGATGCTTGCTCCGGCGCGGTGGGCATCCTTCAATCTCTGCACACTCCCGATGCCGGGAAGCAGCAGTGTCGCGACTTTGGCGCGGTGCACGGCAGTGGCCACTGCCTCAATCCATTCAATGTCGGTGTGGGCGCCGAATCCGTAGATGCAACTCGATCCGCCCAACCCGTCACCGTGGGCGACTTCGATGGAGTCGACGCCGGCGGCGTCAAGTGCACTGGCGATGGCGACTGCCTGGCGGATGCTGTACTGGTGGCGGATGGCGTGCATGCCGTCGCGTAGCGTGACGTCACTGATGTAGAGGTCATGAATCATGAGGCGAATCCTGCGATCTCGGTGTCTACAGCGGCGACCCGTTCGGCGGTGGACTTGGCCGCCGATGTCATGATGTCGAGGTTGCCCGCGTAGGCAGGCAGGTAGTGCGCTGCACCCGCGACTTCCAACATAACGGTCACCCGTGTACCTGTGAAATTGCCGATCTCTGGTATGTAGAGCGCGTTGCGGCTGCCGAACGTCTCGAACTGCACCCGCTGTTTGAGTCGATACCCGGGAACATAGGCGCCGACCTTGGCGACCATGTCCTCGACCGCCTCCTCAATGACCGCGTGGTCTGCGTCGCCGTCGACAAGGCAGTAGACGGTGTTACGCATCAAGACCGGCGGGTCAGCCGGGTTGAGGACCATCACGGCTTTGCCCCGCCGGGCGCCGCCCACCACTTCCAGTGCCGCAGAGGTGGTTTCGGTGAACTCATCGATGTTCGCCCGGGTTCCGGGGCCTGCTGATCTCGCCGAGATCGCGGATACAATCTCTGCGTAGGAGACGGTGCCAGCCTGCCCCACGGCGGAGACGATGGGCACGGTGGCCTGCCCGCCGCAGGTAACCATGTTCAAGTTGTGTTCGTCGACATGCTCGTCAAGGTTGACCACCGGCACACAGTAGGGACCCAGCGCCGCCGGGGTGAGGTCGAGCACCCGCACTCCGGTGTTCTGCAGCATGTTCCAGTTGACGCGGTGAGCGCTCGCCGATGTCGCGTCGAACACAATTCGAACTCCGTCGAACTCAGGCATCGTAAGAAGGCCGTCGATCCCGTCGGATGAGGTGGCTATGCCCAGGCGTCGTGCTCGGGCCAATCCGTCTGATTCCGGGTCGATGCCGACCATCGCAGCCATGGTCAACGGCCCGTCACTGCGCATGATCTTGATCATGAGATCGGTACCGATGTTGCCTGAGCCGATGACAGCAACCGGCCACTGATGTTGTGTTGTCATGTCAATCCTTCAGCTGAACCTGAGCGAGACCGCGCCGAGCCCAGTGATATTGGCAGTGGCGGTGTCGCCTGCGTGGATGAAGCGCGCGGACGTGAACGAGCCAGACATCACGAACTGTCCTGGCTCGATGGCTACCGAGAATGCGGCCAGTGCGTTGGCGAGCCAGGCCACTGCCGCAGCTGGGTCACCCATCACCGCTGCCCCCGCACCGGTATCAGTTTCGACTCCGTTGATCAGCAGTGATGCGCAGAGCCCAGGCAGATCGAAGTTGCGGCGGTAGGGCACCCAAGTGCCTAGAACCATCACGCCGGAGCTGGCGTTGTCGGCGACGGTATCAGGAAAGGTGATCCGCCAGTCCGCGATGCGACTGTCGACGATTTCCAGTGCCGCGGCCACCGACTCTGTGGCCTCATACACCTCTTCGACGGTGACGTGGGGTCCGCGCAGTGGAGCTCGGAGCAGGAACGCCACCTCGGGTTCCACACGGGGAGCACAGAACTGGTCGGCCGCGACGACAGCGTTGTCGGGCACGACCATGTCGTCAAGGATGTAGCCGAAATCAGGCTGATCGACCCCGAGAAGCTGTTGCATTGCCGCCGAGGTCAACCCGACCTTGTGGCCAATGACGACGCGCCCTTGCTTTAGCCTGCGGGCTAGGTTGACTCGCTGAACTGCGTAGGCGTCGTCCTGGTTGAATCCAGGATAGGACTCGGTGAGCGGCGGAGCCGGGACCCGGCTGTTCTGCGCCGTCTCCAACACCGTCGCGGCGTTGTTGATCATGTTGTCACTCAATGCCATTAGTGCGTGTCCTGACTGGCCATGCGATGTGCGAGCCCGTATAGCGACAGCGCGTGCTGTTCGAACATCGCCACCAAATCGAGGGCGTCGCCATCGATCTCCTTGGCGATAAACAGTCCGTCGGCGCCGGCAACCGCATAGGTTGACAGTTGACGGAGTTGGGCCGCAGTGAGCCCGGGCACGAGATCGGCGACTGCGGAGGAAACGTTCTTGACCGCATGAGCGCGCACCTCCAGAAACATCGACCGCGCGCGAGGTTCGACAGGGCGTCGCTCCAGCGACAGCATCAGGCCCAGTCGCAAGAAGTCCGGCGAATCCGAAAGCGCCTTAGCGATCTGGGTCACCATAGCCACCAGCCGTTCTTGTGGCGATCCCTCGTCGGGTAATTGCCAGCTTCGCAACCAGTCGTGGTAGCTCCGCTCGATCACTGCGGCGATCAGGTCGTCCTTGTCTTTGAAATGCCAGTAGATCGAACTCGCCGGCAGCCCGCACTTGGCGCTGACCGCGGCGATACCGGTGCCCTCGTACCCGCGTTCGGCCGCTATCTCCGCGGCAGCGTCGACGATTCGCGCGCGCGATGCCGCGCCGTCGAGCCTGCGCCGCTGGGCGTTCTGGCGTTGCGGCTTGTCGGTTGGCATGGTGACGCTCCTCATGTTCAGGGGGTTGACGTGGTGTCCCTAACACCCTACCGTATCGATCACTACACTACCGTAGTGATCACTACACGATGGATCTGGTGAACGAGGATGGCCTTGGCTGAGGAAAAGAACTACGACGTCGCGATTGTCGGTTACGGTCCGTCGGGCGCGACGGCCGCCAACCTGCTCGGCCAGATCGGTCTCAAAGTCGTTGTTCTGGAGCGTGATCCGGACATTTTCGGTCGCGCCCGGGCCATCTCGATTGACGAGGAAGTGCTGCGGGTATGGCAGTTGGTTGGGTTGGCCGAACAGTTGCAGGCCGACATGCTGCCCAACCGCCCACTGATGTTCGTGGACGCGTCGGGTAGACCGTTCGTCCAACTGGCACTCACCCCTCGCGGATCGGGGCACCCACCTCAACAGTTCATCTACCAGCCGGCAGTCGATCAGGCCCTACGTGCGGGTGTGGGGCGTTTTCCCAATGTCGAAGTGCTGCTGGAGCACGAGTGTTTGCGGGTGTCGACCAAGGGGGACAAGGTCGAGCTGATGTTGGCCGACCTGAAGACCGACACCTTCAAACGGCTCACCGCGTCGTATGTGATCGCCGCAGACGGTGGCGGGTCGGCCATCCGAGGTCAACTCGGCATCGGCTACGCAGGACGCACCTACGCCGAACGGTGGGTGGTCATCGATACCGAGATGCTGCACCCGTGGGAGAACCACGACGCGCTGCGGTTTCACTGCAAACCCGCTCGCCCCACCGTCGATTGCCCCACGCCCCTGGGACATCATCGTTGGGAGTTCCCCGCTCGGGCCGGTGAGGACGATCGCACACTCCTTCAACCCGAAGCGATCTGGAAAGTCCTCAACGAACAGGGCATCACCGAGCAGCACGTCAAGATCCTGCGATCCGTGATCTACAGTCACCACGTCCGTGTGGCCGACCGGTGGCGGGCCGGACGAGTGTTCCTGGCCGGTGACGCTGCACACGCAATGCCGCCGTGGATCGGCCAGGGCATGTGCGCCGGCGTGCGAGACGTGGCCAATCTGTGTTGGAAACTGGCCGCAGTGGTGCAGGGCCATGCACCCGAAGAACTACTGGACTCCTATCAAGTCGAACGACAGCCGCACGTCACCGAGGTGACCCGCCGCGCGGTCTTCGTCGGCCGGGTCATTACCGAGCGTCGGCAGTGGGCTGCTGCCGTCCGTAATCACCTGCTGCGCACGCTCAGTCGCGTGCCGGGCTTGATACGCGCAGGTCAGCGGTTCTACTGGGTACCCGAACCGCACTACGCGCGTGGCTACTTCGCCACAGACTCGCATCCCGCAACCGGCCGACTGATACCGCAACCGTTCGTCGTCGACGGTGAGGGCGTCACGGCACGGCTCGACGACATCATCGGCGGTCGCTGGACCCTGCTGTACACGGGCCAGAAACCGCCAGGCGCTCAGCGCTGGGAGCAGCTGGGAGTGCCCAGTGTGGCAGTGCGTCGTGTCAACGTGCCTTCGGCGCCGGGAACAGTCGTCGACAAAACTGGCGCTTTGAACACCTGGCTGGCCACCCACAAGGCCGTGGCCGTGGTGTTGCGCCCCGACGGATTCGTCTACGGCGCAGCCCAATCCGAGGAGTCTCTGCCGCCGCCACCTGGCGGCCTTGCCAGCTGCGGCAAGACCGCTGCCGCCCCCTCAATCAGAACCGGAGCCACCGCATGACAAGCCACGCCCTCGTTGAGAACACCGTCTCCGTTGCGGGGAACCCGATCTTCTACGCAGAGTGCGGCACCGGTATGCCGGTGGTCCTGCTGCACGGCGGTGGGCCAGGGGCGTCCGGAGTGTCGAACTACTCACGCAACATCGACGCGCTCGCGCAGCACTTCCGGGTCATCGTTCCCGACCTGCCCGGATACGGCCGCTCGACCAAGAGCTTCGACCACTCCGATCCGTTCGGTTACCTCGCAACAACGATCCGGGGCCTGCTGCACCAACTCGACATCGACACAGCACATCTGGTCGGCAACTCCTATGGCGGCGCGGCGGCACTGCGTCTTGCGCTCGACACCCCCAACCGTGTCGGAAAACTGGTTTTGATGGGCCCAGGCGGGATAGGCACAACTCGCGCCCTCCCGACGGCTGGCCTCAAAAGCTTGTTCGCGTATTACGGTGGCGAAGGGCCCAGCCGCGAGAAGCTTGCGTCGTTCGTCCGCACCCACCTCGTGTATGACGGGGCCGCAGTTCCTGATGAACTCATCGAACAGCGCTACCTGGCGTCCATCGACCCCGCTGTGGTGGCAGCGCCTCCGCTTCGGCGCCCGTCGGGGTCAACGGCGTTGCGCACCCTGTGGCGGATGGACCTCACCCGTGACCCGCGGCTGAAGACTCTGCAAAACCCGACACTGGTGTTGTGGGGCCGCGATGACAAGGTCAACCGACCCAACGGCGGACCCACGCTGCTCAACACCCTGCCCAGCGCAGAACTGGTGATGACGTCGCACACCGGCCACTGGATGCAGTGGGAACGCGCAGCACTCTTCAATCGACTGGTCACCGACTTCCTGCAGCCCGACTCGACGCTGGCTCGGGGTGACCGGTGACCCGCAACCTCATCCCTTCGCAATCGATATTTGGTGATGTCCATCTCGGTTACGTCGTCATCGAAACCCAGCGATTCGCCGACTGGCGCAGATTCGGACGCGATGCCGTCGGCTTGCACGTGGACGAAACACTGTCCAACACCATGCGGTTTCGGTTGGATGACCACAGTTGCCGATTCCTGCTGCAGCGCGGCCCCGCCGAAGATGTCACCGCCCTTGGCTGGGAACTTGATGACCATGATGTCTTCGACGCCGTGGCAGCACGCATCACCTCACACGGCGTTGCGTTGACAGAAGGTAGCGCCGAGGATGCCGCACTGCGCGGCGTCGAGAGGCTGGCAAGGTTCCCAGGCCCCAATGGGCTGATGCAGGAGATCTACACGCGACCGCAAGTGAGCCACACCGCGCCGGTGCTGCTGACGAAAGAGGGATTCGTCACCGGCCAGAGTGGACTTGGGCATGTGGCGATAGTGAGCAAGCGCCCACACCAGATGCACGGCTACTACCGGACGGTGTTCGACGCACGTCTGTCGGACTATATCGACGAGACCATCAGTGGACTCAAATTCAAGATCCGATTCCTGCGCGTCAACGAACGTCACCACAGCGTGGCGATCGCTTCGGTGCATCGATTGCCCATCAAGCCCATTCGCACCCGAATCCAGCACGTCAACATCCAGGTAGCCGCCCTCGATGACATGGTGGCCGCCTATCAACGGATGGCGGAGAACGGATTCGGGGTGGCCCTGTCGATCGGCCAACACACCAACGACAAGGAACTGTCGTTCTATGCGATCACACCGTCGGGATTCGAATGGGAAGTGGGATGGAACCCCATCGTGATCGACAACGAAGATGCCTGGGAGCCAACGACGCACCAAGGCATCAGCATCTGGGGACACACCGCCCACGGGCAGACGATCTGCGACAAGCTCGCGCAGTTCAAGATCGGTGCGCAGTCACTAGTACAACGAGAAGGCACTGTCCCGGCCCTGTCCAACGGAATTCCTGACCACTGACCGACCGAAGGGTAGGGATCGGTCCATAAACAGCAAACACATTGCAGCACAGACTGTCTAGCAGGCGAACGGCAAGTCTTAGGCATTGGTGCGCCGGACACTTTCGGCGCTGCCGATCCTGCGGCTCGCCAAACCCGCTCGCAGAACTGGAAGGAAAGAAGGATGATGAACATCGCTCCGATCTCGGTCGACGTCGGTGACATCGTGTTGTCAGGAATCTATGCCAAACCGGAGAATCGGCCGCGTGCACTGATTGTCGCGCTGCACGGCGGTTCTGTAACGTCTCGGATCTACGATCAACACATCCCAGGTGATTCTTCCTACTTGGATCTGGCCGCACAACTGGGCTTCGCCGCAGTCGCAGTCGATCGGCCAGGGTATGGGGCAAGTTCCGGAATCAGCCCAGACAAAACCTGCTTCGACGAACAGATCGCCATCCTGCGAACCGCCATCGCAGACCTCTGGGCTCGGATCGGTGGCGAGAGCGCCGGGGTCGTCCTAACCGGAAACTCAATCGGCGGAATGCTGGCACTGTGCCTTGCAGCGGAGAACTGCAACTTCCCGCTGCTCGGAGCCAGCGCCCATAGCGCTGGCTACAACTGGATTCCCGGCTTCGCTACGGAACTGCAAGGCCGCATGGATCGCGAAGCGTCGACCCATATCGATCCCCGTGGTCGGAGCACCGTCGTCTTCGGCCCCGAATGGACGTGGCCGCCGCAGACTGCACAATCGTTGCTCGACGGTTCTGCGCCAGCCCCGGTAAGGGAACTACATGACGCGCTTCAATGGCCGCAACGACTCGACCGGATCGCCGGATCGATCTCGGTTCCACTGCGAGTCGCGATCGCGGAATACGACGACCGGTGGTCATCGACGCCGCCAGACCTGCGTGCATTGCAGAAACTCTTCACCACGGCACCGCTGGTCGAGGTTCACCAGCAACGCTTCGCAGGCCATCAGCTGGGCGCAAACTATGCTGCCCGCGCTTTCTACCTTCACGAGCTTGCCTTCGCCGAAGAATGCCGACTTGCCGCTATCACCTCTGCATTTAGTCCGCTTCCGCATCGGCCCGCCTCATAGGACCCTCTCACCTGCACCGGAGACTTGTGCGCTCTCACACCAACCTCGCCATTTACAACTGACAGGACGTGGACTCATGTCGCGAATCGACACCCACCACCATTTGGTGCCACCGTTTTATCGGGCCGCGCTGCGCAAGGCCGGGATCGACGAGGCGGGGGGACGAGCGTTGCCCGAGTGGAGCGCGGATGCGTCGCTTGAGGCGATGGACGCGCTGGGCGTCAGCGCTGCGATCCTCTCGGTGTCGACTCCTGGCACCACCTTTCTGACCGACGGCGGCGATGCCGTCGCACTTGCACGTGACCTCAACGACCACACGGCCGACCTAGTGGCGAAGCGGCCAAGCAGTTTTGGGTTCTTTGCCACAGTTCCCTTGCCACACAGAGCTGCCACGGTTGCCGAATCGATACGGGCACTCGACGAGTTGCATGCCGATGGCGTGGTGTTGCTGGCAAATAGCGCTGGCGTCTACCTCGGCGAGATGGGCTACGACGAACTATTCGCCGCCCTCGATGCGCGTTCGGCGCGGGTATTCATACATCCTGGCGACCTGCCCGGACCGGCAATCCAGCACCTGCCGCCGTTCGCCGCAGACTTCCTGCTCGATACCACACGCGCGGCTTACTTACTTGTGCGCAATGGAATTCGCCAAACCTATCCGAATATCCGATTCATCCTCAGTCACGGCGGCGGATTCGTGCCCTACGCGTCACACCGGATGTCGTTGGCGATATCGGCCGATACCGGGCGCAGCCTTGCCGACATCCTTGATGAGTTCGCGACCTTCTACTTCGATACGGCACTGTCGTCCAGCCCGGCGGCGCTGCCGAGCCTGCTCGCTTTCGCCAAGCGAGGGCACATCACCTTCGGATCGGATTGGCCATTTGCACCCCTCGACGCGGCGAAATGGTTCTCGACAAACCTGGACACCTATACCCAGATCGACACTGCCGGTCTCGCCGCCATCAACGAGACCACCGCGATGTCGCTCTTTCCACGCTTCGTCCGACCGGTCGAATAAAGGCATGCCAACGCTCCTGCGTCAGCGCAGACGACGGCTGCCGTCATTGAGAATCCAGTTCACGAAAGCCAGTTCGCCAGCGCGGCCTCGAACCAGCCATCACGAAGGTGCACAACAGTATTCGGCGACCTGAACGCAGAAAGGAATCGCACGCAGACACCCGCCGCAGCGCAGCATCGCTGAGCACGCGCTGCGCTTCTCCAAGCCCCCACCGAGAGGAAACGACATGCAGCGTGGCACAACACATGGTGACAGCAACGCGACACGATCACAGACGTTTGGCGCAGTACCCCCAGCAGCGATCGGCTACGGAGAGGAGGGTTCCGAGCCCCGTGGATCTGACCGGTTCCGCAGCCGAAAGACGCTTATCGCAGCGAACGGAGTAGCCCTGGAGGTGACCATCGCGGCCTCGCTCCGGACGCTCGAAACTTCGGCGGGAACCTCAGATCCGGCACCGATACTGATATGCCTGCACGGCGGCGGCTGCAACGGAAGGTATTTCGATATACCCGGGCATTCCCTGCTCGATGTTGCGTCCGAGCACGGGCTCACGGGCGTGAGTATCGACCGACCGGGCTATGGGCGCAGCGCGTCCTGCGAAGGCGACTACGACGGAATGTCGAGATCAGCCGAGGTGATCGACGGCGCATTGGCTGTCTTGTGGAAGGAAAGCCCGGCCGGTTGCCCTGGGTTCGTCGTCGTGGGCCACTCGATCGGAGGCGCGATTGCGCTCCACCTCGCGGCGGCAGATCATGAGTGGCCGTTGTTGGGCGTATCTGTGGCAGGCATCGGCCATATCCCACCAGGTAACGCAGGCGGGGCGTGGGCCGGTGCTACTCCAGAGGGCGGCCGCATCGATATTCCGCGAGAGGCGCGTCGGCTGTTGCTCTACGGCCCGGACTGGACAATGCCGACCGTCCCCGACAACTACTTCGATGCCGCCATGGAACCCGCGCTCGTCGCAGAGCTCGCCGAGGTGTACACCAGCTGGCTGGCAGAGTTCTCAACGATCGCCAGGCGCGTCAAGGTACCGGTCCAATTCGCACAGCCTGAATTCGATGCCCTGTGGACAGTTCAGCCGTCCACCTGCCACGAATTCGGATCGGCGTTCACTCAAGCAGCCACTGTCACCGGCGGAATCTATCGCGGAGTCGGCCATTGCATCGACCACCACCGCTTAGGCACCGCATGGCATTTCGAGCAGATTGCATTTGCGATGCGCTGCGCGATGGAAGCCAGACGTTGACACATGAAACAGCGGTCCAAGAAGTCTGCAGCGCACCGTGCAGAACCCAAATACCGCCGGGGATCAGGAAGGCTGCCCGACAATCGCCGTCAACTGTTCGAGACCTTGATGGCGTGTCCGCGTCGAGCATCCGATGCTCACGATGGCCTCCAGGCTGAATATCCGCACTGACCGCTGGATGGCGCCCAGGCTGTGGCGGGATGCACGGGGTTGTCCCCTGTTTGACTGGCTGGGCAACCGTCCTTGGGCTCGGTCGCAGATCCGGGGCATCGCTGCTGATGCTCGCATTTAGCCCGGGCGCCGTCGCCCGTTGCCGCATGGAGCCAGTCCATCAGAGATCCAGCAGGCATTCACCCGTTGTCAGCTGAGGGCGCAGGAGATTGCCAACACGGGAGGGTTCGCGGCACCGATCATGACGATGAGCTCTTACTAGTTCCGCCCTACACGCATGGATTAGCTCAGCGGCGCTGTTGATAATGGCGGCGAGCGTTGAGCTGGGGTGTCCCCCGTCCAAGGTTTTGCGGGGCCGTGAGCTGAGTGCGGCGGCAACTGCTTCGAGGCCTGCCCGGGTGTACAGCGATATGTCTGTGCCTGGACGGCTGGGCCCTCATCACAGTCAATCATCGACGAGGGCGTGGCCCGGATGCAGTATTCGGGATTGATTGCCACCGTTGCGTTTTGCCTCGTACATCGCGCGGTCGGCGCAGGCGGTCAACACGTCGATCGCCTTTTCTGAAGTCGCCGACGCCACGCTCGCAACCGCCTGGGCCGCAACCCCCACGCTCGCGGTCACGGCGATACCTGCCGGTGTGGACGTCGTCACGGCTTCCCTGAGCCGGGTGGAGAATTCGGCGACTGCCTCCGCCGGGCAGACCGTCACCACGAGGAACTCCTCACCACCCGAGCGGCCCACCAGGTTCCCCCGGCTCGACTCGGCGGTGAGCGCGTTGGCCAGGTCGACGAGCACCCGGTCACCCGTCCCGTGGCCATACCGGTCGTTGATCGACTTGAACCGGTCGATGTCGACGATGGCGGCGGCGATCACCCGGTCACCCTCTAACATGTCCCCACGCGTCAGCCCACTGTGCAGCCGCTGCCATTCACCGTAGATACCACGGCGGTTGAGGAGCCCGGTGAGCGGATCGCGCTGTGCGGCAAGCGCGTCCAAGCGCACCACCGCGATCCCGAACTGGATGACCGCGGGTATCAACACCACCACCAGCAGCATGCTGGTCACCTTCACCACCGCGGTCATCGCCGCACCCACCGTGCCCTCGGCGAACAGGCGGGAGGACAGAGCGAGGATCATCGGGCCGCACCACGCGACATGCGCCAACAACAGCCGGTTCCCCAGGAAGAAGCTGACGTACGCTCCGACCGGTGTAAACATCACCGTGCCCACGAGACCTGCCAGGGGATCGGAGTCCTGCCAGCAGGCGATCGCGATCCCGACGTCCGCGAAGGCAACGAAGGCCACCGCCTCGCGCAGGGACGGCCATGGCCCCACCGCCCAGCGCACTGCCCACCCCAATGCCCCCACGGCGCACACCCCGACGATGACGCGACCCACTGTGCTCCGGGGCCCGGTGTCGCTGAACTGTACTGCGACGCAGATCGCCGCGAAGATTAACGCATACCCGCCGATGAGGTTGCGTACGGTCCGATCGAGCTTGCGTGCGCGCAGGAAAGCCCGCAGCCAGCCCGTGGGAACCGGCTCGGTCCACCACTGGATCAGAAAACTCATCCAGGCGGTGGAACTGATGTAGGTGACAATTCTGTTCAGCGGCATCTAGCTCTCCGGATTGGCGGTCGGCGGATTGCGCCTAGGGACCATACGCACGGTGGGCAGCGGCGGTGCGGGCAGGCGCGCTACCGCACCCTGGTATCCCTCGACATGGCCGAAGCGTTCGGACTCGGCCTGCCATGCCTCGCGGAATTGCGCGATCTCGTCGTGATCGCGGCCGACAAAATTCCACCACATGACGATCTGCTCTCCGAACGGCTTGCCGCCCAATAGGATCGCCCGTGCTACGGCATCTGTTGGGTTGAGGACGGTGAGCTGATCGACTCCGGTGCCCACGTAACCGAGCTCGCCCCGCGACAACCTTGTGCCGGATAACTCGACCGTCTCGGTATCCACCAACAACCCATGCTCAAACCCGGGATCGACATCGAACCGCACCATGCTGCGAGGTTCCAGCAGCAGCTCGGCACCCAGCAAGGGGGTGGCGGTACGCACCGGCGATGCCTGCCCCGCCAGGCTCCCCAAGAACACCCGCAGGCTCACCCCACCCACGGCGACCGCCTCCGGCGCGTAATGCTGAAAATCGCGTGCCGCATCCCGGGATTTATCGGGCAAGGCGACCCATAGCTGCACGCCGTGCAGCGTGGTGGTTTGAGCCGTCGACACCTCCGAATGGCAGATACCGTGGCCGCCCGTCATCAGGTTGAGCTCACCCGGACGCACCATCGCGTGTACTCCCTGGCTGTCGCGATGCTCGATCTCCCCGGTGAACAGCCAGCTCACTGTCTGCAGTCCGGTATGCGGATGAGGTGCCACATCCATTCTGCGGCTCTGCGTGATGTCTTCGGGCCCGTAATGGTCGGCGAAGCACCAGGCGCCGATCAGCGATCGCCTCGCCTGGGGCAAGGTCCGCAACACCGTCATCGCACGCGGTCCTCCGAGCGGAACCTCTCGGGGAGTGAGTGTTTCAACCACGGGATGACCCGCTCCATCCCGTGAGCACGGGCCGCCCTCGCAGCGGGTTTCCGTCGGGGTGGTCTCTGCATTGCTCATGCGATCATCATCGGCCGAACTCGCGGCGTGTGCGGCATAGTTGGTCACCATGGACGAATCCGAAGCCAGCGCCACGGTCGCCGACGCACCCAATCACCACCGGTTCGAGATCACAGCAGACGGTGAACTCGCGGGCTTCACCGAATACCTGGATACCACACTGGGCGGCACTGACGTGCGGATTTTCTATCACACGGAGATCGACGAGAAGTTCGGCGGCCGCGGCCTCGCTGGGACCCTCGTGCAGTCGGCGCTGACATCCACACGGTCCACGGGACGAAGAATCGTCCCGGTATGCCCGTACGTCAGCAAGTTCGTCGGCAAGCACCATGAGTTCGATGACGTGGTCGACCCGGTGACGCGGGAGGCGCTGGCCGCCGTCGAGGCGCACCAGGGATGACCGATCATCGTGTCTACATCGACAAGCAGACTCCATCCGTCTACCAGGGGCTGACCAAGACCGCCGCCGAGCTCCGCACCCGGGCTACCGAGGCCGGGCTCTCGCGAACAACGCTGGAATTGGTCAACATTCGAGTATCTCAACTCAATCATTGCCTGTTCTGCCTCGACCTACACACCCGCGTCGCGCTGGAGGAAGGCGAGTCCACTCAGCGGATCGCCGTGCTGCCGGTGTGGCAGGAGGCCGAACTGTTCAGCGATATGGAGCGCGCGGCGCTGACGATCGCCGAGGCGGTGACGAAGGTCGCTGATCGTCACCTCACCGACGAGCAGTACGCCGCCGCACGTGAACACCTGTCCGATGATCAGATATCGGCGCTGGTGTGGTCGGCCATCATGATCAACACCTTCAACCGGATCTCGATTCTGAGCCGCCACCCGATCAAGAGACGCTGACACCCGATCGCATGGGGCGGGAATACAACCGAAGCACCATGAGTTAGATTTCATGAGCCAGAGTAATGAACTGGTTACTGACTTATCTCACTCACGGGGAAGGTATTCGACGATGCCGCAGGTGCGTGCCACATACTTCCGCAAGACGGCGCGCTCAGCGGTACTCGCCGTGACGCTCGCCACCACACTGTCCGGGTGCACCGTCTACCAGACGCTCACGAAGCCCCAGGAAACTCCCCCGCCGCCGGCCGCTACCTCACCAGCCAGTGACCAAGACCAGATCCGGCAAGTGACCGCCCAGATGGGCAAGGTGATCGGCAGCCTCGATTTGGACGCCGCCAACACCCTGACCTGCCCGCGCTACCAGGTGTCCAGCCGCACAGCCGACGAGAAGCTCGTCCCCTCGATCAATTCCTGGCAGGGCGCCGAGGAGGCGCTGATGTACGGCGATACCTCTACCCTGTCCAGCCATGTGGCACAACGGTTCCCCAGTGCGGGTGGCGGCGAACGCGCCACGCTCGTCACTGCGATCGTGAAGCGCGACCAGTTCGCCTACACGGCCACCGTGTTGCAGGTAATTCGCGAGTCCACCACGGTCGAGAAGTTCGCGATCGACAACATCAAGATCGTCGGTGACAGTGCCACCGGCGACATCACCGCGACGTACAGCCTGGGCGGTGCCGCCACCCAGACCCAGACCAAGCCGAACCAGTTCCGCAAGGAGGGCGGCACGTGGGCGTGGTGCCAGCAGCCACCACCGGGCCTGTTCACCCAGTGGACGACGTCCTCGGCGAGCCAATCGTCCGCGTAGTGGTTCACCGGTAGCGTCGACCGACCCCGAACTGGGCGGCCTCTAGAGTCGGAGCCATGACCCAAGACGACGGGCAGACCGCCAATCCCTTTGACCCGACTCGCTGGCAACCGGTGGCGGGATTCGAGGACCTGACCGACATCACCTATCACCGGCACGTCAGCCAGGGAACCGTGCGGATCGCTTTCGACCGGCCCGAGGTACGCAATGCCTTTCGGCCACACACCGTCGACGAGCTCTACCGCACCTTGGACCACGCCCGGATGACCTCCGACGTGGGGGCGGTGCTACTGACCGGGAACGGCCCCAGCCCCAAGGACGGCGGCTGGGCATTCTGTTCCGGTGGCGATCAGCGCATCAGGGGCCGCACCGGGTATCAGTACGCGGGGGGCGAGACCGCCGAGACCGTGGACGCGGGTCGTGCGGGCCGCCTGCACATCCTGGAGGTACAGCGCCTCATCCGTTTCATGCCAAAGGTGGTGATCGCCTTGGTGAATGGGTGGGCCGCGGGCGGTGGACACAGCCTGCACGTGGTGTGCGACCTGACATTGGCCAGCCGCGAACACGCTCGCTTCAAGCAGACCGACGCCGATGTGGGCAGCTTCGACGGTGGCTACGGCAGTGCATACCTGGCCAAGATGGTTGGACAGAAGTTCGCCCGTGAGATCTTCTTCCTGGGCCGGCCGTACACGGCCGAACAGATGCATCACATGGGCGCCGTCAACGAGGTCGTCGACCACGAACGTCTGGAGACGGTCGCGCTGGAGTGGGCCGCCGCTATCAACGAGAAGTCCCCTCAGGCACAACGAATGCTGAAGTACGCCTTCAACCTCGCCGATGACGGCCTCGTCGGACAACAGTTGTTCGCTGGGGAGGCAACACGATTGGCCTACATGACCGATGAGGCCGTCGAAGGCCGTGACTCATTCCTGGAGAAGCGCAAGCCGGACTGGTCGCCCTACCCTTGGCACTACTAGGACCTGAGCGCTCCGCTCAGCACGGGTTCGGCCTGCAGCGACCGCCCGACGACGGCGCCGAGACCGTGACAGTCGCCGCAGAAATAGCCGTCGCGAGGAACCGGGGGGCGACTACTCGATTTTCTGCGCGGTTACCGTGCCGCGCGCTCCATCCAGAAGTCGAGCTCGAGGTCCTCTTCGGCGCATTGACGATACGTCGAGAAGTCGGTGACACCGGCCTCGGTGAGCACCTCGTCGTCGACGAAGCTGTTTCCGGTGACCTCCCGGCTGGGCTTGATCAGGATCTCGTACGCGGCGTCGGCCATGATCTCGGCCGAGCGACAGCGGGCAACGAGCTCCGCGCCGAGGATATTGCGGATGGCGGCGGTGTCGATGGTGGTGCGCGGCCACAGCGAGTTCGACGCGATGCCGTACTTGCGTAGTTCGGCGGCCAGCCCGATGGCCACCAAGCTCATGGAGAACTTCGAGATGGTGTACGCGGTAGTGGTCTGATCGAACCACTTGGGTTCCAGCGTGATGGGCGGCGACAGGGTCAGGATGTGCGGATTCTCCGCCTCCTTGAGCGCGCCGATCGCCGACGTCGAGAGCGAGAAGGCGCCCCGCGCGTTGATGTCCTGCATCAGGTCGTAGGCCTTCATCGAAATCGATTCCGAAGGAGCGAGATTCAACGCGCTCGCATTGTTGACCACGATGTCGATCCCGCCGAACTTCTCGACTGTCTGGGCCACGGCCGAGGCCACGACCTCGTCATCACGGACGTCGCCGAGAATCGGGAGCGCATGACCACCGGCGGCCTCGATTTCCTCGGCGGCCGTGTAGATGGTGCCGGGCAGCTTCGGGTGCGGCTCTGCCGTCTTCGCCATGATCGCGATATTCGCGCCGTCCCGCGCGGCCCGAAGTGCGATCGCCAGCCCGATGCCGCGGCTGCCTCCCGACATGATGATGGTCTTACCTGCCAGCGATCCCATAGCTACGTCCTTGTCGTCATAGGGTGAATGAGCCCAGCCTAGGACGAGACGTACGTCACGAGGGCCCACCGGTACCCCACTTGGTCGATGGGGCCTACGATTCTTACTCGTGAGTAAGAACTCGGTGAGCAAGCGGCTCAACACCGCCTTTGCGCGTGCCCTGATGCAGCCTTTCCCCAGCCCATCGCTCCTTCGGGCGAAGCTCGACGCAAACTACGGTGTCTCGGTCAAGGACAAGCGCGTCCTCATCACCGGCGCGTCCTCGGGTATCGGCGAGGAGGCCGCGTACCAATTCGGCAAGCTCGGCGCCAAGGTCATCGTGGTGGCACGGCGTGAAGACCTGCTGAACGAGGTCGCCGCGCGTATCACCGCCGCCGGCGGCACCGCGGATGCCATCGCATGCGACCTATCCGACCTGGACGCGATCGACAAGCTGGTGGAGACCGTGAACCAACGCCATGGCGGCGTCGACATCCTGGTCAACAACGCCGGTCGCTCCATCCGGCGCAAGACCTACGAGTCTCTGGATCGCTGGCATGACGCCGAGCGGACCATGCAGCTCAACTACTTCTCGCCGTTGCGGCTAATCCGCGGGTTCGCCCCCGGCATGGTCGAACGTCGCAGCGGTCACATCATCAACGTGGCCACCTGGGGCGTGCTCACGGACGTCGTGCCGCAGTTCGCCGTGTACAACGCCTCCAAGGCCGCGCTGTCGACGGTCAGCCGAATCGTGGACGCCGAATACGGCAAGTACAACGTGCACACCACCACCCTGTACTTCCCGTTGGTGCGCACCCCGATGATCGCGCCCACCGAGGCATACACCAACGCGGCGGCGCTGACCTCCGCGGAGGCCGCCGAGTGGATGGTGCTGGCGGCCCGCACTCGCGTGGTGCGCATCGCGCCGAGGATCTCGGTGATGTCAGCCGCCACCAATGCCGTGGCACCCAGCCTGGTGACAAAGGTGGCTATGTCGGGGCGCGAAACCCTCTGATAGGGCTCCATACCCGTGGTAGACACAGGTATGGAGATATTGTCCAGCCGAATACTGTTGCGGCCTAATAACTATGACGCGACGCTGGAGTTCTATCGGGACACGCTGGGCCTTGCTGTCGCGCGCGACTACGGCGCGGGCATGGTGTTCTTCGCCGGACAATCCCTCATCGAGATCGCCGGACACGGCCAAGCGGACGGACCCCCCACGGCATTTCCCGGTGCGCTCTGGCTCCAGGTGCGCGACGTCTACGCGGCCCAGGCCGACCTCGAAGGCCACGGCGCATCGATAAGCCGCGCCGCACAACAGGAGCCGTGGGGCCTGCATGAGATGCATGTCGCGGCCCCCGACGGCGTCACGCTGATCTTCGTGCAGATCCCCCCGGACCACCCACTACGCAAAGACACCCGGCGGTAGCTTCCGCCGGGTGTCTTTGGAGTAGGTCGCGTTACTACTTAACGAACGGGAAGAAGTCGATGCCCGTGTGGTGGATGATCGTCGTCCGGGTAATCCACAACAGCGCGAGGACGACAACCGCTCCGACCAGAGTGAAGAGCGCCAGTCCCAGGAACTTCACGGCCGGATTGGGTGCGGCGACGGTGCCGTCCTCATTGGTGCCGCCAACACCCGACGAGTAGGCGACCAGGCCCGCCGCGAACACCGCCGGCAGACCCGCACCGAGGACCAACCCAACAACGAGCACCTTGCCGATGGCTTCCAAGTAGTTCATTGAGGCTTCCTTACTATTTCTTTGGGTCTACTGCGCTGGACTGGGTTAGACCGAGGCCGTGTCGTTGGCGGAGTCCTGCTTCGAGGCATCCTTGCTCTCGGCGGGCACTTCGGTCTTGGACTCGCGGACATCGGCGGGCACCACCGAGTTGGTGGCGTCGTCCCAGTCGGCGTTGACGTTGCTGGAGTCGACCTTCTCCTGCTGAGCACGCCACCACATGTAACCGGAGAGCACGACGAGCAGGCCGAAGATGATGAGGTCGCCGACCATCGGAGTGGTGAGATCTCCGATGCCCTTGGACACCCAGTAGGACAGCGCGCCGACGATACCGGCGGCAGGCAAGGTGACCAGCCAGGCCAGCACCATGCGCCCGGCCACGGCCCAGCGCACCTCGGCACCGGGCTTGCCGACGCCACTGCCCAGGATGGAGCCGGTGGCCACGTGCGTGGTGGACAGGGCCATACCGGCGGCGCTGGAGCTCAGGATGATCGCGGCCGAGGACGCTTCGGCGGCCAGACCCTGCGGCGACTCGATCTCGACGAGGCCCTTGCCCAGGGTGCGGATGACTCGCCATCCCCCGAGGTAGGTGCCGAGGCCGATCGCGAGAGCGCAGCTGGCGATGATCCAGAACGGCAGACCGGTCTCCTTGACGTTTCCGGACAGATGGCCGGTGGTGATGAGCGCCAGGGCGATGACGCCCATGGTCTTCTGCGCGTCATTGGTTCCGTGGGACAGCGCAACCAGGGACGCGGTGGCGATCTGGCCCCAGCGGAAACCCTCCTCGCGACGCTTCTTCACCACGTTGCGGGTGAGGCGGTAGACCAGCCAGGTGCCGGCGGCGGCGACCAGGCCCGCGATAAGGGGCGCGGCGAACGCGGGGATGATGACCTTCTGCAGGATGCCGTCCCACTTCACGCCCGACAAACCGATGGCGGCGAGGGCAGCACCGATAAGGCCACCGAAGAGCGCGTGCGACGAGCTGGACGGAATACCGAAGAGCCACGTCAGCAGGTTCCACAGGATGCCGCCGATGAGGCCCGCGAAGATGATCGTCAGACCCATGGACGGGGTGATGTTGGGCAGCAGATGACCGGTCTTACTGTCCTGCACCTTGATAACCGAGGTGGTCACGGTGACGGCGACCTCTACGGAGAGGAAGGCACCGACCAGGTTGAGGACGCCGGCGAGCAGAACCGCGGTCTTGGGCTTGAGCGCACCCGTTGCGATGGACGTCGCCATGGCGTTACCGGTGTCATGAAACCCGTTGGTGAAGTCGAAGGCCAATGCCGTTGCGATCAACAGCACCAGAATGATCATGGTTGCGTCCATGGCGCTAATTCTGGGGTAAAGGCCTTGACTTTGACCAGCTGATGGAAGAGCAAGTTTGGGCGCTGACCGGCCAGTTTGATATTTCCCGCAAGGAGTTCACATTCCGTTAACCTTCCGGGTGCTGACTGTTCGGATTGGACGCGGGCTTCCTGGCTGATTGCGGCTAGTTTTGCCTGGCGACAACGCCCGCCAACAGCACTACGATCCCTAGCAGTCGATACGAACAGGACGGCCGCCCGTCCGTACAGGAGTTTGAGGCCGTGAACGCATTTCTAAGCAAGATCGTCACCTGGCTTCGGGCGGGGTACCCCGAAGGCGTCCCGCCACCTGACTATGTTCCGCTGCTGGCGCTACTGGGACGCAGATTGAGCAATGACGAAGTCAAAACCGTGGCGCGTGAACTGATGGCCCGGGGCGACTTCGACAACATCGACATCGCCGTGCTCATCACCCAGGTAACCGATGAGCTGCCGACCGGAGAAGATATCGAGCGCGTCCGCGAGCGACTGGCGAAAAAGGGTTGGCCCCTTGATGATCCGCGTGAGCCCGCGGATCATCGTGACGAGCCGGGCTCCGGTCAGGCCTCCGACCACCCGGCGTGACCCGGCTACTGCGCGCCCTGCCCGTACCGAGCGGGCAGACCATGCTTGGCCTCCTGCCCCGCCTGGCGGAGCTGCTGGACGGCCGCGGCGACGCGATCTTGCCCGTACCCGCCGACGACGCCGATCAGGCCCATTTCCTCGCCTCTGAGCTCGCCGCCGATAAACCGATCGCCGAGGACGTCGCGGTGGTGGTCTCAACGTCAGGCACAACGGGAAAACCCAAGGGCGCCATGCTCACCGGCGATGCCCTCGCGGCCAGCGGCTCGGCCACGCACGCCCGCCTGGGCGGTATCGGCCAATGGCTGCTGGCACTTCCACCCCATCACATCGCCGGAATGCAGGTGCTGCTGCGCAGCATCCAGGCCGGAACCGAACCCGTCGTCATTGACGTGTCGGCCGGCTTCTCCCTATCCGACTTCGTACGGGGGTCCGCCGAAATGACCGGGAATCGCCGGTACATCTCCTTGGTGGCAACACAGTTGGTGAAGGTGCTGGACGATCCCGTGGCATCGGAGGCGCTCGCCTCCTTTGACGCCGTACTCCTGGGTGGCGGTCCGCTACCCGCCTCCGTCGCCATTAGGGCAGAGCAGGCCCGTGTCCCGGTGGTCCGGACCTACGGAATGAGCGAGACCTGCGGCGGGTGCGTGTACGACGGCCTGGCCCTCGCGGGCGTCCAGGTGCGCATCGGCCCGGAAGGCCGGATCAGCCTCGGTGGCGCCACCGTGGCATCGGGGTATCGAAATATGCCGGACCACAAGGCATTTGCAGATCCCACATGGTTCCATACCGAGGACTTCGGCGAGCTCTACGAGGGCCGATTACGGGTGCTGGGAAGATTGGACGAGGCCATCGGCACCGGTGGGCTTACCGTGGTTCCGCAGGTGGTGGAGGCGGTTCTGGCCACTCACCCGATGGTCGCCGAATGCGCTGTGTTCGGCGTGCCCGACGACCGGCTCGGCCAGCGCGTCGCTGTCGCGGTGGTGCCCTCCCCGGAAGGCACCCCGACGTTGGAGGATCTGCGGGCGCATATCACTGCGGCACTCGAAGACACCGCCGCCCCGCGCGAACTGCACCTTCTCGACGAACTACCCCGGCGCGGGATCGGAAAACTGGACCGCCGCGCCCTCGTCAAACGCTTCTCTTGACCTCAAGCTGACTTGAGTTCATAGCGTTGATGCCATGACACGTGAAGAGTTTGAGCCGGATCCGGCGCCTCTGGTTCGGGACGGCGACCGCGAGATCGTCAGCACCGCGGCCGGGAACGAGACCGGATTGGTGATGGACTCCGACGTCACGGGTGGGGCGGTCAGCGTCCTGAGTATCTACCTGCCCAAGGGCGCGAATGGCGCTGCCCCGCATTTTCACACTCGATCCACCGAGTTGTTCTACCTGGTGTCGGGGCGGCTGGAAATCCTGGCGGGAGATCGCATCGAGGTGCTGGAACAGGGCGACACACTGTTGGTTCCCCGGCTGATGCCGCACGCGTTCGGCGCCACCGGCGACAGCGATGCCAATATTTTCACGGTGCTCTCCCCCGGCGTACAGCGCTTCGACTACTTTCGGCTGCTGGACCGAATCGTACACGGCCAGGCCGATATCAGCGAGCTGCGGGCCGCGCAGGAAAGCTATGACAACCACTTTATCGAGAGCCCGGTGTGGTCCGAGGGGCGTGGCCTGTCAGCACTCGACGCCGCCCCTTGATCAGCGAGCCTCGGCGACCGCTTTGATCCTGTTGAGGGTCTCACGCATGCCGTTACGGTTGGTGCGTCCGCGTGCCCAGCCGAGTAGCGCCCAGTAGATGCGCAGCGGCAACGTCGGTGTCAGCTCAAAGGATTCGGTGACATCCGTACCGTCGCCCGTGGGCTCGAACCGATAGCGCCAAGTGTTCACCGTCTTACCGTTGGGCCAGAGCACCGCGAAACCGAAGGACCGACCGCGGTCGCAGTCGACGATTCGGCACACCGTCCAGTAGACGGGCCCCTTCTGATTGCGCTTCACATGACCGCGGAAGCGCACACCCACCGCAGGGCCGGTGGCGCCGTCGAGCCATTCGGCCTCGAACGTCTCCGGACTGAACTTCCCGGTGTTGGTGATATCGCTGACCAGTTCCCAGATCTTGTCGGCAGGAGCGGCGATGTGCACGGTGACCGAATCACGCATGGCGTTACGGTACCCGCGATGAATCTCGGTGACGGGCGGGGTCTCTATCACCATGACCCTTACCTCCCATTTCGATCAGCGGTTCAGCGAGCCCGATGCCACCGCGCCCGCATGGCGCGACGTATCGGCGCTACTGGCCGCCGCCGAGCTGTACTGGATGACCACCGTCCGCGCCGACGGCAGCCCACACACGACTCCTCTGGTCGGGCTGTGGCAGGGGGACTTCTTCGTGTTCTGTACCGGGTCTACCGAGCAGAAGGCACGCAATCTCGACGCGAACTGCACGGTGGCCGTCACGACCGGCGTCAATACCTGGAATGACGGACATGATGTCGTCGTCGAAGGAACAGCCGAACGGGTGCTCGATGCCGCGGCCCTACAAAAACTGGCGAACGCCTACTTCGAAAAGTACGGCGAGGACTGGAAATTCACGCCGAGTGAGGGCGGATTCGGCGAGGGCGATCAGTTCGCCGCCGTATACAAGGTTGTTCCGTCGAAGGTGCTGTCCTTTACCAAGAATCCGCACGGACAGACGCGCTACGCTCCCTAGGGAAGTTCGATCGGCAGTGTGACGCCGTCATGTGCACGGCAGTGCCCACAGGTGTCGACGGATTCGGTCGCGGTCACCGCGGAGCGCACCAGCTCCTTGAATCCGCCGATGTTCCGCTCGAACTCGGCGAACACGTCAACCGCCCGGACGCCCTGGCCGTGTTCGATTCCGGCATCCAAATCGGTGACCAAAGCGATTGCGGCATAGCAGATTTCAAGCTCGCGAGCCAGTACCGCCTCGGGATATCCGGTCATGTTGACCAGAGTGAAACCCTGCGATGCGTACCACCGGCTTTCGGCCCGTGTCGAGAACCGCGGCCCCTGCACCACCACCATCGTGCCGCCGTCGACGGTCTCTGGTTGCAGCGATACGGCGCGCAGCCCGGGGCAGTAGGGGTCAGCGAATTCCACGTGGATACCGGCACTGTCGAAGAATGTCTGCTCACGCCCACTGGTGCGGTCCACCAGCTGATCGGGCACCACGATGGTGCCGGGACCCAGATCGGGGGTGAGGCTGCCCACGGCGCACGGCGCAAAGACCCGGCGCACCCCAAGGGCACGTAGCGCCCACATGTTGGCGCGATAGGGCACGGTGTGCGGCGAGAACTCGTGGCGACTGCCATGCCGGGGCAGAAACGCCACTTCGCGCTCCCCCACCAGCCCAATCGTGATGGGCGCACTGGCCTGCCCGTACGGCGTCGCCGGGGTGACGGTCCGCACCGGTTTGTCGAAGAACGAGTAGAAACCGCTACCACCGATCACCGCGAGCATGCCGATATTG